>JAJXUP010000090.1 GCA_021782795.1 Pseudomonadota bacterium | reverse complement strand
CGAGCCTGCGGCCGGCGAATTCGGATTCCTGGACGTATACCGTACCGACTTCGGCACGCTCTGCATCGCTGAGCACGGGGTAATTATGTGCGCCCGGAATATGGTCGAGCGCAAATTCGGCCGGGGTGCGCACATCGATCAGCTCGTCAAAGCCGGTCAGATGTGCTAGGGTTATGCGGTTATTCACGTTGGATTGGCAGGCATGGAATCGATCAGGTTGACGCAATTTTCGCACGGCGGCGGTTGCGGTTGCAAAATTGCGCCTTCGCTGTTGCGGGAACTGCTATCCGGTATGCCGGGCGGACTGGCGTCGGGTCAGTTGCTGGTCGGCAGCGAAACCAGTGACGATGCGGCAGTGTATCGCCTGAATGACCGGCAGGCCATTGTTGCCACGACGGATTTTTTCATGCCGATCGTTGACGATCCGTTCGATTTCGGTCGCATCGCCGCAACCAATGCCATTTCGGACGTGTATGCCATGGGTGGGCGGCCACTGTTTGCGCTCGCCATTGTGGGCATGCCCGTTGGCAAGTTGCCGGTCGAAGTGATTCGCGCCATCCTTGCCGGCGGCGAGTCCGTGTGTCGGGAGGCGGGCATTCCGGTGGCCGGAGGGCATTCGATCGATTCGGTGGAACCGATCTACGGCCTCGTGGCCATCGGGATCGTCGATCCGCACAAGATCAAACGCAACCGGGATGCGCAGGCTGGCGACGTGCTGATTCTCGGCAAGGCGCTTGGGGTGGGCGTGCTCAGTTCGGCGCTGAAAAAAGGACGGCTCGGTGATGTCGGTTATGCACAGATGCTGTCGGTGACGACGCAGCTCAATACGCCGGGCATGGCGCTCGCCGAGCACCCGGGAGTGCATGCGCTTACCGATGTCACCGGTTTCGGTCTGCTGGGCCATCTGCTGGAAATCTGCCGCGGTTCGGCGCTAAGCGCCGAGATCGAGTTTGCGGCGTTGCCGGTGCTGTCGGAAGCGCGCGAACTGGCTCGTCAGGGGCATGCGCCGGGTGCGGCGGCGCGCAACTGGAGCGGATACGGTTCGGACGTGCGCCTGCCGGACGGCATGGAGTCGTGGCAGCGCAATCTGCTGTGCGATCCACAGACCAGTGGCGGTCTGCTGGTGTCGTGCAGCGAGCAGGCAGCCCAGGAAGTACTTTCAATGTTTGTCAGGGCCGGATTTCCCGATGCCTGTGTGATCGGACGGCTGGAACGCGGCTTGCCTGCGATACACGTGAGCTGATTCGATCTTGGGCGTGCGGGCGCATGCCCGCCTGCGGGTCGCAGCCGTCCGGTTGCGACACCTAAAGTTTAACCTTTCAAACTCATCCCATCTATCTGATTTATCATTTAATGGCTCTGCACGTGCATGCGTGGCAGGTCGGCTAAGTCATTGTCAGTATTTGAAAATCCCTTGTGCTTGCTTGACCCGTGGCATTTTCTTCTCTATAGTGGGTGCAGGTGGTAATTTGTGGTAAAAAGTGGGTAAAATTCCGCGGCGCGTCCGGCGAGGAAGAGCATGTTTCGTGGCGTAACCACATTGAGTCTCGACAGCAAAGGGCGGCTGATGGTGCCGGCCCGGTATCGTGACGAGTTGGTCGGCCAGGGGGACGGTCGGGTCGTGGTGACGGCCGATCCGGGGAAGTGCCTGCTCCTGTTCCCACTGGTGGAATGGGAGCCCATCGAGAAAAAACTCAACAGCCTGTCCAGTTTCAACGCGCAGACCCGCAGTCTGCAGCGCCTGTTGGTCGGCAATGCCGCCGATATTGAGCTGGACAGTTCGGGCCGCATCCTGTTGCCGGCCATGCTGCGCGAATTTGCCGCGCTGGATAAATCGGTGGTGCTGGTGGGGCAAGGCGTGAAATTCGAGTTGTGGAATGAAGTGCGCTGGCAGGAACAGATGGACCTTGCCCTGACGTTTCGTGATGCGGAAATGCCGGCCGAACTGGCCGGCTTTTCGCTGTGAACACGGAGTCTGGTCATGAAACAGTCCTGCGCGAGGAAGCAGTGCAGGCGCTGGCTGTTCGCCCCGATGGCGTTTACGTTGATCTGACGTTCGGACGTGGTGGGCACAGTCAGGAAATTTTGCGCCGGCTGGGCGATGCGGGGCGAGTGATCGCGCTCGATCGCGATCAGCAGGCGGTGGCAGCGGGAGCAGGCTGGCGGGATGCGCGGTTCACCATTCGCCACGCGCCGTTTTCGCAGATGGATGCAGTGCTGGATGAAATGGGTGTCCGGCAGGTGAATGGGATAGTGATGGACCTCGGTGTGTCTTCGCCGCAACTGGATGAGGCGGAACGGGGATTCAGTTTCCGGCAGGATGCGCCGCTCGACATGCGCATGGATCAGACATCGGGCCTTACGGCTGAGCAATGGTTGGCCGGGGTGGAAGAAACCGAATTGAGGGAGGTGCTCTGGCAATATGGAGAAGAGCGGCATGCTAAAGCGATTGCAAGAGCGATTGTCGCGCAAAGAGCGCGTGCGCCGATTGCAACCACTCACCAGCTTGCGCGGCTGGTCTCGTCCGTCGTGCCAGGTCGTGAGACGGGGCATCACCCGGCTACCCGAACCTTTCAGGCTGTACGGATTTACATCAACCGCGAACTTGAAGAACTGTCGCTGACCCTGCCACGGGCGGCCGACCGGTTGGCGCCGGGCGGCCGTCTGGTGGTGATCAGCTTTCACTCGCTTGAAGACCGCATGGTGAAACGTTTCATGCGTGAGCGTTCGAGTCCGCCGGCTCTGCCGGCCAGATTGCCGTTGCGCGCGCATGAAATACCAGCCGCGCGCATGCGTCTGGCAGGGCGCGCCATGCGCGCCGGCGAACGCGAAGTGCTGAACAATCCACGCGCGCGCAGCGCGGTGATGCGTGTACTGGAGGCGTTGTGATGCGCTTGCAACTGGTTTTGCTGTCCGGAGTGGTGGTGTGCGCCCTGTCGGTCATCGATGGCCAGCAACAGGCACGCAAGGCCTTCATCGCCCTGCAGCAGGCACAGCAGCAACAGCGGCAGCTGGAAGAAGACTGGGGCCGGCTGCAACTGGAGCAGAGCACCTGGGCCATGCATGCGCGCGTAGGCAAGATCGCCACCGAGCAGTTGCAGATGCAACTGCCGGATGCATCGCAGATCCGTACGCTGTTCGCTCCTGCTGTACAAGGCTCCCGGCCATGATGGCGCGCATGGGCAAGCCGTCGGGCCATTTGCTGGCGCTGCATCTCAAGCAGTGGCGCAGTACATTCATTCTTGCACTGTTGTTGGTCTGGCTGGCGGCGATGGTCGGTCGCGCGGCGTATCTGCAAGGCTTGCGCCATGCTTTCCTGCAACACAAGGGGGATGCTCTCGCCAACCGTGTGGTGGAGATGCCGGCGCATCGGGGCATGATATTTGACCGTAATCGAGAGCCGCTTGCTATCAGTACTCCGGTTGAATCGCTGTGGTGCAACCCGGCCGACGTGGAAGCGAGTCCGGGTCAGGTACGGCAGATCGCGGCCATTTTGCAGATGAAACCGGCCGAAGTGCGGGACAAGCTCGAGGACAGCAGGAATCGCGGGTTTGTCTATATCAAGCGTCGTCTGCCGCCCGACCAGGCAGAAGCGGTGACCCGGCTCGACATTCCGGGGCTGTCTTTGCAGCGCGAATACCGTCGCTATTATCCTGCCGGCGAAGCGGTGGCGGGACTGCTGGGTTTCACCGGTGTCGATGACAGCGGGGAAGAAGGGCTTGAACTGGCCTGGCAGAATTGGCTGGCCGGCAAGCCTGGCAGTCAGCGCGTGCTTGAAGACCGGCACGGTAACGTCATCGAGGACGTGCAAAGCATCCTCAGTCCGCGTCCGGGCCATGACTTGCAACTGGCGATCGACATGCGGCTGCAATACCTCGCCTGGCATGAACTCGAACTGGCGGTGACTGCCAACAAAGCGCGTTCCGGGTCGATTGTGGTGCTGGATGCGCGTACCGGCGAAGTGCTGGCGATGACCAATGTGCCGTCGTTCAATCCCAATAATCTGGATGGGGTCAAGCCCTGGCAGATGCGCAATCGTGCGGTTACCGATCAGTACGAGCCAGGCTCGACCCTCAAGCCTTTCACCGTGACCGCGGCGCTCGATACGGGCCGTTACAGTCCGGAAACAGTGATTGATACCGAAGGCGGCAGCTGGCAGGTCGGCGTGAACCGGATTCACGATGCGCATCCGGAAGGCATGCTTACCGTGAGTCAGGTGATCGAAAAGTCAAGCAATGTGGGTGCATCAAAAATCGCTTTGTCGCTCGAATCGCAATACATGTGGCAAAAACTGCACGATTGCGGATTCGGAGTCGCGCCGGTGAGCGGTTTCCCCGGTGTGGCCGAGGGTGACCTGCGTCCATGGCAGCACTGGCGTCCGATCGAGCAGGCAACGATGTCCTATGGCAACGGAATCTCCGTCAGCCTGCTGCAGTTGGCGCGAGCCTATACCGTATTCACCAACCATGGTGTGTTGCTGCCGGTCAGCCTCGTGGAAGGCGCCAGAAACACCTCTCAGCCCGTGCGCGTGTACTCGGAAAAAAGCGCTGACGAAATGGCAGCCATGCTGGAAAACGTGGTGACGCCGGAGGGCACGGCACCGCTGGCGAGTCTGGCCGATTATCGCGTGGCAGGAAAGACAGGTACTGCGCACAAGCCGGATCACGGCGGCTACAGCGCCAATCGCTATATCGCATCGTTCATCGGATTTGCCCCGGCCAGCAGACCGCGGCTGATTGTGGCAGTGATGATCGATGAGCCCTCGGCCGGTCAGTATTATGGCGGAACAGTGGCCGGACCGGTATTCCATAATGTCATGGATAACGCGCTGCACCTGCTTGATGTGGCGCCGGACAAGGTGATGCCGGTGCATGCAGGGCCGGACGAAACCGGTAAGGCGGCAAGAACATGAGCCCGGTCGTGTGGCAGCAGCCCCTGCTGATCCTGGCTGAATTGGCCCGGCGCGGTGTCGTGCCGCATGGGTTGGTGACCGATAGCCGTAAAGTCCGGGCGGGGTGGGTGTTCGCTGCGTATCCCGGAGAGCGGCTCGATGGACGGCGGTTCATTGCGCAGGCCGTGGCTGCGGGAGCTGCGGCAGTGCTCTGCGAGGTCGCTGACGGATGGAACGAGCCGTTGCCATCAGCGATCGTGATCCTGCCGGTGGCCGGACTCAAATTCATGATCAGCGAACTGGCGGATGCGATGTTTGGTCATCCGTCACAGGCGCTGCGGGTCATTGGCGTGACCGGAACCAACGGCAAGACGTCTTGCGCTCACTGGCTGGCGCAGACACTGGCTGCCGCTGGCACACCGGCTGCCGTGATGGGCACACTGGGCAATGGTGTGCTGCCCGATCTCGAACCTGCGGACAATACCACTGGCGATGCAGCGTTGCTGCAACAGCAACTGGCACAGTATCGGGCTCAGGGCGTGCGTGCGGTGGTGATGGAGGTGTCATCCATCGGTCTTGAGCAACGTCGGGTAGAGGCGGTGCGTTTCGATACGGCGTTGCTGACCAACCTGAGCCGGGATCATCTCGATGTGCATGGCGACATGGATCGGTATGCGGCGGCCAAGGCACGGCTGTTCAGCTGGCCCGGATTGCGTTGCGCAGTCATCAATGCGGACGATGCTTTCGGAGCGGCGCTGCTGCGCGAGGGGGGGGCACAGGCTGACGCAGTGATGGGTTACGGTTTCGGCACGGCCGAGGTGCGCGGCCGGTCATTGACGTTGTCGGCTGCCGGGTTGGACATGCAGGTCGATACTCCATGGGGCGGGGTGCGCATCGTCAGCCACATGCTCGGGCACTTCAATGCCTCCAATCTGCTGGGGGTGCTGGGGGTGTTGCTGGCGGGCGGCATGGACCGCGAACAGGCTGCCGGATTGCTGCAGCAACTGAAGCCACCGGCAGGGCGCATGCAGACGCTGGGCGGAGGCGCGCGACCGCTGGTGGTTGTGGATTATGCGCATACCCCGGATGCCTTGGAAAAGGTTCTGACCAGTCTGCGGGAGCTGGCTCCGGCTGCGCGGCTGTTGTGCGTGTTCGGCTGCGGCGGCGAACGCGATGCCGGCAAGCGGCCGCTGATGGGCGCCATCGTTTCCCGGCTGGCGGACGTGGCCGTGGTGACTTCCGACAATCCGCGTGGCGAGGCCCCGGAGCGCATTCTTGCGGATATTCGCGCGGGCATGGACGGTCGCGAGCAGGTGGAAACCGATCGTGGCCGCGCCATCGAGATCGCGCTGGAGCAGTCCCGGCCGGGAGATATTGTGCTGGTGGCCGGAAAGGGACATGAGGCCTATCAGGAAATCGCCGGCGTAAGACACCCCTTTAGCGATGCTGCAGTGGTGATGCACTGGCTGGAGGCGCGCACATGGGCATGATGACTACTCGCGAAGCAGCGCTATGGTGCGATGGCGAGATGCGCGGTGCGGAAACGCCGATTCTGCGCGTGACGACCGACAGTCGGCAGATCCAGCCAGGTGACCTGTTCGTTGCGCTGCGCGGCGAACATTTCGACGGTCTGCAATTTGCTCCGGCGGCGCTGGCTGCGGGCGCGGCAGCCGTCATGGTGAGCGGTGAGGCCAAGGCAAAGCTGGAGCCGGCGGTGGTGGTGGCCGATACCCGCATTGCGCTTGGACGGCTTGCCAGCGGCTGGCGCATGCGCATGCCGGCTACCGTGGTGGCAATCACTGGCAGCAGCGGAAAAACAACGGTCAAGGAAATGCTGGCTGCGCTGTTGCGTGCGCAGACCGGCGATGACGCCGTGCTGGCAACCGTCGGTAACCTCAATAACGACATTGGCCTGCCACTTACCCTGCTCGGCGTACGTCAGCAGCATGCCTTTGCTGTGCTGGAAGCGGGAATGAATCATGCGGGCGAACTGGCCTGGCTCAGCGAGATCGCGCAACCCGATCTGGTGTTGGTCAACAATGCCGGCAGTGCGCACATCGGCCTGCTGGGTTCGGCCGAGGCGGTGGCACGTGCCAAGGGGGAGCTCGTGGAGGCCAGTCCGGCGCGCGCCATCGTCGTGCTCAATGCCGACGACCGTTTTTATCCACTCTGGTGCGGGATGGCCGGCACGCGCCGCATCGTCAGCTTCGGCATGAATGCGCAGGCAACGGTTGCCGGGAGTTGGGTGGCGACTGGCGCGGGCGGCAAACTGCAGGTGCGGCTGGATCAGGACACGTTTGAATTGCCGCTGCCGCTGGCCGGTCGCCACAACGCCATGAACGCGCTGGCGGCAATTGCTGCTGCATACGCGCTCGGCGTGGAGAGCACGGCAATGCGCGCCGGGCTGGCCCGAGTACACCTGCCCAAGGGCCGGCTGCAACTGGGGCATGCGGCGCATGGTTCGCGGCTGATTGACGACAGTTACAACGCCAACCCCGAATCGGTGCGTGCAGCAATCGATGTGCTGTGCGGATTTTCGGGGACACGGATACTGGTGCTGGGCGATATGGGCGAACTGGGCACCTACAGCGACGAAGCGCACCACGCCATTGGTCAGTATGCGCGCGAAGCGGGCATCGAGGCGTTGTACGCGCTCGGTACAGCCAGTCGTGCGACCGTGGCCGCGTTTGGCGACGGAGGAGAACATTTTTCCGATGCGCACGCATTGGCGCAGGCAGTGCAGGCGCGTCTGGATGCGCAGACCACCGTGCTGGTCAAGGGGTCGCGTTTCATGGGCATGGAGCGTGTGGTGAATTTGCTGGAGGAAAACGACTGATGTTGCTGTGGCTGTTTCAGTCCCTGGAGCCGGAAGTGCATGGGTTCAACGTGTTCAGCTACATCACGTTGCGCGCCGTGCTGGCATCGCTGACCTCGCTTGCCATTTCGTTTCTGGTGGGGCCGGCGGTGATTCGCAAACTGACTGCGCTGAAGATCGGTCAGGCGGTGCGTGACGATGGTCCGCAGACGCATCTGGTCAAGGCTGGCACGCCGACCATGGGCGGCGCCCTGATTCTGGTGTCGATTGCGCTGTCGACATTGTTGTGGGGCGATCTGGATAACCACTACGTGTGGATTGCGCTGCTTGTCACACTCGGTTATGGCGCGATCGGCTGGGTGGACGATTATCGCAAGGTGGTGCATCGCAATCCTAAAGGACTGTCAGCAAGAGAAAAATATTTATGGCAATCGCTGATCGGCGTGGGCGCGGCACTGTACCTCGCCTATTCAGCGCAGTTGCCGGCGCAGACCGAGCTCATCGTGCCGTTTTTCAAGCACGTGGCCATCCCGCTGGGCACGGCAGGATTCGTGCTGCTGACCTATTTCGTCATCGTCGGCACCAGCAACGCGGTAAACCTGACAGACGGGCTGGATGGTCTGGCC
>JAJXUP010000089.1 GCA_021782795.1 Pseudomonadota bacterium | reverse complement strand
CCAAGGCTGCACTCTGCTATCTGCTGTTCGAGGAAGTCGGCCTCAACAAGCGCGAAGCCAAGGACATGGTGGAAGCGTTTTTCGACGAGATCCGCAACGCACTTGAAGCTGGTGATACCGTCAAGCTGTCCGGATTCGGCAATTTTCAGCTGCGCGACAAGCCGCAACGCCCCGGGCGCAATCCAAAAACCGGTGAGGACATGCCGATCACTGCGCGGCGTGTCGTGACCTTCCATCCCAGCAACAAACTCAAGATCCTGGTCGAAACCAGCTATGGCGGAACACCGTCCCACCAGTGATCTGCCGCCGATTCCGGCCAAACGTTACTTCACCATTGGTGAGGTCGGGGAGTTGTGCGCCGTCAAACCGCATGTGCTGCGTTACTGGGAGCAGGAGTTTTCGCAGCTCAAGCCGGTCAAGCGCCGTGGCAACCGGCGCTATTACCAGCATCATGAAGTGCTGCTGATTCGCCGTATCCGTGAATTGCTGTACGAACAAGGCTTTACCATCAGCGGTGCGCGCCTGCGCCTGGAAGAAGGCGCGGCAGCTTCGTTGCCGCTGATCGAGCAGGTCGAAGCAGCTCCGGCACCGGTCGATTTTGCCGAGCTGCGGCGCGAGATTCGCGACATCCAGCAACTGCTGGCCGGAAATCCGGTCAGTTGAATTTCCCCCAGATCGCCGTGCGCTGGCTGCGCGCGCTTGGCAAAACCATGCTATAATCGTCAGCTTCGGGGCGTAGCGCAGCCTGGTAGCGTACTTGCATGGGGTGCAAGTGGTCGGAGGTTCAAATCCTCTCGCCCCGACCAATAGCTCAGGCAAAGGGATCTCCACTGCGGGATCCTTTTTCATTTCTGCCGACCGGTTCCGCAGACATCACCTGCCGCAGCCTGACCGCGCGCATCCGCTGGTCCAGCCACGGCCAGACGCGGAACAAAAATCGGGATCGTCAGTCCAACCGGTATTCCTCGTTTACCGGAGGTTCCGTCATGGACTATCAGTCGGCGCAACAGCAGGCCATGCAGTTGCAGCAGCAGTACCAGTTCATCATGCAGCAGCTGGAGTCATTGTCCCAGCGCGTCCAGGCAGAGGCACGCGACGAAGTCTCCGGTCGCGAACTGGCGCTGGCAGTGCGCTCTCTGGCGCTAGCCATTCAGGGGCAACAGCAATTGAGCGGGCAGATGATGCAACAGATGGGCGCCTATATTCAGAGACTCGAACAGCATATGCAGAACTATCCGCAATATGCAGTCCAGCCGCAAGGGTGGAGTGGCAGCGGCATGGGTAGCGGCTTCATGGGCAATCTGGTCACGGGACTGGGGCTGGGTGCCGGTTTCGGCATTGCCGAGAACGTGGTGGACGACATTTTCAATAGTTTCTGAGCACGGGTGCCTGCCTGGGCATGATGCGGCCGGCCAGGCATGACCGGCCGATGGTTGAGCATGCACTACTTGGCGGCTAGTAGGGGGCGGGTGGCTGTCCGCCGAGGCATTCTTTCCGTGGTTAACGTTTTCATCGGGTTAACCGCTGCCCGTGTGCGGTGCGTTTCGCCTTCCAGTACGAAGGCATCTACCAGGGCTTCCAGATGGCTGGCCTGATCCTGCAGCGATTTGGCCGCGGCGGCTGCCTGTTCGACCAGCGCCGCGTTTTGCTGGGTATTCCCGTCGATTTGGGTGACTGCTCGATTCACTTCCTCGATACCGCGGCTCTGATCGTTGCTGGCCGTACTGATTTCACTGATGATACTCGTGACGTGCTGGATGCTGGCGACGATCTCACCCATGGTGGCGCCTGCATCACCGGCCTGACGGTTGCCCAGGTCGACTTTTGTCACCGAGTCGTCGATCAGCGCCTTGATTTCCTTGGCAGCGGCTGCGCTGCGCTGCGCGAGGTTACGGACTTCACTGGCGACAACGGCAAACCCCCGCCCCTGTTCCCCCGCTCGCGCGGCCTCGACTGCGGCGTTGAGCGCGAGTATGTTGGTCTGGAAGGCGATGCTGTCGATGACGCTGATGATGTCGGCAATCTTGCGCGAAGAGTCATTGATTTCGCCCATGGTGGCAACGACGTTGGCGACCATGCTGCCGCCCTTCTCGGCCACGAGGGTGGCGTTCTGCGCCAGTGTATCGGCTTCGCGGGCGTGATCGGCATTCTGGCGGATGGCGGCTGTGATCTGCTCGAGTGCAGAGGCGGTTTCTTCGAGTGAGCCGGCCTGGGATTCGGTGCGTCGTGACAGGTCGAGGTTGCCCGAGCTGATCTCGCCTGAAGCCAAAGCCACCGACTTGGTGCCCTGTCGGACTTCGCTGACCAGATGCGACAACTGGCTGTTCATGGTTTTCAGCGCATCGAGCAGTTCGCCGAATTCGTCGCTGCTGTCGGCCACGATGTGGGTACTCAGGTCGCCGGCGGCAACGCAGCGCGCCACTTCGACGGCGCGACCCAGCGGACGGGTAATGGTGCGTATCAGATGCCATGCCAGCACCCCTGCCAGGATGACCACCAATCCCATGATGACGAGACTCCAGATCAGGACGCTTCTGCGGTCGGCCATGAGCTGCTCCATGTGCATGTGCGTGCTGGCAAGGATGCTTGTGCCGACATCTTCCAGCGTGTGCGACGGCGCCCGATCCATGCCGGCCACACTGTCGTCGCCTGCTGTCGGGTCAAAGCCGGCAGCCTGGAAGGCGGCGAGTCCGCGCCGGTAGTTGTTGCCCATGGTCGCGTGTTCGCGCATGAACTGGTCGATGAGGTTTGCGGCGTCACTGCCCGGCACCAGGCTGGCCTGCAGTCTGGCCGCATCCTGCCTGACATCGGCCTCTTTCCTGGTGAAGCCTGCCCAGTATTTTTGCAGTGCAACCGGATTCTTGCCGCGCAACAAGGTGTCTTTCCAGTCCTGGACCTGAATCTTGAAGTCGACCAGCATGCGGTTGACAGTGGTCTCGTTGCCGTAGTCGACCTGAATGATTGTGGTGTACTCGTTGTTGAGCTGGTTGAGGCGATACATGCCGAACAGACCGCCTCCGATCGACAGCAGCAGGCTTGCGGCAAATATGACGGGGAGCTTGTGGGCGATTTTCATGGCGTTTCCCTTTTTCAAGACACGTGATGAGCGTCAGTCCGGTTGTGCCGGTGGATTGGCGTTTTTTATAATCAAAAGCGATCTGTTGTCATTCGTACTTTCGTACTCGCTTGTATCTGACTGATTTGTCGTATCGAAGAATTCAGTCAGCTTTTTTTCAATTAAAACGAACCGGTTTTCATGGTATGCCAGTATTAACCGCGTGTCCAGAATGGGATTGAAAATGATGCGCATGAGTGTTCCAGCCAGCGCCAGTGCGGCAGGCGTGGTGCAACTCGTGCAGACAGGGAATGTCAGCAGTGTCGGGCGGGATATTGCAGTGGCAAATGCCGTCAGCGGCGGGGTGGTCGGTGAGCGGCGTGATGGGATGGCAGTTGTTGCAACGCGGTGCTGAACTGCCGTTCGGCTTCCTCGCTGCGGCCATCTTCGATCAGTTGCGGCAACAGGCCATCGAGCTGGGTTTGCAGGAAATGGCTACGTAAAACAGGATCGGGAATGGCCTGTTTGACGGCATCGCGGCGCTCGGCAAAAAACTGAGCCAGACGATCGATGGTGGCGGGCAGACTGGATGCAATGCGTGCACGCAGCCAGCGCGAAAATACCGGACCGGCACCGGACGAGGCGATGGCGATGGTGACCGGACCGCGTTCGAGCACTGCCGGCACGATGACATCGCCGCGTTCGGGATGGTCGGCGACGTTGGCAAGAATGCCACGTTCGCGTGCAGCCCGGGCTACGGCAGCATTGACCGTGGCGTCATTGGTGGCGCACACCGCGAGCAGGCAACCGTCGAGGTGCGAGGGGCGGAAGGGTTCGGCGAAGTGGACCACGTTCTGGCCATCGACATGCTGCGCCAGGCTGGCGTGCAGCTGCGGAGCAATGATGCGCAGGCTGGCGCCGGCCGAATGCAGCCATTCAAAGCGACGTGCAGCGATGGTGCCGCCGCCGACCAGCGCGCACATCCGTTGCCGGACATCGAGAAACACGGGCAGGTGGCGCATGGACGAACCCCTTCGGGCAGGTGGCTGATACTCCCGATTTTATCCGTTTTCGTCGGGCTTTCGGGAAGAGTGGAACACGACGGGCTGGCGCGCCATGCTGTCACCAGCATAGTGGGGCCGTTCGGGTTGGTCCAGGTTGGCCAGTTCCTGTTCGCGGATGGCAATCAGCTCGAAACAGCGGCGGATGTCCTCGACAGTGCTGTCGCTCAGGCAGCTGGGCACGCCGGCGCGCGGTGCAGCATCGCGCACGACGTTGGACAGTACCTTGCGCATGATGCGCAGCACGCGTTGTTCAATCGAAGGCTGGTCGGTCATGGGGTCTCCAGGTGCGGGCAGGGCAGCTCAGGTGCCGTGGATGCGGTCATGGTAGCGTGCGCGGTAGATGAGTCGCTGTTGTTCCGCGCTGTCGGTAAAGCCGGTGCGGTCATGCACGATGTTGTTGCTGATCAGCCCCATGCCGGCTTCAAGCCGGCCGCGGAAGATCCACGGCAGGTCGCTGGCCAGCAGGCGCTCGAGGCTGGCGACGGCGGCGCGTGTCGCTTCATCGTCTTTCCATGCGATGCTGCGTGTGCGTGCGGTATAACGCATGTGCAGGCTGCCATCGGGCAACACGGAGAACACCGGGCCGGTCTCGGCGGGGCGTGCCACGCCGTGTTCGTCCATGCGCGCCGGAATGGACATCGCATCCGGTTGCATCAGGGCGGCGATGGTGGCGGGATTTTCGTCGCGCAGCAGCAGGTAGACGATTTCGTGGTCGATCAGCGCATTGCTGCCGCCTTCGGCGGCCGGACTGACGCAGTGCAGTAACAATGCGCGTACGCGCCGGGAAGGTGCGTTGTAGTAGCCGTCAGTGTGCCAGCGTATCGGCCGGTCCGTGTAGGGGATGAATTCGCCCTGCATCGTGCCCGATTCCGCCACAGTGAGCGAACTGATGGCGTCATCGTCGGCCAGCATGTTGTGATCGAGCCGGTTCAGGCCGAACTGCAGTCCCAGGTCACGCGGTACACGCTTGTCTGCGCCGGGTGGCTGCTTCAGCATGTACAGCGCCAGATTGGTCTTGCGGCAGCGTGCAAGCAGCGCAGCGTGTTCATCGGTGCTCAACGCATGCGGGTCGGCGATTTCAACCAGCAGCTCGTCAAGGCTGCGCGGATAGTCGCGCAGTTTGCATTCGCGCCACGCCCGGTAGGAGGTTTCGTTATGCAACAGGAAAGGATTGCCTGGCATGGTTACGATGCAGCCGGTTCTGCGGTGGCCGGAAACAGGCCGCGCACGGTTTTTGTCAGGGTTTCAAGCATGACTGGCGCCTCGAAATCCATGATCTGGTCAATGATCCATGACTGGTCATGTCGTTCCATCCGTTCGAGAATGTGATTGCCCAGGCAACGCAGCACACCGAAATCGGGCTGCCCGGGCGCGAAGTCGAAGCTGGCGTATTCGTCACAGCGTTCGTTGACCAGGTCGATGAACGCGGCCTGATAGCCGAATTCGCGGTCATTGAGCGTTTCATGGATGTTTTCCTCGACGATTTCCGCGAGGCGGCGCGCCATATGCTGCACCAGCGTTTGCCGCTCGTTTTCGCTGATGTGGCCGTAGACCATGCGGTCGACCTGGTGCAGCATGAACACCGACAGTTCCGCCAGCAGCGTGAAGCCGCGTTGTGCGGTCAGAATGTCAAAGTCGGCGCGGGAAATGTTGGCCACGGCCTGATCGGCGAGCCGCCAGATGGTGCTGGCGATTACCGTCGCCTGTTGCTCCATGCTCTTGGGGCCGTCGATCTGCTTGAACCAGGTTGTCTTGACGCGAATGGCCATGGTGATGATTCCGGGTGTGTGCCGCGCGGAGCAGGAGTTCCGCGCGACGCGGGGTACAGTAACAAACCGGCAGACCGGTCAGTAGCCGCCCTTGCCGAACGGCTTGGTCAGGCCGGCTACGCGTGCTGCCTGGCGGGCGGGCTGGTTGGGGAACAGGGTGTACAGATGTTTCTTCCAGTCCTGATCCGGATGGAGTTCTTCCAGCTCTTTGACCATGTTGCGGAAGTTTGGCGTGTGGCCGTCTTCGCGAAACTTGTCACGCATATAGCGTACCACTTGCCAGTGGCCGTCGGTCAGGCTGATGTTTTCTGCCGCGGCGATAACGGGAACGATGTCGTCATCGAAGACCGGTTCGAGCAGGAATTTTTCGTCATCGACCTCAAGTTCCTGTCCGTTGTAGCTGTAGCTCATGTTTTCCTCCTCTGTGATGTCGAACAAACAATACTCTGTGTGCGTGCCAGGATCAGACCGACTCCACCGAGCCGACGGCAACGATGGATTTGTGCGGAATGAACAGCCCGCAGCCCAGCTTGCGGTGCAGGCCGATGCCGTGTTGTTGCACTGCAATCGCCTGTGCCAGTGGCAGGTTGTGCAGCAGCAGGCTGTAGCCACGCACCTGCTGCGTGCCGTCATACAGCAGTTGCGGCCTGCCGCAGATGAAGCGACACTCGATGTCCATGTCTCGCAGCAGGCGCAGTACCTCGCGGGCAAATTTTGCTTCGTCCTCGTCGCCGGTGACGACGCAATGGGCATACAGCGGCGAATACGTGCTCAGCGCGCGCGATTTGCCTGCGCCGACGACCAGGCTGTGTTCGCCGAGCATCAGGGTTTTCCCCGACAGGGCGGACAGCAGTTGGTCCACACGCCGCACCGGGCACCGCACCACCAGTTTGGCGCGGTGGCCAAGAATCAGCGCGCCAGCACCGTCATCCGCCCCCTGGATGGCGTGAATGCCTGCCAGCGGCTCATCCTCGAGCCAGGGCACGTGTTCGCGCAAAGCCTGCCACAACAGCCATCCGTGGTCGGATGCAACCATCCGGCCACGCAGCGACAGGTGCACATCGCTGCAAGGTTCCGCACTGTTGGCGTCCGTTGCAGCGGGTTCGTCGTCAAACCAGCTTATTTTGTTTCTCCCTGAGCGTCCTGGCTATCCTGGTCAGCATGATCGGCCCAGTCAAGCAGGGCTTTACCCAACGCACGCGCCGTATGCGCGTCGATGTCGAAGATGGTAAAGCGCTTGATCTCGCGTATGCGTACACGCAGAGTCACATAATCCGCGCGGTGCAACACATGCTGCAGTTCGATTTCCTGCCGGTAGGGTGTGGCAAGAATCTTGTGCAGTGAGCGGATTTCAATCTCGTCCAAGATGCATATTCCTCAGAATTTCAGCCCAAATGGCTGTCATGTCAGTGACATGAAGTCTGTCATTATCGTCACCGGAAGAAACTTACCCGAAAGAGTGGGTGTTTGTCCTACCCGTTTGGGTAGGTTATTTCATACCCATTCAGCTTATGGAATTGATGATTTAGGTGCATGTAAGATGAGTGCAACGAATTTGACATCGGAATGACAAACGGTCCCGTTTCCCGGGCATAAGGTCTTTTGCGTCAGGGAAGCGGATTTGTCATTTTATGGGCCGCTCGCTGGGGTGCCCGGAACGATTCGGATGACGCCGATGGCGGATGGTGCTGGGTGCTGGCAGCATTCAAATGACGAATGATCTGGCAAATGCCGGTGGAATTTGAGGAGTGGATATGACCAAGAAAATGTATGACACGCCGTTGCTCGATCAACTGGAAAGTGGCCCGTGGCCCAGTTTCGTGACGGGTCTGAAGCGTCTGGCCAAAGACAACGACATGATGGTGGACCTGATGGGGCAGCTTGAACGTTCCTATCAGGACCGCAAGGGTTACTGGAAGGGTGGCACGGTTGGGGTGTTCGGCTACGGCGGTGGCGTGATCCCGCGTTTCAGCGAACTCAAGGGCGACAATGGCGAGGCGCTGTATCCTGCGGCTGCCGAGTTCCATACGCTGCGCATCCAGCCTGCAGCTGGTATGCACTACGATACCGCAACGCTGCGCAAGATGTGCGATGTGTGGGAAAAATACGGTTCCGGTCTGATCGCTTTTCACGGTCAGAGCGGCGACATCATGTTCCAGGGGATTTCTACCGAAAACGTGCAGCCGGCGTTCGACGAGCTCAACGAAATGGGCTTCGACCTGGGTGGTGCCGGCCCCGCGCTGCGGACGTCCATGTCCTGCGTCGGCGCAGCCCGCTGCGAGATGTCGAACTATGATGAGGCTCGTGCATTGCGTACCATCATCAATGCCAACCTCGACGACATGCACCGTCCGGCGCTGCCGTACAAGTTCAAGTTCAAGTTTTCCGGCTGCGGCAACGACTGTGTCAACTCGATCCAGCGTTCCGACATGGCCGTGATCGGCACCTGGCGCGACAACATCCGCGTCAATGAAGCGCTGGCCAAGGACTACATGGCTGCGCATGGCATGGAAAAACTGGTCAACGACGTGATCAACCGCT
>JAJXUP010000088.1 GCA_021782795.1 Pseudomonadota bacterium | reverse complement strand
ATTTGGAAAGCAGAAGCTGCGCCTGGGTTTGCTGGTTGCAGTGGTTTTGTGCGCCATGCTGTCCGGACCGGCGCTGGCGGGCAATTTGCTGGAAGGCTGGCTGGGCATGCAGGGCAGCAGCCCGCACACCAAACCCTATGCCGTGCTGGATGAGGACTTTTACCCGACCTCGGTGGTGTGGAGCCCGGATGGGAAATACCTTGCGGATTCCGGCGTGCTGAACGCCAAGATCCATATCTGGGACGTGGCGCAGCGCAGGATGGTGAGGAGCATCCCGCTGAAGTATGGGACATCTCCCGGGTATTCCGGTCTGGCGTGGAGCCCGGACGGACGCTACCTGGTAACAGGTCAGGCTGGAGGGGCGGCGCCATTGGCGATACTGGACACCCGCAACTGGCAACCGGTGACCTTGCAGCCGGGCTCGGGTTGTCAGGGGGGGGGGATTCTGGCTTTCAGCCCGGACAGCAAACTGCTGGCTTTCGTTACGGGTGGCGTTGATCTGAACGGGATACATAGTCTCATGATCTGTGTGTTCAGCACGGACACCTGGCAGTTGTACCGGGAGCTGAGTTTTGCGGATGTGTGGGCCTTGGGCCACCCGGATTACTGGGCAATCGGAATCGACCGACTGGCGTTTGAGCCGGGTACGCACAGGCTGGCGATCGGCATGAGTGGTGGTTTTGGGATTCCACGTGGAGCGCCAAAGCCCTACATGGATGCCAACCATGTCTTCCATAATGATGTTCCGGATACCAGCCGGATTCTGTTCTGGGACGTGGAGGGACATGCGCCGGATCTGCTGAGTCCCGATCTGGATCAGACCATTGTGGCATATAAAGGCGCAGGAGTGAGCTTGGCTGCGCTAGTGTTCAGTCTGGATGGGCGGCAAATTGCGATTGGCACAAAGACCGGAAGAGTGCTTGGCTATTATTCATCTCCGGTCACGGACTCGGTGCACATCTATGACGTGGCGAGCCATGCCCTGCTGGCGGCGCCGCTGGACAATACCGACAAGGTTGGACACACGGATGCGCTGGGTTACATCGATGACGGCAAGTACCTACTGGTGGGGCATGAAGGCAGAGGAACAGGTGGCGACATTGACATTATCGATACCCGGACATTTAAAACAGTGGAAGTATTGAATGCAAATGGTGTGGATTCCTTGTCGATAGATCCCAGTGGGTCGAGATTTGCAGCGACTTCGGATCATCGTCTGATGATCTGGGATTTTGTGGACCAACCGTGAGGTATGTGCAGGACAACCCTTTGATGGAGAGGTGTCATGACTGATACGACGAACCGCGGCAACAGCAGTCTGGATACGGCCACCATCTGGGCGGCGCAAGTGGCGAGCGACCTGAGCTATGGCAGCGCGGCCAGCGCGACAACCTTGCAATGGGCGTACGACCCCAATTACACGAACGACCTGACGGCGATGACGCAGGCGGGGTGGATACAGATTCCACCACAGGCTGTTGGCAAGAACATAGCAAATGACCCGCGCACTAATTACCAGGGCATTGCGTTCTACAAGGTGGTGAACGGGCAGGCCGAGGTCATCATTGCCAACCGCGGCACGTGCCAGCCGGCGGACCTGTTGTCGGCTTCGCTCGGCAATCTTTCGGCGTCGGCCGCCCTAGTTGATGCAGCGCAGGCAGCGATGGCTGCTTCTCGGCAGCGCTATGACCACGGTGAAGCTGATTTGCTTGAGATGTTGAACGCTGAATCGGCTTTGGCTGATGCACATCAGGAACGTATCCGGGCCCTGGCGGAATGGCAGGCCGCACGACTGAAGCTGTTGGCTGGTGTGGGGATATTGGGCAGGAGCGATGTGCAATGAAGCCGATTTCGTTCCTTCCATTGACTGGTTGAGTAGATTTTCGAGATGTACGGTAGAGCCGGCGGCCTGCGTGTCAGCACCGCTGCGCTGGAAATGCGGTGTCAGAAATGAAAACGGGCGCTCCTGCAGGAATGCCCGGATTCATATCACATTGGCGCGCCCGACAGGAGTCGAACCTGTGACCCTTGGCTTCGGAAACCAATACTCTATCCATCTGAGCTACGGGCGCGCTGCCAGACGTGGAAGCATAGCGCTTTTCAATGAGTTAGTCCAGTTTTGCGAGGGGCTCAGGGCTTTTGCAATTGAAATTTTGCGGTTATAATTGCTGTATTGATCTGTATTTCCACTTTATACGACCATTTTATACAACCAAAATTTCTTAGTAAGGGTGCAACGATGAGTGATAATCACATCAAGATGGGCAAAACCACGCCGATGCAGTTCATCATGGCAGTTCTTGGCGGGTTGTTTGCCCCGCTGGTTGCGATTATTCTGATTGTGGGGCTGGTGATGAAGGTGCAGGCCAGCCATATTCCTGATACCGCGAAGCAGGCCGAATCGGTCGAAGCTGCGGTAGATGCACGTATCAAACCTGTTGGCACGCTTGTCGTGGCCGATGCCAATGCCGTGCACGTCGAGTTGACCGGCGAGCAGGTGTTCAACGCCGTATGTACCGCGTGCCATACGCCTGGGGCGCTGGGTGCGCCGAAGTTTGGCAACAAGGGTGACTGGGGTCCCCGCATCAAGCAAGGTTACGCGACGCTGATCTCCCATGCTGAAAACGGTATTCGCCAGATGCCTGCCCGTGGTGGCAACCCGGACCTCTCCGATCTCGAAATCGAACGCGCCGTGGCCTATATGGCTGATGCTGGCGGCGCCAAATTCACGCCGCCTGCCGCTCCGGCTGCTGCTGCCCCGGCTGCTGCTGCCCCGGCCGCTGCCCCGGCTGCTGCTGCCAAATAAACCACAGGTTCTTGCCGGATTCGGGCGCCCCGTACGGGGCGCTTTTCATTTGGGCGATCTGCGGCGGGACGGGTCAAGTTGTGTGATTGAGCGAGGCCGACCGACTCGGGAAAGCATCCGGTTGAAACCAGGCTGTGGGCCGGATTGCATCATGCACCACATGGAAATCAAGGGACGCGGTGATTAACAGACCGTTGAAAAAGTACTGCGGCACCCGTCTGCGGCGTTGCCGCGATACTCACTCCCACGCCTATCTATTTGATATGTCTTGTCGTTGCGTTTCTCGCGCCTTGCATCCGGGCGTCCTCGCTACCTTTTTCAACGGCCTGTTAATGCTCCACGGATCGCGTGGAATGAATCACCGCGTCCCAAGAGGCCAATCCTGACTTGCAAATGAATGTCATGTCACGTGGAGGTGACTTGCCACGGGACGGCCGTGGATAGAAATTCCTGCGCAGCGGGTGCCAAACGGTTGCGCCAGTGCTGACGATGGTGTGCCAGCCAGCGGTTGCGGTCGAATTCGCCGTTTCGTCGCAGGCTGGCAACGAGTTTACGGCCGACTTCGAAATCGTTGAGCAATCCCAGCAGTTCCTGCAACCGTTCGAGCGTGTGCAGATAGGCCAGGACGGTTTCCGGCGGGTATAGCGTTGCGAAGAATTCAACGCCATAGCGCAGTTCCTTGCAGGCGATGCGCAGCCGGTGGCGTTCTTCGGCATCGAGAGTGTCAATCATGCGCGCGCGTTCGCCTGCGGCGCTGGCCGCCAGGGTGAGTCTGGTGCTGGCGAATGCGGTCAACGTGTGTGCGGTGGTGCCAGCTTCTGCCGTGTCAGCCCGGCCGTGGAATGACCCATCATACAATTCTGCGGTCAGACCGAGCGAGAAATGCGCATATGCCGTGGTCTGGAGCAGCGTGCGAATTTGCCGGCGGGCACGCTTGCGCCGTTGCTCGCAGTCATTGCGTAATCTCTGGCCGTGTTCACGGTCTGCAGCTTCTGCGATCAGGTGCGGTAGCAGTTCGCCGATAAGCATGTCCCAGTTGCGGGCCCGGCCGAGTGCGAGGTTGAGTGTACGCAGAAAAGGTTTCCAGCGTGTGTTGAACGTCGGCTCCAGCATCGGCTCGAACAGACGCCATGCCGATCGTAGCCGGCGCAGCGCGACATGCATCTGGTGCAACGCTTCCATGTCGTCCGGATTGGCGAGCCAGCAGGCTTCATTGTCCTGAAGGTGTGACAGGCAAGACAGGGCAATAACGCGAAAAGCCTCGACGGGGACCAGATCCGGAGTGAAATGGATGGCGTCTGCCTTGCGCGCAGCCGTCGTCCGGTCGTGTAGCAGCGCGAAACCGCGTTCGGCCTTGCTGAGCGAGAGCGGCCGCAGCGGAAGATCGTGTTGCAGTTGGCGAGCCAGTTCGAACAGTACGGCGGGTTGGCCTCGTACCAGTTCGAGCTCGATTTCGCAGATGCGTTCATGGCGGGTACCGGCAAGAATCTCCCCGCGATCAAGCGCGAGTTCGATTTCGCTGTCGGGGTCGGGGTGAACGATCCACGCCGTACGGGTGAAATTGGTGCTGAACACCGGTTCGAGCCGGTCACGCAGGGCATCGAGTCGATTGCGCAATGCCGGGTCTTCGATGGTGGAAAATTCGAAGGTGCTGCCGGTCATGGGGGTTTCCCATTCGCTGCGTACGGAAAATCCGCCGGCAGCCGGTGAGGCCCGCTTGACCGTCTGCAGGCGCTGGTTGCCGATGCGGCGGATGCGCAGGGCGATCTTGTCTTGTTCGAGCAGGCGATCCGCAGTGTCGTAGTAGGTGTTGCCCAGTCGCAGCCGGTGCGGAGTGACTGATTGCAGCAGCGGGTGTCGCCGCAGGCGGGCGGCAGCCTTTTGTGGCAGTGCGAGCTTGAGTTCGGTTTCTTTCGCCATGGCGATGTCGGCCTCGCTTGCAGAGATGTTCAGGCGCTGCGCTATCCGGTCTCAGATGATGCGTTCCGGCACGCGCTGGGCACGTGCGCACAGCAGTTCGTAGTTGATGGTTCCGGCCGCCTGAGCCACCTGTTCGACCGGAAGTCCATCCCCCCACAGCGTGACCGGGCTGCCGCATTGTGCACCTTGTACGCAGCTGAGGTCGGCAAACAGCATGTCCATTGAAACGCGGCCCAGTGTGCGCGTACGCTGTCCGTTGACCAGAATCGGCGTGCCGCTTCCTGCGTGGCGCGGGTAGCCGTCCGCATAACCGCATGCTACCACACCGATACGGGTGGGGTGTTGTGCCACCCAGTCGCCACCGTAGCCGAGTGCCTGTCCGGGTTGCAGGGTCTGCACGGCGATGATGCGGCTGTGCAACGTCATCACCGGCCGCAGCCCCAGCGTTTCGGCCGGGGTGTCGGCAAACGGCGAGCCGCCATAGAGGCTGATGCCGGGGCGAACCCAGTCGCGGTGGCTTTCGGGATAGCGGAATACCGCGGCCGAGTTGGCCAGGCTTGCCGGATGTGCATGGGCAGAAAACGCGGCGTGGATGACTGCCATCTGGGCTTCGATGCCATCGGCTTCGTCAGCCGAAGCGAAATGGCTGGTCTGGGTGATGTGCGAGACTGCCGCAATGGCGCGGACTTCGGCCATTGCCTGGTGATAGGTTTCGGGCGTGAATCCGAGCCGGTTCATGCCGCTGTTGAGTTTGAGAAAGATTTCGACCGGCTGTTTCAGCCGGGCGGCGCGCAGCCATTCGATTTGCTCGTGCCGGTGGATCACCATCGCCAGTCGGTGTTCGCTACAGGCAAGGATTTCGCTGGCTTCGAACACGCCTTCCAGCAGCAGGATGGTGCATTCCACGCCCAATTGTCGCAGTTGCAGCGCTTCTTCGAGGCTGGCGACCGCGAAGCCGTCGGCCTGGGCCAGCGCGTCGGCGGCGATGGCCAGACCATGACCGTAGGCGTTGGCCTTGATGACGGCGAGGATACGGCTGTGCGCCGCTTGCTGGCGCAGCACATCCAGGTTGTGGCGCAAGGCGCCGGTGTCGATGATGGCCTGCAGCGGGCGGGTCATGAACGATGGCTGCCGTGCGCGGCATCGTACTCGCCGCCGGCATGATTTTCAAAGCGCGTATGCTCGCCAAGGAAGGTCAGTCGCACCATGCCGATCGGACCGTTACGCTGTTTGCCGATAATGATTTCGGCGCTGCCCTTGTCCGGGCTGTCGGGGTTGTAGACTTCGTCGCGGTAGATGAACAGGATCACGTCGGCATCCTGTTCGATGGCGCCGGATTCGCGCAGGTCGGACATGACCGGGCGCTTGTTGGGGCGCTGTTCCAGTGAGCGGTTGAGCTGCGACAGTGCGATGATCGGTACGTGCAATTCCTTGGCCAGTGCCTTGAGCGAGCGCGAGATTTCGGAGATTTCCGTAGCGCGGTTTTCGCCGGAGGTCACGCTCGACATCAGTTGCAGGTAGTCGATGATGACCAGGCCCAGCTTGCCACACTGGCGGTGCAGCCGGCGGGCGCGGGCGCGCAGTTCGAGCGCGTTGAGTGCGGGAGTTTCGTCGATGTAGATCGGCGCGTCGTTGAGCTTGCCGAGCGCGTAGGTCAGGCGCGTCCAGTCGTCGTCGCGCAGCTGGCCGGTGCGCAGGCGATGCTGGTCGAGCCGCCCGATGGAGCCGAGCATGCGCGTGACCAGCTGTTCGGCGCCCATTTCCATGGAAAACACGGCAACCGGCAAGCCGTGGTCAACGGCGACATTTTCGCCAATGTTGATCGAAAAAGCCGTTTTACCCATCGATGGGCGGCCGGCGACGATGATCAGGTCACCCGGCTGCAGGCCGGCGGTTTTTTGGTCCAGATCGGTGTAGCCGGTGGGAATTCCGGTCACATCGCTCTGGTTCTCGCGGCTGAACAGCTCGTCGATGCGCTCCACCACCGAGCCAAGCAAGGACTTGATGTCGATGAAGCCACGCTGACTGCGGGCTCCGGCTTCGGCGATGTCAAAAACTTTCTTTTCCGCCTGGTCGAGCAGCTCATTGGCAGAGCGCCCCGCGGGCTGATAGGCTGATTCGGCGATTTCGCTGCCGGTCTCGGCCAGCTTGCGCAGGATGGCGCGTTCGCGCACGATTTCCGCATAACGACGGATGTTGGCCGACGATGGCGTGTTCTGTGCCAGCGCCACCAGGTAGGGTAGTCCGCCGACAGTGCCCAATTCGCCGAGATTTTCCAGTGCCTCGCCGGTCGTGACCACGTCTGCCGGCCGGCCCATGCCGATCAGTTTGCTGATGGTCTGATAGATCAGGCGGTGGTCGTGGCGGTAGAAATCTTCGAAACTGACCACATCGGCAATGCGGTCCCATGCATTGTTGTCGAGCAGCAGGCCGCCCAGTACCGACTGTTCGGCTTCTACGGAGTGCGGCGGCAGCTTGATGGCGGTGATCTGGGGATCGGTGCGCGTCTGGTTCATCGTTGCCAACGGAAGATGCGGTGCAAAGGGCTGCTTATGATAGCATCAAACCGACCAGGGTTTGCTGAATCCGGACTGCGACCGAAATTGTACTTCTCGGTCAGCGCCGTTACAATTGACGCATGCATACCATCGACCTGACCGGACATTTCCTCATCGCCATGCCAGGCATGGCGGATTCCCGCTTTGCGCGCACGCTTACCTATGTCTGCAAGCATGACGAAGAAGGCGCGCTGGGGCTGATCGTCAACCGCCCGATCGACATGAACCTGTCCGAACTGTTCAGTCAGATCGGTGTGCAGTGTGCCGAGGATGACGGCTTCGGCCACAGCCCGCTGTATTTTGGCGGCCCGGTTGAAACCGGGCGTGGTTTCGTGCTGCATCAGCCAGTCGGTAACTGGCAGTCTACGCTGTCCGTGGGCGAGCAGATCGCGCTGACGACATCGCGTGACATACTCGATGCGACGGCGCAGGGCGGCGGGCCGGAAAAAATGATCGTGGCGCTCGGCTATGCGGGCTGGGGCGCCGGGCAGCTTGAAGGCGAAATGGCACAGAATGCATGGTTGTCGGTGGCGGCAGACAGTCGGGTGATTTTTGACCTTCCAGCCGAGTCGAGACTGGACGCTGCGGTGCATCTGCTGGGGGTCGATTATGCCAGTCTGTCCGAAAGCGCCGGACATGCCTGAGCTGCAGCACGGCAGCGTGCTCGGGTTCGATTTCGGCATGAAGCGGATCGGCATTGCGGTAGGCGACATCGAGATCGGCCTTGCGCACCCGCTGGAAACCATTCATTCCGAAGTCAACGCCGTGCGCTTCGCTCGCATCGCCGAACTGTTGCAACAATGGAAACCGGTGCTGGCGGTGATCGGCCTGCCGTCGCATGATGATGGCAGGGCACACGAACTGGCGCCAGCCTGCCTGCGTTTTGGCCGCAGGGTGCGCGAGCGCTTTGGCCTGCGTACCGTGTGGATGGACGAACGCTACAGCTCGCATGCGGCCAGCGCCTCGCTCAATGAAGGGGGCGTGCGCGGCCGGCGGCAGAAAGTCATGCTTGATCAGGTGGCTGCACAGCATATTCTGCAACACTATTTTGACGAACCGGAGTGCGCTCATGAACCTGCCTGATGCGCAGCAACTGATCGACCAGCTGGCGCAGCGCATGCGCCCTTCACTCACCGGCAACACCGTGCTGGTTGGCATGCATACCGGTGGCGTGTGGGCGGCAGAGCGTCTGCAACCGTTGCTTGACCCTGCGATGCCGCACGGCAGCCTGGATATTTCGTTTTATCGCGACGAT
>JAJXUP010000087.1 GCA_021782795.1 Pseudomonadota bacterium | reverse complement strand
GAATGTGTTCGATACGGGCCGCCAGTACCGGATCGTCAGGCGGGGAAAACGGCAGGCGGTCGATGACGACCAGAGACAGGGCCTCACCGCGCACGTCGACCCCCTCCCAGAAACTCTGGCTGCCCAACAGTACCGGAGGTGCGAGCGTACGGAATTGTGTCAGCAGTTCTCCGCGCGGGGCGTCACCCTGCATCAGCAGCGGGAAATCCAGTCCGCGCTCGGCCAGCCGCGTTCGCAGCAGCGTCGTGGCCTCACGCATGGCGCGCAATGAAGTGAACAGCAGAAAGGCACGTCCGCCACTTGCTTCGAGCAACGGCAGTGCCGCATCGATGACGGCGGCGGTATATCCGGACGAATTCGGTTCCGGCATGCCGGCCGGCACATACAGCAGCGACTGCCGGGCATAGTCGAACGGGCTGTCCCAGCAGGCAGTCTCTGCCGTGTTCAGCCCAAGCTGGCTGCAATAATGGCTGAAATTACCGCGCACCGACAGCGTGGCGGAGGTGAAGATCCAGCTGCGGGCGTGCTGCCCCAGCTGGCTGGCAAACAGCTCGGCCACAGACAGTGGCGTGCTGTTGAGCATCACGGCGTGGCTGAATACTTCGAGCCAGCGGATGGCATCGGTCGGTGTCGCGCCCAGCCAGCGCTGCAGCTGCTGTGCCTGTGCCAGGCCACGCTGCCAGAGCTGTTCGAGTTCGGGGGCACGCGGTGCATGCGGTTCCAGCTGCGCGTTGAACAGATCGAGCGCCTTGCCGCACTGTTCCAGCGCCTGCATGGCAGTGCGGTCGGAACGCAGCCGTTCCTGATTCCAGCGCTGTGCGTCTTCGCGAAAGGCGAGGCGAAAATCGCGCGCGCTCTTGTCCAGTGCACGAGCGGCCTGGGTGACGCCAGGGCTGTCCTTGCAGTGGATGGCAGCCCCGATCTGCGTATCGCGCGCCAGAGCGATCCATTGCGAACTCGACTGCGATTCGCCGAAGAACAGACCTGCCGTCTCCGGCAACTGGTGCGCCTCATCAAAAATCACTGTATTGCAGGCGGGCAACAGTTCCGCCACACCTTCTTCGCGCAGCCAGACGTCGGCAAAAAACAGATGGTGATTCACCACCACGATGTCCGCATCCATTGCCCGTTTGCGCGCCTCGAACACGAAGCAGTCCTTGAATTGCGGGCAATCGCTGCCGAGGCAATCTTCCCGGGTGGAAACCACATGCGGCCAGATCGGCGAATCTTCCGGCACGCCGCTGATCTCCGCCCGATCGCCCGAGCGGCTGTGCTCGGCGAAACTGCGGATGAGCTGCAGGTGGTGCGCGGTCTCACGCTGCTGAAAGCGAGCTTCTTCACTGGTTCGTTGCAGGTGATGGTGGCAGATGTAATTGGCGCGCCCCTTGAGCAGCGCGACCGTCGCTGGTGAAGCCAGTGCAGCGCGTGCCGCGGGCAGGTCGCGATGAAACAGCTGGTCCTGCAAAGTGCGCGTGCCGGTGGACAGGATCACTTTCCCGCCGCTGCGCAGTGCCGGAATCAGGTAAGCCAGCGTCTTGCCGGTGCCGGTGCCTGCCTCGACCACCAGCACGCTGCGCTGCTCCATGGCGGCTTCGACACGGCTGGCCATCTCGATTTGTTGCGCACGCGTGCGAAAACCGGGCAGGGCGCGTGCCAGCGGGCCATCTTCGCTGAACAGGTGTTCGATCTCACTCATGCCGGGAGGGATCGATGTCGCGGAAATGCACCTGAATCGCCAGCATCGACAGACTGATGAATGCGCCAAACAGGAAAGTGATGAGGGTGATCGACAACCCGGCGCGATCGAGTATGCCATACAGGCCGAGCATGATCAGGATCGACAGATTCTCGTTGAAATTCTGCACCGCGATCGAATGGCCCGCCCCCATAAGCAGGTGACCGCGGTGCTGAAGCAGGGCATTCATCGGCACCACGAAAAATCCACCGAGAATGCCGATCAGTAACAACAGGATCGCGGCCAGCAGCGGGCTGGTGACCACGCTGATGCTCATCACCACCACACCCATGATGATACCGGTGGAAATGACGCGCACCGAGTCGGTCAGCCGGACGAACTTGCCGGCGATGACCGCCCCCAGCGCAATGCCGATGGCCACCACGGCAGTCAGCTGGGACGCCTGCTGGATGCCGAAATGCAGCATGACCAGCGCCCAGGCAAGCACGACCAGCCTCAGGGTGGCACCTGCCCCCCAGAACAGGGTGGTGACGGCGAGCGACACCTGGCCAAGCGGATCGCGCCACAACTGACGGAAACTGCGCCAGAAATCGACGAGCAACGCCATTGGGTCGCGGCTGGGCGGCGGATGATCGGGTTCAGTGGCCGGAATGAACAGGTTAAGGACCGCTGCGCCTATGTACAGCATGCCGATCAGCAGTACGGCCAGTCTGGCGATATCGCCGGCGACCGGCCACGGCAGGTTGTGCGCCAGCGTGTGGGTAATGTGCGGATCGAGCAGTACGCCGCCGAGAAAGGCGCCGAGGATGATCGCCATCACGGTGGCGCCTTCCATCCACGCATTGGCCGCAACCAGTTGTTCCGGGGCCAGATACTCGGTAAGAATGCCGTATTTCGCCGGCGAATATGCTGCGGCACCAAGGCCGACGATGCCGTAGGCAAACAGCGGGCTGACGCCGAACAGCATCGCAGCGCAACCGACCAGTTTGAGGTTGTTGCTGATGAACATGACGCGCCCCTTGGGGATCGCATCGGCAAACGCGCCGACAAACGGCGCCAGTACAATGTAGGAAACGACGAAAAACTGTTGCAGTACCGGTGTGTACCAGTTGGCTGCATGCATTTCGCGCAACAACCCGATGGCGGCAAAGAGCAATGCATTGTCTGCCAGCGCGGACAAGAACTGCGCCGACAGGATGATGTAAAACCCGGAATTCATTTTGGCTGAGTGTCGCGGTCCGTCGTGCTGTTTTCCGTGCGCGTACCACGTGCCAGTTCACGCAGCATGGCTTCCTGCTGCGCGATGGATGGAGCCCGGCTGGTACTGTTGAATGCCGGGTCTGCACCTGGCAACACATGGCCACCGCGTTCGCGGTTCTTGACGCTGATCCAGTCATCGAGTCCGGTGTCGGCGCTCTCATCCGTCATTCGGCCGCGAAAACCCCGTGGCGCCGTCGATGGGCGCGAACGGAACGCCTGCAGGCGCAACTGTTTGTTCAGGCTGGCGACGCGATCGTCGATCCAGCGCAGGTCATACAGTGCGGCCAGCGTCAGCAGCACCAGCAGTCCGCCACCGATGCAGGGACGGCGCAGCACGAAATAGGCGATCAGCGCAGCGGCAAACACACCGCGGTACAGCCATGCGCCCAGCGGATGCCGCAGGTAGTCGCGATGAAGTCCGAGCGGGAAGGCAAGCAGGCGAACGAATGCCTGCTTGCGGTTACGCAGCTGGGCCGCAAGTTCCCGGTTGACCTCCTGGAGGCCTGCACCCCCGAGATCGAGTTGTTTCCATGCATCGCTCATGGTGATTGTCATCCATACTGCGCGGCCCGAGCCGCAACTGCCGCCGGCGCGGATTTTGTGTTATGTTCGGAACTCCTGGTGGCTTCGGGTAGCCGAAGCCCATACATTCTACACCTTTGCGCCGGCCTTGTGCCCGCGAACCAACCGGCCGGCGCCATGCTGCCGGTTGTCCCTGACCAATACTGACCGGAATATTCATGAAACGTTTCATGCTCGTCCAACATTCCTATTCCGAATTTCTCGGCATGGTGGAAAAACAGCTCGAATCGCGCAACATCGGATTCCAGTACCAGCGGCCATTCCTGGGCAATGACCTGCCCGCCAGCGCCAGTCAGCACGATGCGCTGTGGCTGCTGGGTGGTGCCTTTCCGGCAAATGATGAACTGGCGTGCCCCTGGTTACCGCAGGAACGCAAGCTGATTGCCAATTTCCGAAAAATGGGGCGTCCGATCGTCGGCATCGGTTTCGGCGCATTGCTGCTGGTGGAACAGGCCGGTGGCGAAATTCTTGATGAACCCTATTTCAACACCTACTGGACCGTCTGTCACAAGACGGAAGCCGGACGTGACGATCCGCTCGCCAGCGCCGTCGATGGCCAGCGCATGCTGGTCATGGTCAACGGCAATGCTACATTGCCGCCCGGCATGGAGCCGCTGGTGGTCGACGACGCCGGCCGCTGGCTCGCAGTGCGGCCGGATGAGACGAGCTATGCCATGCTGTTCCGTCCCGAACTCAAACCCGGCATGATCGAGGACATGATCATGGAGGACAACCGCCCGCTGCCGGACAACATTGGCGAGATTCTCGACCAGGCACGTGCGGCGTGGGGAACGGGCCAGAAAGTGGCGGCAGACATCTGTTTTGCGCTGGTATCGGCACTCGACCTGATGACCGAGCGGCACAAGATGCCCGTGTTCAGCCTCAATCCCGTGGGAGCCGGCAATGAAGCGCAATGAGCGGGAATTGCTGGAACTGTTCCAGCAGCTCGATGAAACACGCCAGGCAGGACTGATTGACTATGCGCTGTTTCTCGTCGAACGCGCCGATGGTGCTGGCGAGCGGGAAGTGGCCTTGCCGCTCGACATCCCGCGGCCGGAAAACGAGTCGGTGGTCAAGGCCATCAAGCGCCTGCGCAGCCAGTATCCGATGCTCGAAGCCGGCAAGCTGCTCAACGACACCTCCAACCAGATGACACGCCACATGATTCATGGCGTTCCGGCACACGAGGTGATCGACGAACTCGAACAGCTGTTCCGCAACCATTACGACGCGTTCGTACAGCGTTTCCATGCGCGTGACTGAACACGAGATCACGATTCACGGAAGGCGAGGCGCTTGACCACCCAGCCGCTGCTTGCCGCAACCCTGTTCTGCACCACGCTGGCCGCCGTGATCGTCCGGCCATTCGGATTGGGCAGTGGCACCCTTGCCATGGCCGGTGCGCTGGCGGCATTGGCGACCGGCGTCGTGGCATACAGCGATATTCCACTGGTCTGGCAGATCGTGCAGGACGCCACGTTCACGCTGGTGTCGCTGATCGTGATCTCGCTGGTACTGGACGCCGCCGGGCTGTTTGAATGGGCAGCGTTGCACATCGTGCACATGGCGCGTGGACATGGCGTACGCCTGTTTCTGCTGCTCAACGTATTGGGCGCGCTCATTGCAGCGCTGTTCACCAATGATGGTGCAGTGCTGATCCTGACCCCATTGCTGGTCAGTGTATCGCGCAATCTGCGCTTTCCGACCCCGGTCGTGCTCGCCATCGTGCTTTCGGGTGGATTTATCGCCGACAGCGCCAGCCTGCCGCTGGTGACATCGAACCTGGTCAACCTGATCGCCGCACACCATGCCGGTATCGGTTTCGCCGATTATGCCCGCATCATGGTCCCGGTGGATCTGGTGTCGGTGCTGGCCTCGCTGGTGGTGCTGACGCTGTATTACCACCGTCAACTGCCGCCACGCCATGAACTTGCGGCTCTGCCTGCGCCACGCCAGGCGATTCGCGATCCACTGATCTTCCGCGCTGCATGGCTGGTGATGCCGGCACTGATCGTAGGCTACCTGGTTTCGGCACGCTGGCAGATTCCGGCCAGCGCCATTGCTGCGCCGGCTGCATTGTTCATGCTTGTGCTGGCGGCCCGCGACCATTTCATACGCAAACAGCCGACGGTCGTCATCCCCTTGCTGCCATTGCTGCGCGAGGCGCCGTGGCAGGTGGTGATTTTTTCGCTCGGCATGTACCTGGTGGTGTATGGGCTCGGCAAGCAGGGCTGGACAACCTGGCTTGCAGTGCTGCTGGCACATCTGCATGATCTCGCCCCGTGGCAGGCGGCATGGCTCACCGGCATGCTGGCCGCGCTGCTGTCGTCGCTGATGAACAATCTGCCGGCGGTACTGCTGACCAGCCTGGCCATCGCACAACAGCATGTGCCGGACAGCGTGCGACAGGGCATGTTGCTGGCCAATGTCACCGGTTGCGATCTGGGGCCGAAAATCACCCCGATCGGCAGCCTCGCCACATTGTTGTGGATGCATCTGCTGCAGCAGCGCGGCATTCATGTCGGTTGGGGGGCATATTTCCGCACCGGGGCAGTGCTGACGCTGCCGGTGCTGACTGTGACGCTGCTTGTCCTGGGCAGCCTGATTTAGCAGACCGTTGCGCATCACGCGCCCGGTTTGTGCCGTGCCGAATACGCGAAAAAATTCATGAAGAACTTTTAACAAGGTGTTTTATCAATTGTTTTTTGGATTTATTCCATTGATTCCTGCGGTTCGAGCGACCCGGACAAGAAGGGTGGGTGACACGGCACCCGGTTTCCGGGGCAGCGCGTTCACGGGGCTGCCAGCATCGACGCAATGGATATTTTTGGCTGCCAGTCCAGAACATCGCGAGCACGGCTGCAATCGAGGGTCAGACTGTGCTGCGCACCGTCGAACCAGCCGGTCTCGCCGCCAATACCGCTCAGGCGCCACAGCCAGCGCAGACCGAATGCGGCAACGCCTGGCGGAATGCCCAATGCGTGCGGTCGGTGGGCCACGATCGCGTCACGCAGGCTGAAACTACCGGGTGCTGCCAGATTGCACGCGCCTTCGAACGGTTGCGTCAAGGCAAGCAGAATGGCACGCGCCACATCCTGTTCATGAACGCACTGCAATTGCGGCTGGGGATCGGGGAACACCGGATAGACCGGCAGGCGCAGGATTGCATGCAGCAAGGGTTGAGCATGCGGACCAAGAATGATATGCGGCCGCAGCCGCATGATGCTCGGCCAGCGCTGTTCCAGCCAGTGTTCGATCTCGGTCTTGTGTTCGGCATAGCAGAAGCCCGGCAGGGGCGTCAGCGGCGCCGTTTCAGTCAGCATTTCGCCATGACCATACACCGAGGCGCTGGACAGATGAATGATGCGCGGCAGACCAGCTTGCGCGGCGGCAGACAGCCAGTGTTTCGAAGCTTCGATATTGATTGCGCGCATGCGCGCAAGCGCCATATGCCCGCGCAATACGACCCAGGCCAGGTGTATGAATGCGTCGTGGCCCGACAACCAGTCCTGCGGATCGCTGCGGGTAAGATCGATTTGTCGCGCGACCAGTTTCGGGTGCTGCCATCCGGTCGGACGCAGATCGATTCCGGTCACGTGCGCGACTGATGCGTGTTCGCACAGCATCGGCAGCAAAGCTTGCGCCAGGTGGCTCGCCGACCCGGTGACCAGTACGCGCATCCCGGAAAATGCGGCAGCCGTCATGCCAGCGCCGGCATCACGTCTTCTGCAAGACAGTGCATCGATTCGGCAACCAGTTCCGGGGCAAGGGCGCCAGCACCGACTGCGCACAGCAGATGGGTGACGCCCGCGTCGCGGTAGGCCTGCAACCGCTCGATGCATTGCGCGGGCGAGCCGACCACCGCCATCCCCAGCGTCTCCAGCAGACGAAGATGGATGCCCAGCCGCAGCAGATGGCGGAAACGTCCGACATCATGAAAATGTTCGTAACTGGGGTAGAGTTTTTCCAGTACCGGCAGTGTCGTGGCAAACAGTTGGCGGTAGAACCAGACGAATGCCGGCTCGGCCAGTTCGCGTGCCCGGCGTCCGTCGGGCAGGCAGAAAATGCCCACCGTCATGCCGGCGCGCGGCGGTTGCGGTGCCTGCCAGTGCTCCAGATACTGCTGGATATCGTGGCGCACCATCCACCACGGTTTGAATGGACCGGCCAGCACGCCCATCTGCTGTCGCGCAGCCCAGATGAACGTGTCGGGACTCACCGCCGCCGTCCACAGCGGTGGATGCGGATGTTGCACCGGGCGCGGCACCACTTCCAGGCCGTCGAAGCTGAAATGCCCGCCATGGTGGCTTAGCGGACCGCCTTGCCAGTGCTGGCGCAGAATGTCGAGGGATTCGTCCGTCAGACTGCGGCTGTGCGCCATCTCTACGCCGAACGCATTGAATTCCTGCGGGGAAAACCCGCGGCCGACACCCACTTCCAGCCGGCCGTTGCTCAGCAGGTCCAGTGTGGCCACACGCTCGGCGACCTGCAGCGGGTGGTGGTAGGGCAGTGGAGTGACGCCCAGCCCAAGACGCAGCCGCTGCGTGCGCTGGCTGACTGCGGCAAGCAACAGGTCGGGCGCTGACGAATGCGAGTACTGCGGCATGAAATGATGCTCGACCAGCCACAGGCAGCCGAAACCGAGCTGATCCGCCAACGCCGCCTGATCGAGAAAATCGTCAAACGCGCCTGCTTCATCCTGATGCAGTTGCGGCGGCAGGGAAATTTCGTGGAACAGGTCGAATCGCATCCCGGCATGATGCCATCAAAGCGCTGGCCGCGGCAAATCCGTGCCGCGAACAGGAACACAACAGCTGCCACACGCCATTTGTCGTTTCCGCCTGCTTCCAGTTAGAATAGCGCTGTTTCCGGTTACCTGATCCTCCCGTGCCCGTTGATACCCTGGTCGACATCCGAAATGTCACGTTTGCCTATCGCAATCGCGCCGTACTGCAGGACATCACTTTGTCCATACCGCGCGGCAAGGTCGTCGCCATCATGGGCGGCAGCGGTTGTGGCAAAACCACGCTGCTGCGTCTGATCGGCGGCCAGTTGCG
>JAJXUP010000086.1 GCA_021782795.1 Pseudomonadota bacterium | reverse complement strand
GGCACGGGGATGATTTCATGTGCCAGGAGTGCCAGTTGTGGTGCTGTTTTTCTTGACCGCGTGGCCAGAGCCCTGGCCAAAGGCTACAGCAGGATGGAGTGATCATGCCCAGTTTCGATATCGTGTCCGAAGTGGACAAACAGGAAGTGCGCAATGCAGTGGAGCAGGCCAACAAGGAAGTCTCCACCCGTTTTGATTTCAAGGGATCGGACGCGCGCGTCGAGCAGAGCGAATACGTGCTGACCGTCTATGCCGACGACGAATTCAAGCTCGACCAGGTGCAGGAAGTGTTGCAGGCCAAGCTCATCAAGCGTGGCATCGACATCAAATGTCTCGAAACCGGCCAACCGGAAAAAGTGTCCGGCAACAAGCTCAAACGTGCCGTGACCGTGAAGACCGGAGTCGAATCTACGCTGGCGAAACAGATCGTCAAACTTGTCAAGGACAGCAAACTCAAGGTTCAGGCCAGTATCCAGGGCGAAACCGTGCGTGTCACAGGCGCAAAACGCGATGTGCTGCAGGAAGCCATAGCGCTGGTGCGCAAGCAGATCAGCGATTTCCCTCTGCAGTTCCAGAATTTCCGCGATTGACTGCTGCGCACGCATTGGGGCAATCCGGCAGCTGACGTGGCTGCGTAGCCCCGCTTCCGCGTCCTTGATGGGGGCAGCATCCCGCACGCTGGCAAACCCGGGCGGCGGCTTTTCAGACTGTGGGCCGAGAGCGCGTTATGCCGGGTTCCTGAGCATGCCCAATCATTACGCCACCGTGTGCCAGCCATGCCACAAAGTGCTGCCACGCAATTTTCCGCAGGCTTCCTCCCCGCATGCCACAAGGCTGTCTCCCGGCTTTCATCACGGCGGGCCTTCTGGTATGCTTGACCAGCATGAACAGACCGGTGCGAGGATATAAATGATCATACGTGACATTCTGACGGTGAAAAAAGACGGCGTGATTTTTTCCGTCGCGCCCGACCAGACCATTGCGGAAGCTATTGATCTGATGGTGAAATCAGATATTGGATCGCTGGTCGTACATCGTGATGGCCATATGACAGGCCTGTTGACTGAGCGTGACGTGCTGCGTGGCATCAGTCGTGAGGGCGCGGCCGGACTGGGTCGGCCGGTGAGCAGCATGATGGTCGGGGAGCCGATTTTCGGCAGTCCGGATGACACCGTGGACTACGTTCGCGGCGTGATGACGGAAAACCGCATCAGCCACCTGCTGGTCATGGAAGGCGACAATCTGCTCGGCGTGATTTCCTATCACGATGTGGCCAAAGCCTGTCTCAACCAGGCGGATTTTGAGAACACCCTGCTCAAGCGCTACATCAAACACTGGCCGGAATAAGGCACAGTGGCCGGTTAGCGCATGCGTTTCGCTTCCAGTTCACCCAGGATATCGAGATAGGCGGCGAGCCGCGCCGGCAGGATTTCGCCGCGGGCGGCAGCTTCGCGTACGGCGCAGCCGGGTTCCAGATGGTGGCGACAATTGTCGAAGCGGCAATGACCGATGTGGGGACGAAATTCCGGGAACAGGTGATCGAGCCCGGCGGCGGACACCTGATGCAGGCCAAACGTCTGCATGCCCGGTGAATCGATGATGCGGCTGTTTTCGTCGATACGGTACATGCGCGCTCCGGTAGTGGTGTGGCGTCCCGAATCAAGTGCCAGCGAGATGTCGCCGGTTGCGCTTGCAGCGTCGGGCACCAGGGCATTGATCAGGCTCGACTTGCCCATCCCCGACTGACCAACGAGTACCGTGACCCGGCCTGACAGGCGCTCGCGCAGTGCCCGCACATCGTGGCGGGCTGATACTTGCAGCACGTCATAACCAAGTGCAGCATACCCCGCCAGCGCGCGTGCGGTGGCAGTCACCGCTTCTGTCAGATCCGACTTGTTGATACAGATTGCGGCCGGAATACCTGCGGCTTCGGCTGCGACCAGGCACCGGTTGAGCAACGTCTCGTGGTAGCTCGGCAATGGGGCGACCACCACGACCACCTGGTCGACATTGGCGGCAATCAGCTTGGAACGGTGTGCGACCGAACGGTAGAGCAGGTTGTCGCGTGGCAGGATGCGCTCGATGACCCCCTGACCGGGCGAAGTCGGCCGGACATCCACACGGTCACCGCAGGCTGCACCGCTCTGTTTGCCGCGCATGACACAGGCCAGTTGCGTATGCTGCGCTGTTTCCACCAGCAACTGGTGACCGAAGCTGCCGGTGACCCAACCCTGAAGCACGTTCATGAATCGAGGGCCTTGAGCCGGTAGAGCAGTTCGAGCGCCGCGCGCGGCGTGAGTTGGTCAGGGTCAGTCTCGCGCAGCAGTTGCATTGCGGGCGATATGTTTGTCACCGTGGGTGTCAGGCTGAACAGGTCCGGTTGGCGTGGCGCAGATTCCTGTTCCAGTTCGGCGAGCTTTTTGCGGGCTGCGACGATCACCGTTTCGGGTACGCCCGCCAGCGCAGCGACCTGCAGACCATAGCTGCGGCTGGCCGGGCCCTCCTCGATGTGGTGCAGGAACACGATGCCGTCACGGTGGTCGCGTGCTTCGACATGCACGTTGCTCACTTGTGGCAACACTTCCGCCAGGCGCGTCATTTCAGCGTAATGGGTAGCGAACAGGGTCCAGGCGCGCGTCTGATCCGCCAGTTGCCACGCGACCGACCACGCCAGCGCCAGGCCGTCGAAAGTGGATGTGCCACGACCGATCTCATCGAGCAGTACCAGGCTGTGCTGCGTGGCATGACGCAGGATGTGGGCGGTTTCGGTCATTTCCACCATGAAAGTGGAACGGCCGCCGGCCAGATCGTCGGAACTGCCGATGCGGGTGAAGATGCGGTCGATCGGGCCGATGCGCGCCTGCGTTGCCGGTACATGGCTGCCACAACAGGCCAGCAGGACGATCAACGCCGTCTGGCGCATCCAGGTCGACTTGCCGCCCATGTTGGGGCCGGTCACCAGCAACATCTGCCGTTCGCGCGTCAGGCGCACACCGTTGGGGATGAACGGATGCACGCGGCTTTCCACTACCGGGTGACGGCCGGCGCGGATGTCGATTCCCGGCTCGTCAACGAATTCGGCCGGGGAGAAATCCAGTGCTTCGGCGCGTTCGGCGAGCGTGCCCACCACGTCGAGGTCCGCCAGCGCATCGGCCAGGCGCAGCAGCGCGGGAATGTCCGGGCGCAGCGATTCCAGCAACTGTTCGTAGAGCAGTTTTTCCCGCATCAGCGCACGTTCGGCTGCCGACAGGGCTTTATCTTCAAACGCCTTGAGTTCGGGCGTGATGTAGCGTTCGGTGTTCTTGAGTGTCTGGCGGCGCAGGTAGTCAGCTGGCGCGTGCTCGGCCTGGGCGCGGGTCAGTTCGATGTAATAGCCGTGCACCCGGTTGTATTCCACCCGTAGCGTGGCGATGCCGGTGCGTTCGCGCTCGCGCGCTTCCAGATCGAGGAGGAATGCGCCGCTGTGCTGCTGCAATCCACGCAACTCGTCCAGTTCCATATCGTAGCCGTCGGCGATCACCCCGCCGTCGCGCAGCACCAGTGACGGTTCCTCTCGAACGGCACGCGCCAGACGGTCGTACAGGGCTACAGGTGGCACGCAGCGGAGATGCAGCGCATCCAGCCAGGCACTGTCACCCGCGACAGCAGCGCAGGTTTCGCGTAGCGCAGGGATGCGTGCCAGGCTGTCACGCAGGCCCGACAGGTCGCGCGGGCGGGCATTGCCGAGCGCAATTCGACTGGCGATGCGTTCGATATCGGCCAGACCTTGCAACTGGGCGCGCATGGCGCTGCGCATGCTGGTGGCGGCAAGCAGCACATCAATCGCCCGCTGACGGTCGCGCAGGCGGTCATGGTCGCGCAGCGGATGGTGCAGCCAGTGGCGCAGGCGGCGTGATCCCATGCTGCTGGTGCAGGTGTCGAGCAACGACAGCAGGGTGGGTGAAGATTCACCCTGTAATGTCAGGTCGATTTCCAGGTTGCGTCGTGTGGCCGCGTCCATGCCTACGTACTGTTCATCGTCTTCCAGCGTCAGCTTGCGGATGTGCGGTAACCCGCCGGATTGGGTGGACAGGGCGTAGTCCAGCAGGGCACCGGCAGCTGCCAGCAGTGCGGGTGACAGGTGATCGAGTTCGGCGTCGTCGAACTGTTCGCGCAGTCGCGCGTGCGCGTGCGTTGCATCGAACAGGCCGGAGGCGAGTTCGCGCAGTGCGCCCTGACCGGTCAGCGCCGGATGGCGGAAGGCCTGACGCACGAGAATCTCTCCGGCACCGATGCGTTCGAGCGCACCACCCAGCTGATCGGCTGCGCATTCGGCCACGGCAAAACGTCCGGCAGCCAGATTGAGCCAGGCCAGGCCCAGAGGGGCATCGTTGCTGGCCGGCGCGATGCACAACAGCGGCCGGTCGCGGCGTTCGTCGAGCAATGCACTGTCGGTGAGCGTGCCCGGCGTGACGATGCGTGCTACTGCGCGCTGCATCGGCCCTTTTCCGGCCGGATCTCCGAACTGTTCGCAGATGGCCACCGATTCGCCCAGGCGCACCAGCCTTGCCAGATAGCCGTCCGCGGCGTGGAAGGGCACACCAGCCATCGGAATCGGTTGTCCGGCCGAGGTGCCGCGCCGTGTGAGCGTGATGCCGAGCAGCTGGGCTGCGCGTTCGGCATCGTCAAAGAACAGCTCGTAGAAATCCCCCATGCGGTAGAACAACAGTTTGTCCTGATGTTCGGATTTGATGCGCAGATACTGCTGCATCATCGGGGTGTGCTGGCTGAAGGTGGTCGGATCGGTCAATTCAATATGCTTCGGAGAGGCGGAACGATGGAATGCTGCACATTATCGCGTGACCTGACAGGTTCGTCCATGCCCGGGCAGTGATGCTGCCGTCAGGGGGTATGACCAGCAGCATCCGCCGGTAGCGGTGTCCAGTCGCTCTGTGCGTCCAGGCGCAGATAATAGCGGCCGGCGTGTTCGAGTACGATGGTGTCAGCGTTTTGCGACACCAGCCGGGTGGTGGGCAGGTCGCGCGCATAGGTGGCGGGGTCAAATCCTGCACCAGTGAACGGTGGCTGCTGCAACAGGTGTTGCAGCACCGCACTCATGGCCAGATAACTGGAGGGCTGGTCGATGGTCACGGAATCACCGTTGCGCTGGGACGGGCCGATGATCTTGATTCCGACCGGGACCCGGGTGATCGAAGGGGTGGGGATGTCGCGCAGGCCCGCAATCTGCATGCTGTCGCCTGCAACCGCAGCGCCATGCTCGGGGATCAGCACCAGCACGACATTGCGTTTCGAAGCAGCGATGCGGTCCATGAACGTGCCGAGATCGTCGAGCAGCCGCGTCAGGCGCTGGCGGTAGAGGTCCAGCGAGCCGCCGTTGCTGTTCTGGCCGGTGATCCGGTTGCCGTCATGCAGGCTGAGGGTGTTGTAGTACAGGGCTACGCGGCTGGCGGGATCGGTGGCGCGCCGATCGAGCCAGCGTGACAGGACATCGAGATCGTCGCGGATGGGCGTGTTGTCGAAGGCGCGCTGGGTCACCGGCAGACCGTCCAGCGGTAGCGGTGCCACATCCAGCTTCTGTTGCTGCACAAGCTGGAGAAAATTGTCGAAATGGCCATCATGATTGAGTGCGAGTTCGCGTTGGTAGCCGTCCTGCTGCAGGTCGCCCATGAGGTAGCATGCATCGGTTGCTGGCGCGTACAGCGCACTCTGGCGCGGCTGACCGCAGGGTGCGCGCAGCAGACGCAGCGCAGCAGGTCCGCTGTATGAGGCAGCAGAATTGAACTGGGTGAACAGGATATCGAAGCGTTTCCACAGCGGATGATGGTCGAGACCGGCAGCATGCACGTCGTTCCATGACAGCGAGCAGACGTGGATGAAAACGATGTCAAATGCCGGTGCCGCTGCCGACGGCAGGGTTACCTTGCGTGTGGCTTCCGTGGCATAGAAGCTGTCGAGAATGTTATCAAGCGGGGCCGTGGTGCTGCCTGAAGCGGCGATGTTCGAGCCGGCGTGTGCGCTGGCCTGCACTGCGATGCCATCCTTGCCGTTACAGTTCTGCGCGCTGGCCGGTAGTGTTGGCCGTAACGATTGGGTGAAAGCGAGCGCGGCCATGATCCCAACGAGGATGACGCCGACACGCAACCGCTGCGTGATGAAATACCACGCGCCCCACAGGATGACCAATATCGCAATGTCGCGCGCCCGGATGAAACGTGCACCGAGTTCGGTCAGATAGGACAGGTTGAATGATAACAATTCCGGCAGGTTTGCCATGATGTGTGCCGGTGGCGGCAGCCAGGAATCGTGGTACAGCAAGGCAATCGCTACAGGCCAGGCAAGCAGTCCGCGCACACGGCGCCAGCGCGGCAAGGACAGCGGTGCGAGCAGGAAGACGGCGAACGCCAGGTTTTCCAGAGGATGGAATTGTGTCAGTCCCCTGGCATAGAAAAACAGTGCAGTAAGGAAATAGAATTCCCATCCACCCAGGCTGACGGGTGGCCTGGGCGTGCGCACGGTAATGGGAAGATCGATCGAATCAGGATGTTCTGGCATGTGGGTCAACCGGGGCTGCAGTGGCGGCGGGTGTGGACGGGTGCGCGGGTGGGTGATAAGGGTGCAGCAGGGCGGTACCAGCCGATGTGCGGCGGCGCAGCGCATCGCGCTGGCGAGACAGACACCAGCGGTAGCCGAAACCGGCTCCGGCAATGAAGGCAACCAGCAAGGACAGCCAGGACATCATGGGCGCACCCCCGGAAAAGACCGCAATGGCAGCGGGCGGCGGATGGCTGCGCGTGGCTGACGCATCCGTACCGGAGGCTGGGCGGGTGCATCCGGCTGCGGCCCGGGTGGACGGATTGCTACGCCACCACCCACTTCCGTGCCGGTCCGGGACAGTGCGTCGAGCACATCACGCATGCTGTTTTCGTCGAACAGACGGGTTTCACTGGCAAACAGATCGGTGCGCGGTGCGAGGAACAACTGGTCGAGCGTGGCATCGAGATCGCTTTCGCGACAGGCAAACAAAAATACGTACAATTGGTGGCCATCGTCAGTGCACAGGTCGCCACGCCGCTTGAGTGCGCATTGACGCACGATTTCGGCGAGCGTCATGTCGGCGGTTGGCTTGAAGCGCACCAGGGCATTATGGATGGCAAGCGTGCGTGAGCGCAGCAGCGTTTCTCCGGCTTCACGGGCAAACTCGCCTGCGTCGAGATAACCCGGGGGGCGCGCCGGCAGGAAGTCCACCGGCAGTTCACCGCTTGCGGAGACGGGTTTGCGTACCTGCTGTGCCAGCATGCCGACCAGCGATTCGATCCAGGAGAAACCGGCTTCTGCCGGAACGATGATGTCGGCGCCGGCGTGTTGCAGCAGGCGCTGTTGCGCATGACGGACGTGGACGTTGATTTCGCGCACGAGGATGCGTACGCCATTGCCGAGATCGCTCCTCAGTTCGAGAATGGTGTGGGCCAGGGCCTGGGTGTCGGAATCACGGTCGAGGTGCAGGATCAGGGTTGCATTGTGAGCGCCGCGTGAAGCTTCAACCAGCGCTGGCAGATCCTCGGCGACCTGCCAGCCTGCGGGTGGGGTGCGTGTTCCAGTCAGGCTTGTGCGGGTGAGAAACACTTCTTGCGCCTCTGTAGCCAGTGGCGGTACGCCTGCGACGGGTGGCCGGACGGCCTCGGCATGCCAGCCGCCATCGGGGCGAGGCTGGAGGTGGAACAGCTGTCGGCCTTCAATGCCGTGCGAGCCGAACCAGTGCAGGGTCTCCCAGCTGGTCGTTGCGCTGTCATGCGACAGGCGTGCAAGTCCGGCAAGATGGTTGGCGAGCGGCAGCAGTTCGCGTGCAGGATCAGGATGTCCGTCGCGGTGCGGGTAAAGCAGCAACAGCGTACGGCCGCTGGTATCGGCTTCATGCCGGCACTGGCGCAGGAATGCGGATGAAACGGCGGGAACCTTGCTGCCGGAAAACGCGCCGGCATCGTCGATCACCACCAGTGCATGGCTGCCGACGCCGTCGCGGGCCAGTTCGTCGTTCATAATGGCGCAGACATCCGGCATGGATACTGCGTCGTGGCGGTAGATGCGCAGCCTGCCGCTGTCGAGCAGGTGCCGCGCGTGTCTGTCCAGCAGCAGTGGCCCGAACACGTGTGCCGGATCTGCGTGCGTGATCCATACGCCCTGGCCGTGTTCCGCGGCTGCAAGCAGCGTGCGCCAGAGCACTGTATTGAGCTGGGGCGGGCCATCATGCGCAATGGCGTACAGGCAGCCAGAGACCAGTGACCCGGTTTCGGCCGGCAGGTTGTCCAGTTGCAGGCGGCAGGGCGGGATCATGGCAACTGTCCCTGTCCGGAGGCAGGTTGGGGCGCGGGTTGGGCACGCGTCAGCTCAGGCGCGCGGGCGGTTGCAGAAGAGGATTGTGCAGCGCTGGTCATTTTGCCCGTCCAGAGGTCATGGTGTGCCGGCAGTGCAGGCCTGCAAGGAAATTGTAGCATCTGGCCGTGTTCCGCGTATCGGTCACGGCGATGGAGCTGACATGGTTTCATGGCGCGCGTTTCTTGCTGCGTTGTGCCAGGATTTCGCGTACTGCCTGCAAATTGCGAGCGATACGCGTATCGCGCGGGGCCAGACGTGCGG
>JAJXUP010000085.1 GCA_021782795.1 Pseudomonadota bacterium | reverse complement strand
ATTCGCCAGACAGTGGCTGACAGCGGGCTCAAGATGCCGAAAATCGCCATGCCGCTGCGCCTCATGGTCACAGGCAGTACGCAGACGCCTGCCATTGACGCCACGCTGGCACTGCTCGGACGCGACACCGTGCTGCAACGGCTGGAACAGGGGTTGCGTCAAGCCGGATGAATGTCCGGCTGGGGTGTGGCACCGCAAGGACCCTTTGGGGCGCGATGATTAAATCCGCGTGATCGCGACGCCGGACTGGCGGGATGGATTGCAGGGCGCAATTCGCAGTCAATGGCTGCCCTCCTGACAGGAAATGCAACGCAGCACGCCGCACGCCAGACCACGTCCCATGCGGGTTGCGTAAACATCGTGCGCCCGTTTTACCGGATGCCCTGGCGTCGTGGTCACGGCTACGTCCTGCGCCATCCGGCTCACGATCATCACGATGTGTTCAGCAACGCGATTCGCGTGGATTTAATCATCGCGTCTTTGCTGCTGTTTTTCGACAGCCTGTTAGTGACAGACGGATTTTATTGCTATAATCGACCGTCTCTTCAACGAATAGACGCAAAGCAAGAGGCCTCGCCGGCCGTTCTGGCTGGCGGAACGGGGCACTGCCGCCGCAGTCCGTCCAGCCCTCCGGCGTTGCCAAAACACCAATCCGGTTCAAACCCAAATCAGGAGATATTGAAGTGGCAGACAAACTGTTAATCATGATGGTTAATACGGATCCGAGCAACGGTTCCGAACTCGGTGCGCCGTTTTTCCAGGCCACGGTCGCTGCCGCCATGGAATATGAAGTCGAAGTGATCCTGACCGCACGTTCCGGCGAACTGGCCATCAAGGGCGTTGCAGAAAAGCTGTTCGTTCAGGCCGGCTCGCCCAAAAGCGTGTACGATTTCATCAAGGACGCGCATGAAGCCGGCGTCAAGTTCAAGGTCTGCACCCCGACGCTTGAACTGTGGGGCCACGACCTGATCCCGGAAATCGAAGAAACCGTCGGCGGCGCCTACGTCATCCAGCAAGCCATGGATGAAGACGTGGTAACGCTCACCTACTGATTCAGGGGCCGTCGGACGAACCGTCCGGCCGTCGCGCGCATTAGCCAGAAAGCGGAGCGATCCTCCGCTTTTTTCGTGTCCGCCTTCTGCGGTGCGGCTGTTGCGGCATGAATTGAACTTATTTGTCGGTTACACGGTCAGTAGTCACAACAACAACAGGGTTGCACACACGGCGTGTGCGGCAACCGGCCAGGGACTGAAGCACACGATGAATGATCGGGATATCGATCAACAGCTGGTGGAACGTGTACAGCGCGGTGACAAACGGGCTTTCAATCTGCTGGTGGCCAAGTACGAACGACGTCTGGTGCGCCTGCTGTCCCGCTTGATCCGCGATCCGCACGAGGTCGAGGACGTGGCGCAGGAAACCTTCATCAAGGCCTATCGGGCCTTGCCGAATTTCCGCGGCGATGCCGCCTTCTACACCTGGCTCTACCGCATCGGCATCAACACGGCCAAAAACTGGCTGATGGCGCGCGGCCGGCGCGCGCCAACCACGACCGCGCTGGACAGCGAGGATGCGGAAGGCTTCGAAGACGCCGGCGGGTTGCAGGAGCTCAATACGCCGGAGAACGAGCTGCTGTCGAGGGAAGTGGCCCAGGTGGTCAACAGCGCCATGGCAGAACTGCCGGAAGACCTGCGCACAGCCATCTCGCTGCGCGAAATTGAAGGACTGAGTTACGAGGAAATCGCTGAAACCATGGGATGCCCGATCGGGACGGTACGCTCACGGATCTTTCGTGCGCGCGAAGCCATCGCCGCCCGGCTACGCCCCATTCTCGGCACCAACCAGGACACGCGATGGTAAGGAGTACGATCATGCAAGCACGCACACGACACGCCATTCCCGCAGGCGAGTGGCCCGGAACCGGAAGTTCCGCCAAAGAAATCCTCTCCGCAGCCATGGATTGCGAACTGGATGCTTCCTCCCGCGACCAGCTGTTCGCCTTGTGCGAGGATGACGGCAACCGGCAGGACTGGCTCGCCTGGCACGTCATCGGCGACACCTTGCGCCAGACACCGGCCTGCGGCGACCTGACCGCACGGGTGGCCCGGCAGCTCGCCGGCGAACCGACCGTGCTGGCCCCGCGACGCAAACGCCCGACCACCCGCTACCTGATGCCGCTGGCAGCTTCGGTCGCCGCGGTGGCGCTGGTCAGCTGGAGCGCGCTGCATGTCAGCGGAGGCTCCACCCCGACCCCAGCCACACTTGCGGCCAACAGCGCCCCGGCGGCACGCCAGGTCGCCATGAGCAGCCCACCCGTGCAGTCCTCGGGCATAGACAAGGCACGCCTCGCCGGCTACCTTGCCTCACACCGCGATTTTGCTGCGGGATCGAACGCATCCGCGTTCATGGATGCCACCTGGCAGGTACCCACGGGGTCTGGCCGATGAGATTCTGGTTTGCCTGCCTGCTGCTGTTTTCCGGACTGCCTGCCCTGGCCGATACGGTTCCCATTCCGACCGAAGGCTCGGCCTGGATCGAACAGGTGGCTCGCGCCACACAACAGACCGACTATCAGGGCGTATTCGTCTACCAGCACCAGGAGCACATGGAGATTTCCCACATTGCGCACCGTATGGACCGCAATGGCGAGATGGCCCGCCTCGACACCCTGTCGGGGCCGCCAAAATCCTTCCTGCGCGAAAACAACGCCGTCTACTGCTATATTCCTGACGGCCGCAAGGTCAACATCGAGCGCCACCGCCACCACCCGTTCTTTCCGGAAATCCTGCCGCAGTCGACCGGCGCGCTGCTGCAGTGGTACCAGATCCGGCCGCTCGGCCACGCCACCATCGCCGGCCGCGACGCCACCGGCATGGCGCTGATGCCACGCGATGCCTATCGCTATGGCTACCTGCTCTGGGCCGACAGCAGCAGCAATGTGCTGCTGCGCATGGTCAAACTCGATGCCCAGGGCCAGCCCATCGCGCAATTCACCTTCACCCAGGTGGAAATCGGCACCGCACCCGACCGCAGGCAGTTCCAGGCCAACTTCATCGACCGCAAGACAATCAGCCTGCCCGACCGTGAAACACCGATCCACACCGGCTGGAAAGTGGCCAGCCTGCCCCCTGGTTTCCGCCTGATCACCGAGAACCAGCTCACGCTCCCCAACAAGAGCCAGCCGGCAGTGCACATGGTCTACAGCGATGGACTGGCCACAGTCTCGCTGTTCGTCGAAACCGACCCACATCCGGGCGCACAACCGAAACGCGGGTTGTTCAGCGAGAACGCCCTGACCTTGTACATCCGCACAACCGGCGACAACCAGATCACGGCACTGGGTGAAGTACCACCCGCCACGCTGATGATGATGGCTGACAGCCTGGAAAACACAGGGAAAAAATAATGGAAATCGAGGCCCGGGTAGTACAGGTGGACACAGACGGCACGGCATGGGTCAAGGCGATCGCTGGTGCCGAATCCTGCCACTCCTGCAGTGGCAGCAGCAACGGCGAGGAAGGCGGCAGTTGCGCCACCGGCAACATCGGCCGCATGTTCGCCAGCCGCGACCAGCGTTATCGGGTCATCAACACCATTGGATGCCGCACGGGTGACCACGTCATTCTCGGCATCACCGACGGTTCGGTACTGCGCGGCTCGGCTGCCGTCTACCTGCTGCCGCTGCTGCTCATGTTTGCCGGGGCCATTGCCGCCAGCCATCTGCTGGCCGGCGTGGCCACCGACATGGCCGAAGTCGTCGGTGCGGCGGCAGGATTTTCCGCCGCATCGGCATGGCTGTGGTACTTCAACCGCAAGATCCGGCTGGATACCCGTTTCCAGCCCGTCATATTGCGTCAGGCAAGACAAGGCATTGTAATGATGAAGGAAATCAGATCATGAAAAAATGGCTGCACTGGTGGTTGCTTTTTCTGGTACTGGGCTTCAGCTCCGCCCAGGCAAAAGATTATCCCGATTTCACCCAGATCGTCAGGGATCACGGCGCTGCGGTGGTCAACATCACCACCACACAGATGACGCGGGTGCGCAACATGGGCATGCCCGGCCTGCCCGACGATGACATGTTCGACTTTTTCCGTCGCTTCATGCCGCCGCCAGGCGCACAGGATAACGGTGGGGAAGAAGTGCATAGCGGCGGCTCCGGCTTCATCATCAGCCCGGACGGCTATATTCTTACCAATGCTCACGTGGTGGACAACGCAGATGAAGTAACGGTGAAGCTGACCGACCGCCGCGAATTCAAGGCCAAGGTCATCGGTACCGACCCGCGGTCCGACATTGCCCTGATCAAGATCCAGGCCACTGGGCTGCCTGTGGCTCCCATCGGCGATCCACGCCAGTTGCAGGTTGGCGAATGGGTAATTGCCATCGGTTCGCCCTTTGGCTTCGAGAATTCCGTCACGGCCGGTATCGTCAGTGCCAAGAACCGTTCGCTGCCCGACAATGACTACGTCCCCTTCATCCAGACCGACGTGGCCGTGAATCCCGGCAATTCGGGCGGACCGCTGTTCGACATGCACGGCCAGGTGGTCGGCATCAACTCGCAGATCTATTCGCGCTCTGGCGGTTACATGGGCGTGTCCTTCGCCATTCCGATCGACGTCGCCATGCAGGTCGCCGACCAGTTGCGCCAGTACGGCAAAGTGCGTCGCGGCCGGCTCGGCGTGGTCATTCAGGAAGTCAGCGCCGGTTCTGCCAGTGCATTCGGGCTGGACAAGCCTGCCGGGGCGCTGGTGTCGCAAGTCGACGCCAGCGGCCCGGGAGCCCGTGCCGGCCTGAAGCCTGGCGACATCATCCTGCGTTTCAACGGACAGCCCATCGTGCGCTCGATCGACCTGCCACGCATGGTGGCAAACGCCAAACCGGGCAGCATCGCACGGCTTGACATCTGGCGCAACCGTGCACCGCTTGCACTCAACGCCACGCTGGGCGAGATGCCCGACAAGACCGGCAACCGCCATACCCGCACCTTTCCGGACGGCAAGACCCCGGACAAGGTCGGGCTGGTGGTCAGCAACCTGCCACCTGACGCACCTGCCGACAGCAGCGGCGTGGTGGTACAGCACAGTGTCGGAGCCGCGGCGCGCGCTGGCATCCAGCCTGGCGACCTGATTCTCGCGGTGGGCGATACCCCGGTACACAACGTTGCGCAGTATCATGCACTGGTCGCTGCGGCAGCAAAATACCACTCCATTGCCCTGCTGATCCGCCGCGACAACGCCACGCTGTACGTCACCGTGCAGACCGACTGAACCCGCTCCCGGCGAGGCAGACGCCTCGCCGGGTCAACTGTACCCCATATGTCCCCACCGACCCCTGTCCATCTGATCGTCTACCTGCGCCCCTACTGTCACCTGTGCCACGACCTGATCGAACGCCTGCGTTGCTGGCCCACGCCGCATACATTGCACATCGAAACCATAGACATCGACAGCGATCCGCAACTGGAAGCGCGTTACAATGAATGGGTGCCCGTGCTGACGGATGCCAGCCACAACGAAATCTGTCACCACTTCCTCGATGAGGCGGCTCTTACTGCGTATTTGGCGAAAATCCGCTAGAATGGCGCCCTGCCCAGCCAGAACGCATCGATGAACAACATTCGAAACTTCTCCATCATCGCCCATATCGATCATGGCAAATCCACGCTTGCCGACCGCATCATCCAATTGTGCGGCGGGCTGTCCGACCGGGAAATGGAAGCCCAGGTGCTCGATTCGATGGACCTGGAACGTGAACGCGGCATCACCATCAAGGCACAAACCGCCGCGTTGCAGTACCATGCGCGTGACGGCCAGACCTATCAGCTCAACCTGATCGACACCCCGGGACACGTCGACTTCTCCTATGAAGTCAGCCGTTCGCTGTCGGCCTGCGAAGGCGCGCTGCTGGTGGTGGATGCCTCCCAGGGCGTCGAGGCGCAAACCGTCGCCAACTGCTATACCGCCACCGAACTCGGTGTCGAGGTTCTGCCGGTGCTCAACAAGATCGATCTGCCGGCGGCCGAGCCGGAACGGGTCATCCAGGAAATCGAAGACATCATCGGCATCGAGGCCACCGATGCGGTACACGCCTCGGCCAAGACCGGGCTGGGCGTCGCCGACATCCTCGAACGGCTCATCGAGCGCATCCCTCCCCCCAAGGGTGACCCGGAAGCACCGCTCAAGGCGCTCATCATCGACTCCTGGTTCGACAATTACGTCGGAGTGGTCATGCTGGTGCGCGTCATGGACGGTACGCTGCGTACACGACAAAAAATCCGCCTCATGGCCACTGGCGCGGTCTACCTGACCGAACAGGTCGGCGTATTCACCCCCAAAGCCCAGGACCGTGACCAGATTTCCGCCGGCCAGGTGGGCTACATCATCGCCGGCATCAAGGAGCTCAAGGCTGCCAAGGTCGGTGACACGGTCACCCTCGACGCCCGCCCCGCCGATGCTGCGCTGCCGGGATTCAAAGAGATCAAGCCACAGGTGTTCGCCGGCCTGTATCCGGTCGAATCGCACGACTACGATGCGTTGCGTGACGCGCTGGAGAAGCTCCAGCTCAACGACGCCTCGCTGCAATACGAGCCCGAAGTCTCGCAAGCGCTTGGCTTTGGCTTCCGCTGCGGCTTTCTCGGCCTGCTGCACATGGAAATCGTGCAGGAACGGCTCGAGCGCGAATATGACATGGATCTCATCACCACCGCGCCCACGGTAATCTATCAGGTGGTGCTGCGAAACGGCGATGTGGTCGAGATCGAAAACCCGTCGCGACTGCCCGAACTGTCAAAAATCGCCGAGATCCGCGAACCGATCATCACCGCAACCATCCTGGTACCGGAAACCTGGCTGGGCAACGTCATCACGCTGTGCACGCAGAAACGCGGCGTCCAGACCAACATGCAGTACATGGGCCGCCAGGTCATGCTCAGCTATGACATGCCGATGAACGAGGTGGTCATGGACTTTTTCGACCGGCTCAAATCGGTGACCCGCGGTTACGCCTCGCTCGATTACGAATTCAAGGAATTCCGTAGCGCCGACCTGGTCAAGCTCGACATCCTGGTCAACAACGACCGGGTCGATGCGCTTTCGCTCATTGTGCACCGCAGCACCAGCCAGTACCGCGGACGGGAACTGGCAAGCCGCATGCGCGAACTGATTCCGCGACAGATGTTCGATGTGGCGATCCAGGCTGCCATTGGCGCACAGATCATTGCACGGGAAAACGTCAAGGCACTGCGCAAGAACGTGCTTGCCAAATGTTATGGCGGCGACATCACCCGCAAACGCAAGCTGCTGGAAAAACAGAAAGCGGGCAAAAAGCGCATGAAGCAGGTGGGCAATGTGGAAATTCCGCAGGAAGCCTTTCTGGCGATCCTGCAGGTCGGCGACAAATAACCCGGAAAGGCTGAATCCATGGATTTTGCATTGATCATGTTTATCGCGCTGCTCATCACCGGCATGATCTGGCTGGCCGATACGCTGCTGTTCAGGTCGCGTCGTCCGGCTGATGCCCGCATGCCGGTGCTGGTGGAATACTCGCGCAGCTTCTTCCCGGTCATTCTCGCAGTATTCCTGCTGCGCTCGTTTCTCGTCGAACCGTTCAAGATTCCATCCGGATCGATGCTGCCCACGCTGCAGATCGGCGATTTCATCCTGGTCAACAAATTCACCTGGGGCATCCGTATCCCGATCATCAACGTCAAGGTGCTTGACGTCAGTTCGCCGCACCATGGCGATGTCATGGTCTTCCGCTACCCGGGCAACCCGAGCCTCGACTACATCAAACGCGTAGTCGGCCTGCCCGGCGACATTGTCAGTTACCGCGACAAACGGCTGACCATCAACGGCGTAGCCGTGCCCGAGCAACGCGATGGCACCTACGATTATGTGAGCGGTACGCTCAATGCCGTCACCGCGGAACGCTATACCGAGCGGCTGGGCGAGCATGTGCATTCGATCCTGATTCAGCCGACAACGCCTACGCTGTATGTCGAACAGGTTGACAGCCAGTTTCCCTCGCGACAGAATTGCAGTTACGATGACAACGGCTTCACCTGCAAGGTGCCGCCCGGTAACTATTTCATGATGGGCGATAACCGCGACAGCAGCAACGACAGCCGTTACTGGGGGTTCGTGCCGGATCGCAACGTCGTCGGTCGGGCATTCCTTGTCTGGTGGAATTTCGACAACCTGCACCGCGCGGGACATCTCATCAAATGAGTGAACCGCTGCAGGGCCCGGCGAACGGGAGACGGAACACGACGCATGGTGCGCAAACATTGCAACACAATTTCCTGAGGGACAGCCATATGCATCGATCCCAGCGAGGAATCGGCCTGATCAGCCTGATGCTGTTTGGTATTGCCGCTTTTTTCATCGTCGTCATGGTCGTACGGGTATTGCCCTCCTACATGGAATACCTGTCGATCGAGCGTGTCTTCAGTGCCATGGTGACCGATCCTGCACTGACCGGCGCGCCTCCGTCAGCAATCCGCGACTCATTCAATCGCCGCTCGCAGATCGACAACATCACCAGCATCAATGGGTCTGATCTCAAAATCGATCAAGGTGACAACCGCCTCAACCTGAGCGCGAGTTATCACGTGGAAAAACCCATTTTCGGCAACGTAGGCATCTACATCGATTTCGCGCCCACCACCAGCCCGGCAACCCAATGAACGCAGATGCGCTTGAACAGGCCATCGGCTACAGGTTTTCCCGCCGCGAACTGCTGCGCCAGGCGTTGACTCACCGCAGTTTCAGCGCGCAGCACAATGAACGTC
>JAJXUP010000084.1 GCA_021782795.1 Pseudomonadota bacterium | reverse complement strand
CGAATGTGCGGGCAAGAATGGCGGGTGTGAAGCGTTCTTCAGGAGTCAGCAGCCAGCGGTGGCGGCGCAGCAGCACGCCCCAGTGCGCATGGCTGGTGAACACGGCAATCGGCGCGGCAAGCAGCACCGGCAAGGCCGTTGGCAGCAACCACAGCGCCGTGTCGCGCTGCGTGTACAGCAATGCCAGCAGTCCCGGCAGCACCAGTGCGGCGACGGGCAGGAACCTGAGCCAGGCATCGTTCCAGGCCACCGAACGTGATTCGCGGCCGGGCGATTTCCATTTCAGGTTCAGGCCGCTGAGTGCGCCAAACACGAACAGCGTGTGGGCAACCATGCGGATCGGCGCCTGCAGCGATGAAATCGCCAGTTCCAGCAGGGCGCTCTTCAGCAATGATGCGGTGCCGCCAAACCCGGCCTGTTCGCGCTTGAGCAGGATGCCGATCACCGCGAGCAGTCGGGGCAGAAACAGCAGGCTCAGGGTGAGGCCCCACAGCATGGTCAGGGTGGGTGATGCGCCGAACCAGACCGACAGTGCGCTCCCGCTTGCCGGCGGTTCCATCAGTTGCAGCGCCAGGCTCAGCAGCACGAATGCCAGCCACAACGGTGCGGATACGTAGGACAGTGCGCCGGTGAGCAGCATGGCGCGGTGCACCGGCTGAAAGCCGGGTTCGGCAATGACGCGGAAATTCATCAGGTTGCCCTGGCACCAGCGCCGGTCGCGTTGCAGTTCTTCCATCAGGTTGGATGGCTGCTGCTCATAGCTGCCTTCAAGGTCGGTGGTCAGCCAGGCGTGGTAGCCGGCGCGACGCATCATGGCTGCTTCGAGGAAGTCGTGCGACAGGATGTCTCCCGACAGGCCGCCTGTGCCGGGCAATGTTGCCAGCGCACAGTGCTGCATGAATGGCGCGACGCGGATGATGGCGTTGTGTCCCCAGTAATGCGATTCGCCCAGTTGCCAGAATTGCATGCCGGCAGTGAACAGCCGGCCAACCACGCGGCCGGCGAATTGCTGGGTGCGTGCGTGCAGTGTGTCGACCCCGCAGGCGCGCGGAGCCGTCTGGATGATGCCGGTGTCCGGATGGGCTTCCATTGCCCGAACCAGCTGGGTGACGGTTTCGCCGGTCATGACGCTGTCAGCGTCAAGCACGACCATGTAGCGGTAGTCCTTGCCCCAGCGACGGCAGAAGTCGGCGACGTTGCCTGCCTTGCGGCGAGTGCGGCGCAGCCGCTGGCGGTAATACAGGCGGCAGCGTTCTCCGAGCTGCTGGCGCAGCATCCCCCAGGCGCGCAGTTCCTGGGCACTGGTGAGCGGGTCGTTGCTGTCGGAGAGGATGAAGACGTCGAACAGATCTGCGCCATCGCTTGCCGCCAGCGATTCGCATGTGGCACGCAAACCGGCAAACACCGGCTCGACGGGTTCGTTGCAGATCGGCATGATGATGGCGGTACGGGCTTCTGCGGACAGCGGCTGGCTGGCGCAGGCATCGATCCTGAGGGCATGGCGGTCGCCGCGCCACTGTACCCACAGCCCCATCATCGCCGTGATGAAGCCTGCCGATATCCAGCCGAACAGCAGCACGAACAGCGCGAGTTGCAGGAAGTGCAGCAGCGGATGTGGCTGATGTGCCGGCGTGTTTGCATACAGCAGCGCTGCGGCCGTGGCCGAAATTGCGGTCACCAGTGTCAGCAGGATGGTTCTGCGCTGCGCCGCTGCGTGTTTCCAGGGCAGGCTGGCTGCTGCCAGATCCGGGTGTTTTGCGTTCCCGGTCAGCAGATCGAGCGCGCCGCGCCAGAAGCGGGTCCAGGGTCGGGCGACCATGCTGCCGCGGTGAATGAGGGGAAATGTCCGGATGCGCAGCGAAGGCAGGGCAGGAAGCGGTTTCATGTCTTGGCTTGAAAGTGGCTGACGCTTTTTTCAAGCACGAATCGGGCCAGATCGAATTTTTATTGCAACTTGTTGAAATTGAATGATTATTTGTTCGTGTTTTTTGTGGCCGCCTCGCCAGGGAGGGGGGTGCCTGTCTCCGTTCGGAGACAGGTGGTCTTGATGTCAGTGGGGGATTGTGGATCAGGTGTTTGAATATAAAGGATTAATTTTATGTCGCTGATTGGAGACGCCCGGGAGCAGCCGGGGAATCCGCTCAGTCATCATCGTGATAATAGACAGTCGGACCGTACATGACGGGTGGCGGAGCCTGATAGACTGGCGCCTGTTGGGGATAATAACCCGGTGCCGGCTGCGAGTAGTACACCGGCGCCTGCTGATAATACACAGGCGGAGGCGATGCATACGTCGGTTGCGAATTTGCAATCGCGCCGGCCAGTACACCGAGGCCAAGCCCCCAGGCCAGGGCGCCGCCTCCCCAGTCGCCGCCGCGCCAGCCGTCGCCACCACGCCAGCCATCGCCACCGCGCCAGCCACCATGCCAGCCGCCGCGACCATGCCAGCCGTCGGCCAGGGCAGGTTGAACCAGATTGCCCAGCAGTATTACTATCAGTAGCAGTTTTTTCATGATTGTCACTCCAATGTTCATAACGGGGAGATTGCCGGGACGGGATTTGACAGGCTGTTGCGACACGGCGTTGCTCGCCGGAAGTTGATCAGAATGGGCGCAAAATCCTTGTTCATTACGTATCCCGTTGGATTTCAGGCATTTTCTGACCTTCCTGCGTTCGTGATGGCTGTCAATGGCCTGTCAGGATGCAATGTGCGCGGCCATCTGTCAACATTGGAGGGCAGGTTGGCGTGAAAGTTCGCGGGACAGGGAATGTGGCATCGCACCCGCGGTTGCGGGTGCGATCGGAACGGCGTGGAGGGGTTATTTGTTCGCGGGGTTGTAGTGGAAGGTCGGCAGCGATTTCATTGCGGCGCGGGTTGCACCCTTGAGTACGTAGCTGTCATGTTCGCGGTGCAGGCGGCTGAATGACACCAGCACCGGGTGGCGCGGGATGCCGAGGAAATTGCCGATGTCGATCACGGCATAGCTGGCGGAATGTTCCGGGGACAGGATGATGTCTTCGATGACGCCCAGCTTCTGCTTGTGGTCGTTGTAGACGTCCTTGTGCAGGATTTCTTTGGTCACGCTGCGGCCGAAGGCAACGATCTGGTCTTCGTTGACCGAGATGCCCAGCGTTTCGGTGCCCACGACCTCGTCCGCCAGAGCCAGATTGCCGGCAAACAGGGTGCAGCCAAGCATCAGCACGGCCAGGTGTTTCATCTTCATGATCCATTCTCCTTGAGAATCGGGCGCGAGTCCGGATGGTCGCGCATCCGATGCTGATGCTACCCAATCATGCTTGCGCGGAACTGAGTGGAGCATGACGTATGGCTGGCGGCATGTTTATTATTGTCAGCTGGCACGTTCGTACCAGGCGCGGCTGGCGGTGACGGCACGCACCACCAGCAGCATTACCGGCACTTCGACCAGCACGCCGACCACGGTGGCCAGCGCCGCTCCCGAATGAAAACCGAACAGACTGATGGCTGTCGCCACGGCCAGTTCGAAGAAATTGGAGGCTCCGATCAGCGCGGACGGGCAAGCGATGTCGTGGCGTTCGCCCAGGATACGGTTGAGTCCGTAGGCCAGTGATGCATTGAACAGCACCTGCGCCAGAATCGGTATGGCAAGCAGAACGATGATCAACGGTTGCTGCAGGATGGATTCCCCCTGAAAGGCGAACAGCAGCACCAGCGTGGCCAGCAGGGCGGCCATCGACCATGGCCCGACCGCGGTCATGGCGGCGTCGAAAGCTGCCTGGCCGCGTGTCAGCAGTGATTTGCGCCACCATTGCGCCAGCGCGAGCGGCAGCAGGATGTAGATGCCCACCGAAACGGCCAGGGTCGACCATGGCACGCTGATGGCGGAGATGCCGAGCAACAATGCCACCATCGGGGCGAAGGCCACCAGCATGATGCTGTCGTTGAGCGCAACCTGGGTGAGCGTGAACAGGGGGTCGCCACCGCTGAGACGGCTCCAGACGAACACCATGGCGGTGCATGGCGCTGCGGCAAGCAGGATGAGGCCGGCAACATAGCTGTCGATCTGGCCTGGCGGCAGCCAGGCAGCGAACGCATGACGCAGGAACAGCCAGCCGAAGAAGGCCATGGAGAACGGTTTGACCAGCCAGTTGACCGCCAGCGTGACGCCGATGCCGCGCACGTGGCGGCGCACTTCGTGCAGCGCGGTGAAATCCACCTTGATCAGCATCGGAATGATCATGACCCAGATCAGCAGGCCGACCGGAAGGTTGACCTGGGCGAATTCGATGCGCCCGATGGCCTGGAACACGGCGGGAAAACCCTTGCCCAGGCCAATGCCGGCGGCGATGCACAGCAGCACCCACAGCGACAGATAGCGCTCGAAACGGTTCATGGGGGCGCCGCTTGCCTGCCTGGCGGCAATTTCACACTGGACGGTCACGGGGTGGGCTCCTGTCGGGAATTGATGGGGGGTGGTCATGGATGCAGGCCGGAAGCGAATGCCTGGCGCATCGCGAGGGTTCAGCAGCCCAGGTCGCGCACCCGGTTGTGCAGCGCCAGGCGGTCGAGCTTGTCGAATGGCAGGCTGATGAACAGCTTGACCCGGTTGGCAATCTGCTGCTGCACGTCGAAAAAGGCGCGGAATTGTTGTTCATGCGTGCCGGTCAGGGCCGCCGGGTCGGCAAAACCCCAGTGCGCCGTGATGGGTTGCCCGGGCCAGACCGGGCACAGTTCGCCTGCGGCCTGATCACAGACGGTGAAGATGAAATCCATGCGTGGGGCATCGTCCCGGAGGAATTCCTGCCAGCTTTTGCTGCGCAATCCGTCCACCGGGTAGCGTTGCCGGGCGAGAATGTCCAGCGTCATGGGGTGAACGCTACCCCGGGGCTTGAAGCCGGCGCTGTACGCCTTGAAACGCCCGCTGCCCAGCTGGTTCATGATGACTTCGGCCATGATGCTGCGTGCCGAGTTGCCGGTACAGACGAACAGTACGTTCCAGGGAAGGGTGTGCATGTCGGACTCCTTGTGCGATCCGGTTGATGGCGCAAACAGGGGTGAGGTCATATGATGCAATAATTCATCAATAGTTGAAATATTGTACGCGCAGCACCGCGCGTACGCTACCAAGGCAGCGCGCAGCATCGCGAGTACGTCACCAAAGGCGCGCGCAGCATCGCGCGTACGCCACCAAGGCAGTGCGTACCGTCGCGCGCATGCCATCAGGGCAGTGCGCACAGTTCCGGGCGACCGCCACAGCATTCCGCAGTCAAATAACTCACCAGGTCGAGCATGGGCTGGACATGCGCCCGGTAGCGTTGAAAACGGCCTTCCTGTACCGCACTCAGCAAGCCGGCCTGCGTCAGCGCCTTGAGATGGAAGGACAGGTTGGTGGCCGGCAGATCGAGCCGGGTTGCGATTTCACCGGCCACCAGTCCTTCCGGGCCATGCCGCACCAGCAAGCGATAGATGTCGAGTCGGACACCCGAAGCCAGCGATTCGAGCAAGGTGATGGCAGTGCGCTGTTCCATGTTTTGATTATACAACTAAAATTGAAGCGAGGTTGCCAATGCGTTACATGTGTCGTCGATTCCGCTGCCACCGCAAGCGCAAACCGGTGCTGGTGCAGATGGTGTGCATGTTCCTGCTTGATGGGACGGATTCACAACGCAGTCGGAGCCTTGATAAACCCGACAGTTCGCTGGTTGGTCGAAGCAGTTCTCCGGTCTTTCATGTGCCACTGGGCGAGGTGCAAGATATCCGGCAAGGATACTGATGGTCATGACCGGCAGCACGCGATCATTTAGCAGTTGTTAAGGTGGCGTGTCGTGGCAAGCCATTTTATCGTGGGCGTTACGTTGCAAACCGGTTGCAGACGGACCACAATGGCTTCAATTTCTGACTGCAGCCGTTTCAGCATACCTTCCAGCGAGGCCAGATGAAGCATTTCAGGAACGGGTGGCCATGGCGCGACCCGGAATGTGTCCGGTTCGCAATACCGATCATCATGATGACCTGCGTACTGGCTTTGACAAGTCTCGTTGCCGGATGTGCGACGTGGATCATCAGGGAAGAACGCATCACTTTGTATCACACGCAACTCAAGGTTAATACAATTCCAGAGGCTGCGAACATCGTTGTCGCGGTGCAAGTCAATGACAAGCGTGACTATCTGGCTCCCGGGATATCCAGGAAGTGGGGGAAAGCCGTGGTGGGGTATGGGCGGAATGGGCTGGGAGAGGAAACCTACCCTGACATCATTGTAACCAGACCCGTTGAACAGACCATCAGACAAGCCGTTGAAAGTGAGCTCAAAGCCCGGGGATTTCGTGTCGCTGATGACGCAAATCTGCAAATTGTCATCGACATAAATACGTTCTTCAATGATTACAAGGTCGGCTTCCTTCGCTCGGATGCCGTTGCGGACCTGGATATGCATGTGAAGATGCTTTCGAACGGGGAAAACCGCTTCTCGCGTCAGATTGCCGCACAGGGTCGCACGGCATGGGCTGCGACCATGGGGTCGCGAGATGCAGAAGCAGCCTTGAATATGGCGCTCGATAATGGAATCGATGCGCTATTTGACGATGACGCGTTCATTGCTGCTTTGTTGATGCACAAGACCGCTGCCGGGTTGCCTGGAAAGACGTAGCGTGCATTCGCAGCGCTCATGACCAACAATTGCGACCTGTTTCAGGAGGGCGTGACGTGACACAGGATCGACAACAAGCCGTTGTTGCGTGGCTTGACTACAGGGTGTCTGCCATCACGTCGGCGCTCATTGTGCTGATGCAGATGAATGAATGGGCCGAAACGCCGCCATCGATGCAGATCCGTTTTGACCACGTGCTCGTTGCTCAGGGAAGCGCTACTGGCTACACGAACCCTGTGCTGGAGGCGGGTATCCTGCATGGGCGTGCAGTGCTCGAGTTCATTGGCTTGAGGATCGGCAGCGAAGAAGATCCGCAGCAACAAAGAGCAACAGCAACCAGCCGCAGAAAAGTAGTAAACGTAACCAGCCGCAGAAAAGACGACGCATGTATCGAGGATATGGAAGGCTTATCGATGCCGTCGGTTGCCGACGCGCTCGACAAACACGACGGGCTGTCAGCGGAGCGGGTGGAACGCGGGTTCGCCCACATGCTGTACCTTGCGAACAAGGGATTGGCACATATGACACACGGATTTGGCCCGGAATCGGAAGGCGACGACATTCGGATGCTTTGTGATGCTTTTTCCGCCATCATCGCTCTGGCGAATCGGCATGTCTACACCCCGCTCGGCATTGAGCCCGGGATATTTGTCAGCGTGGAAGCGCGTCAGACTTCAGCCTGCGCTCCGCATGCTGCTGCATGACCGGAAGACTGGTCCCTGGCCACCGCGGTCACCTTCGGGCCGCAGCTCACTGCCCTGAAAAATGCTCGTGATCGAGATCCGGGCGTTGCCAAGGATCGATGTGGGTCATCACGTCGAGCACGCGATGGCGCTGCATGACGCGTTCGCGCGCGGTCACGGCAATGTCGTGGCCGGTGGCGACCGGAATGTCGGCATCGACTTCGATGTGGGCATCGACCACGATCATGTCGCCCATCTTGCGGGTGCGCACATCATGCACTCCGAGCACGCCGGGCGATTCGAGCAGGGTCTGGCGGATGGCTGCAACTTCCTGGTCGTCTACGGCGCGGTCCATCAGGTCTTGCAGCGCATTCCAGCCGAATTGCCAGCCCATGCGGGCGATCATGCCGCCGACGATGAGCGCGGCCACCGGATCGAGCAGCGTATAACCAGCCAGGTTGCCAGCGATGCCGAGCCCGACCACCAGTGAAGAGGCTGCATCCGAACGGGCATGCCAGGCATTGGCCACCAGCATGCTCGACTTGATGCGCTGTGCCACACCCAGCATGTAGCGGAACAGCAACTCCTTGGTGACCAGCGACGCGATGGCCACCCACAGCGCGGCCAGGCGCACAGTGGGTATGCCATCCGGGTTTTCCAGTTTGCCGACTGCCGACCAGAGCATGCCGGCGCCGACGGCGAGCAGTAACAGGCCGAGCAGCAGCGAAGCCGCGGTTTCGTAGCGCTGGTGGCCGTAGGGGTGATCGGCGTCGGCGACCTTGCGGCTGTGGTGGCCGGCGAACAGCACCGCAAAATCGGCCACCAGGTCGGAGAGCGAGTGAATGCCGTCGGCCACCAGACCTTGCGAGCCCGACAGCATGCCGGTGGCGATCTGTACCAGACTCAGGGCGAAGTTGACTGCGGCGCTGACCAGTGTGCTGTGCGTGGCGGCATTCCGGGTGGCCGGGTCCGAGTCGGCAGGGGGCACGGCTGGTGTATCGGATTCAATGGGTGACATTGCGGATCGCTCGGCGGAAAATGGCGGGGTCGGCGAAATGTGACCGGACGATTTCGGGTCGTTGCAGTCTGGCGCTATGGTAACGAGAACCTGTGTACTTGTCGATTGGTGAAATGTGTGCAGAAGTGGTTTCGCGAACAGCACATATGCGGTAGAGTTGATTTGAGTCTGTATTTTAGCTGACAGGCTGGTCAGTCGTTCGGGTGGACTGGGCAACATGAAAGGTACGCATGCTGGTTTCAAGAAAAGTTGTTGCCGCCGGAATTGCGGTGCTGGCCACGGTGGTGATGTCACCATTCGCGGTGCCGATCCTGGCAGGATTCTGTATGGCGATTGCCGGCATGCCCTACCAGAAATCGCTGGAGCGGCTGGGTTGCTCCAGTCCTGTGGCCGCGGCCCTGCACGCCCTGTCGTGGACAGTGTTGCTGGCATTTCCGGTGTGGTTGATCGTCGATACGGCGCTGCAGGTCAT
>JAJXUP010000083.1 GCA_021782795.1 Pseudomonadota bacterium | reverse complement strand
GCAGGCTGCGTCCCGACATCAGCGCCCACACACCCGCCCAGGCACGCGCCAGCACCAGCGGATGATACCCGCCGCCACCGGTTACCAGCAAGCGCGGCGTGCCATCGGCGTGACGCGGCGCACTTGTCAGCACACGCTGCACCACAGCGAGGAATCCCTCGGTCGACATTGCCAGTTTACCAAGCGGATCGGCGTGGATCATGTCGGTACCCGCCTGCAACACCACCACGTCCGGTCGGAACCGATCGAGCAACGGCTGCCACACGCTGTCGAACAGCAGATGATATTCCGTATCGCCGGTTCCCGCTGGCAACGGCACATTCATGCTGGTGGCTCCCGCCCTGGCAGTATCGTCCAGCCCGCCGCCGGAAAACGGATAGGCGTAGCCGGTGTCCATGTGCAGCGAAAGCGTGAACACCTGATCATCGTCGCTGAACGCAGCTTCGACGCCGTCGCCGTGGTGAGCATCGATATCCACATAGAGCACACGCCAGCCGGAACGTCGTAGCCGCACAATGGCGAGCACGAGGTCATTGAAATAACAAAATCCCTGCGCATGGTCCGGCCGGGCGTGGTGCATGCCGCCGGCAGGATTGAACGCCATCCGGCCCGCCAGCACGATTTCGGCGGCCTGAATGGATGCGCCCGCCGCCGTGGCGGGAATGGAGAAGAAATGTTCAAAATACGGGTTCTCCAGCGTACCGAGCCGATGCCGCTCGCGCACCGCCTGGCTGACGCGCCCCACTGCCTCGCAACGGCGGAACGCCGATACGTATTCCGGCGTATGGAACCACTGCAGTTCGAATTCGGCCGCGCGTCGTGCATGCACAAACTCGGTTGCATCCAGCGCGCCATAGGCCTCGATCAGTTGCGTGGCCAGCGATACGCGCGGAATGGCCAGCGGATGGTTGCTGCCGTAGGCACGGCGGCGATACGCCGATCCACCCACATACACCGCCCGGCCCGACAGTTGCCGATCCTCCCCGGTCATGTCATGCCTGCCTTTTTTCGAGCAGGCAGACGGCCTCGGCTGCAATACCCTCACCGCGTCCGGTGAACCCGAGCTTCTCGGTTGTGGTGGCTTTCACATTCACCACCCCGGCCGCCACGCGGAGATCAGCCGCGATGCGTTCGCGCATCAGCGGAATATGACCCGCCATGCGCGGCGCCTGGGCGATGATGGTACAGTCCACATTCACCACCCGCCAGCCCTGCTGCGCCAGCAAGGTTTCCACCTCGCGCAGCAGGCGACGGCTGTCGATGTTGTGGAAACGCGCATCGGAATCGGGAAAATGCCTGCCAATATCCCCCAGTCCGGCAGCGCCGAGCAGCGCATCGCAGATCGCGTGCAACAGCACGTCGGCATCCGAATGGCCTGCAAGGCCCAGTTCCCATTCGATCTCCACCCCGCCTATGACCAGCCTGCGCTGCGGCGCAAAGGCATGCACATCGAAACCGTGGCCTATCCTCAACGTCGTCATGTTCCTTCCTTCGATTTCCCGGCAGCAGCCAGCCGCAACCGCGCAAGCACCAGATCGTCTGGCCAGGTCACCTTGAAATTGCCCGCACGCGATTCGACCAGCAACGGCGACAGCCCAAGCGCCTCCACCGCGCTCGCCTCGTCGGTCATCCGGGCGCCGTCCCGGGCTTTCAGCGCGCGCAGCAGCAAGCCGCTGCGGAACATCTGCGGCGTCTGCGCCAGCCACAATCCCTCGCGCGGCACCGTTGCACTCACGCGCTGCCCGCTGCCGATGCGCTTGAGTGTATCGGCCACCGGAATGGCAAGCAGACCGCCTACTGCATCCGCACCCACCGTATCGATCAAACGATCGATGAGGTCTTGCTCCAGACAGGGACGTGCCGCATCATGCACCAGCACCCAGGCATCGTCGGGCAACTGCATCGCCGTCAGCCCGTTGGTCACGCTCTGTGCGCGCGTGTCGCCGCCGCAGCGCAACACCTGCAACCGGCCGGAGGCGATGTCATGCGCCCACTCGGCCTCAGACCACCAGATATCGCCTGGCGCCAGCACCACCGTGACCCGATCCAGCCTGCTGCATGCCAGCAACGCCTGCACGCTCCACGCAATCATGGATTTGCCAGCGATCTCCAGATACTGCTTCGGCTGTGCCGACCCCATGCGCGTGCCCGATCCTGCCGCCGGCACCAGGGCGTAATAACCTGTTCCATCCACTCTGTCTGCTTCCAGCGCCATCATTCCGTCCCGCAACGTCTGCAGCATTGCCAGACGCGAAAGGGAATCATTCTACACAGTTGAGGCCGCATCTTCCAGACGACCCCGCCGCAAAAAACATCACCCGCCAGACCACGGCGGGCCATCCGGAGAATGGCCGCATCCCGCCATGGACACCGGCGCGAATGCGCCACGCGCGCGCCTCCTGGCTTGACAAATCGGCGTAAAACCGGATAATCGTCAGTCTTCTGCAGCGCGCTGCCGCAATACGCGCTCTGTGCTGCGGCGGCCACCTGTGGCATCCCGGTTACCGGATGCCGCGGTGCAGGACGACCGACTCACGGAATGTAGCCCAGCCCGGTTAAGGCGCCACGTTCGGGACGTGGAGATCGAAGGTTCAAATCCTTCCATTCCGACCAGATATTCGCCGTCCGCATCCTGTCCCGCCAGTCGCGGACGGCACACCACCACAACACATCTGCCTCGCCATTGCAGTCCGATCGGACTATAATCGCAACACCATCGATCCGCCGTCATCCACCCATGCAATTCGATCCCAGTCTGCTGGCAAAATACAGCAAGCCCGGCCCGCGCTACACGTCGTATCCTACCGCGCCGCATTTTTCCGAAAGCTTCGGCGAACAGCAGTGGCTGGAAGAACTGCGCGCCACGCGCGATTGCGAACGCGACCTGTCGCTGTACACGCACATCCCGTTTTGCGACACGCTGTGCTACTACTGCGGCTGCAACATGGTCGCCACCCGCAACTACAACCGCGCCACCGAATACCTCGGCCACCTGTTCAACGAGATCGACCGCATGGCGGCCCTGGCCGCTCCAGGCCGGCTGGTGCGACAGTTGCACTGGGGCGGGGGCACACCGACCTATCTGCATCCCGACGACATCCGCCGCCTGTATGCCCATATCGCCTCGCGCTATACGATCGCCGCAGACGCCGAAATCGGCTGCGAGATGGATCCGCGCGAACTGACTCGCGAGCATGTGCTGGCACTGAGCGAAAGCGGTTTCAACCGGCTGAGCCTTGGTGTACAGGAACTCGACCCGCTGGTACAGGAAGCCGTCAACCGGGTGCAGCCCGAAGCGATGATCCGCGAAGTGTACGGCTGGATGCGCGACAGCGGCGTGGCCAGCATCAACATGGACCTGATGGTGGGGTTGCCGCGCCAGAGCATTGCCGGTTTCTCGCGCACGCTGGACCGGGTGATCGACATGGCGCCGGACCGGCTGGCAGTGTTCAGCTATGCTCACGTGCCCTGGATGAAGAAAAACCAGAAACTGATCCCCGAGTCACAGTTGCCCGATCTCGACACCCGCATCGCGCTGCAGCAACTGCTGCTCGAACGGCTGACCGATGCCGGCTACCTGTATATCGGCATGGACCACTACGCCAGACCGGACGACGAACTGGTCAGCGCGCAACGCAACAAGACGCTCTACCGCAACTTCCAGGGATACACCACCCACAAGAACTGCGACATCCACGCATTTGGTGTTTCCGCCATCAGCCAGACCGAATCGGTCTACGTGCAGAATGCCAAGAGTCTGCCACTCTGGCAGGACAAGGTGGGACACGGTCTGGCGACTGAACGCGGGCTACGTATCGAACGTGAAGACCGGTTACGCCGTGACGCGATTCTGCGCATCATGTGCGATCTGGAACTCGATCTCGCGGCCTTCTCGCGCGACTGGGACATCGACGCCAATGCGCATTTCGCCGACGCGATTGCGGAACTGCTGCCCATGCAAGCCGATGGACTGGTCGAAATCGACCCGCATCTCATCCGCGTTACAGAATCCGGCCGCATTTTCCTGCGCAACATCGCCATGTGTTTTGACGCCTATCTGCATACCGGCGATGGCAACGATGAACCGCGCTATTCGCGTACCCTCTGAAACGGAACGCCACTTGCCGGAACCGCTCAGACTGTCCAAGCTCATGGCTGCGCGCGGTTTGTGTTCGCGCCGCGAAGCCGACACCTACATCGAGCGCGGCTGGGTGCGTGTCGATGGCAAGGTCGTCGATGTCCCCGGCAGCAAAGTGGCGCCCGACTGCCGCATCGATCTCGACACCGCCGCACAGCGCGAACAGGACGATCTGGTCACGATCCTGCTCAACAAACCGGTAGGCTACGTCTCCACCCAGGCAGAACATGGCTACCAGCCCGCCAGCGTGCTTATCACCGCCGACCGGCGTTACACCCGTCCGGACGAGACGCGCAGTTTTTCCAATCGGCACACCTGGAATCTGGCCGTGGCCGGGCGGCTCGACATCGATTCGACCGGGCTGCTGGTACTGACCCAGGATGGCCGCATCGCCCGATTGCTGATCGGGGAACACTCCCCGGTCGAGAAGGAATACCTGGTACGCGTCGAAGGCAGACTGTCGGCGCAGGGGCTGGAACTGCTCAACCACGGCCTGAGCCTCGACGGCGTCGCGCTCAAACCGGCACAAGTCTCGTGGCAGAACCGCGATCAATTGCGTTTCGTGCTGCGCGAAGGCAAAAAACGCCAGATCCGCCGCATGTGCGAACTGGTCGGACTCAAGGTCACCGGACTCAAACGGGTCCGCATCGGCCAGGTGAAACTGGGCGACCTGCCGCCCGGCCACTGGCGCTATCTGGCAAAGGACGAACGCTTCTCATGATCTGCATTCCCGGCAAGGACGCCCCGCTCGAAACCAGCATCGCCACCATGCAGGCCCGCCTGACCGGGCTTGGTTTCCACATTGAGGAACGCTCGTGGCTCAACCCGGTCGCCGGCGTCTGGTCGGTGCACCTGCGCGAACGCGACTGCCCGCTGCTGTTCACCAACGGCAAGGGCGCCTCACGCGAAGCCGCGCTCGCCAGCGCGCTGGGCGAATTTTTCGAACGGCTCGCCTGCCGCTATTTCTGGACGCATTACTATCTGGGTGAAACGCTGTCCGGCGCCGCGATTGTGCATCATCCCCGCGAACGCTGGTTCGCGCCGGACCCGGATCAATGCTGGCCGGACGGCGTGCTCGACGAAACGCTGCAGGCATTTTACGACCCGGAAGGCGAACTCGAAGCGCAGCAGCTCGTTGACCGCAATTCCGGCGCCATCGAGCGCGGCATCTGCACCCTGCCCTATGTGCGCCACCGTGACGGCCAGACGGTCTGGTTCCCGGTCAACGTGCTCGGCAACCTTTATGTCAGCAATGGCATGGCTGCCGGCAATACGCCGACCGAAGCCCGCACCCAGGCGCTGTCGGAAATCCTCGAACGTCACGTCAAATTCCGCATCATCCGCGAGGGGCTGTGCCTGCCGGACATTCCAGCGGAGGTCATTGCCCGCCATCCGCTCATCGAGCGTGGCATCAACGAACTGCGTGACGCCGGCTTCGGCATCCTGGTCAAGGACGCCTCGCTCGGCGGTCGCTATCCGGTAGTCAACGTCACCTTGCTGCATCCGCGCGACCAGGGCTGTTTCGCCAGTTTCGGCGCGCATCCGCAATTTTCCGTGGCGCTGGAACGCGCACTGACCGAACTGTTGCAGGGCCGTGCGCTCGACGCGCTGGAGGGATTTCCCGCACCGGGATTCGACATGGAAGAAATTGCCGACCCGCGCAACCTCGAAATCCATTTCGTCGATTCGAGCGGCATACTCAGCTGGGAATTTCTGCGCGACACCCCGGACCATGAATGGAGCGGCTGGAATCACCCCGGCAGCACGGCCGAGGAATTCGAATGGCTCTGCGCCGGCCTCGAATGCGACGGCTACGACATCTACATTGCCGATCACGACGACCTCGGCGTCTATGCCTGCCGCATCGTCGTCCCGGGCATCTCCGAAATCTACCCGGTGGATGATCTGGTCTGGGACAACAACAGCGCCGCCAATGACCTGCGCGAAGCATTGCTCAACCTGCCTGCGCTCGACGCCGTGAATTGCCTGCGGTTGCTCGAAGCGCTGGAGGAACGCAGTATCGCCGACCAGCAGCCGGTGGCCGCATTCATCGGCCTGGCTGCCGATCCCGGCAGTCTGTGGCGCGAACTGCGCATCGGCGAACTGAAAACCTTGCTGGCGCTGGCCGGCAACGACCGCGATGCCGCGCTGGAAGGCTGCGAATGGATTCGCCAGTTCGAGCACATTCCCGAACAGCGTCAGCGCCTGTACCGCTGCATCGCCACCTTGCTCGACATGGACGATGCACAGCCGTATCAGGCCGCACTCGAGCTGCTGTATGGCCAGGACACCGTGCATACGGCCACAGCGATGATCAACGGCAAACTGCGCTTTCCGGGCCTCGACGCGCCGGGCCTGCAACTGGAAAACTGCGTCATGCACCAGCGTCTGCTCGAGGCCTGGGGCAAGATTTCGCCCTGGACGCGTACGTCCGGCTGATCAACCTTCGCCCTGCGTATCATTCTCCGACACGGCATGCAGGATTTCCACGTTCTGTACCGCCATCGGATGTGCAGTTTCCGCCACGGTGATGCGGTTCTTGCCGGTTTTCTTGGAACGGTACATGCGTTCATCAGCCAGATGCACCAGTTGCTCCCAGCTCTGGGCATTGCTGTCCGAACGTTCGGCCATGCCGATGCTGAACGTCACCGGCTTGCCATCCTGCCGCAGCAACGTCAGCCCGTGCGCCCGCAGGATGGTCAGGATGCGTGATTCGGCCTGCCACAGGCTGATCTGTGGCATGACCACGAGAAACTCCTCGCCACCCCAGCGGATGATGGCATCGCCGCTGCGCAACGCATGGCCGAGCATCTCGCCCACCCGGCCCAGCAGATAATCACCTGCCTCATGGCCATAGCGGTCGTTGACCAACTTGAAATTGTCCAGATCGAGAAAAGCCACCGTCAGCTTCTGCTGGTGCCGCACCGACTGGGCATACAGAATGGCCAGCAACGCCTCGCCACTGCGGCGATTGAGCAACCCGGTCAGTGAATCGGTGCTGGATTCCTGATACAGGTCTTTCATCAGCTGCAACTGGCTCATCGAAGCCATCGAACTCACCACCGCGAGCAAGGCCATCAGCCAGACAATGGCAAAATCGCTGAAACCCGGCAACAGCGAGCTGTGGCTAAATAACATCGAAACGGTAAACAGCAACAGGATCGGCAACGAAAATGCCAGGGTTTCCAGCGCTGCCAGCGGGAATATCGACAATCCGCCCACCAGCACGAACGGCAGGAAGGTATAACCCGCCACCATGGCCGAGCTCACCGCATTCAGATGGGCATCGGTCAGCAACCAGCGACTGAACAGAAAAAATATGGTTGGAATGGCGAACAGCAATCCGATCGCGATACGACTGTGACGCGGTGTCGGTGTGCAGCGGCACATGGCGGCAAGAAACAGGAAAATCAGGCTCGCCAGCACGCGCGCACCCGACATGATCCAGGCCACATCACGCGGAAAGCCAATCCAGTCCACCACGATCCACATGGGCGTCAGAATGGCAAACACCGCCGAGACCATGCGCACGCGCGACAGGATGAAACGCGATCGTCTACGCGCGAACAGCGGTGCGTGTCTGCCCGGAAAGATGAAATCCCGGATTTCCCCACGTCCGAGCAGGAAAAAATAGCCGAAATTATCGATCACATAGCGAATCACTGTTTTCATGTCGCGCCTACGGCACCCGCCGTCACCCATTGATCACATCTGACAACATCTTAATCGAATCCGAAGTGCAGCGCATGCACTCTTCAATCAGCGATCAGGCCATTGCCGCCACATCGCCAGTGCCGACAGCACGATCACCGGCCCGATCATCACGCCGATCAGGCCAAACACCTCGATGCCGCCCAGGATGCTCAGCAGCACAAGCATGAACGGCGCCTCGGTACGGGCACCAGTCAGTTTGGGTTTGATGACGAAATCCGCAACCAGCACGACCGTATTGCTGGCAATGAAAAACACGATTACGGGCGGCCATCCCTGCGCAGAAAGCAGCACCAGACTGACGAGCACGATCACCAGCAAGGCGCCAAGCGGGATCGTCGACAGCAACGCGACGGCGATCGCCCACACAGGCCATACCGGCACCTTGAGCACCGCCATGATCATGCCGATCAGTGCGCCATTGAACAGCGTCACGCCGAGCATACCCAGCATCACCGAACGGATCGATTGGGTAATCACATCGAGCAGCGAACGGGAAAATTCGGCATCGCCGCTCGCCCACGCCATCATGCGCGCAATGGCGCTTTCCAGCGCCGCATGATTGCGCGCCACCGCCTCGGCCACCAACAGGGCAATACCGATATGCGCCACCAGGGCCCAGACATGATGCAGCGAAGACTTGAGCTCGACGGCATTGGCAGAAGCCCAGGCCGCCAACCGTGCCGAGGACAATGGCGTGGCAAAATCGTTGGCCAGGCTGCTGGCGAGCCAGCCGCCGAACACCGGCAATGAACGGATCTCCGCCAGGATCTCGCCTGGAGCCGGCGGCGCCTTGAGCAGGCCAATCATGACCGGCAGCGCCGTATCGACGATCAGCCACACCGGAAAAGCCAGCAACACTGTCCACGACAGGGCGTGCAGGGCCGCGGCCACAGGACTGGAGCAACCCAGCCGCTCCAGCGATTTCTGGTAGGGCATGCCGGCAATCGCCATACAGAATCCTGCCAGGATCGGC
>JAJXUP010000082.1 GCA_021782795.1 Pseudomonadota bacterium | reverse complement strand
AATGCGTCCACGGTGGTGGTGAATGGCGTTCAGGATACGTTTGATTTTTCCCGTAATCAGGTGTTCGTCAGTCTGGGTTATACGCCTGGGCGCAGGCCGCGTGCTGCGGCGTTGTCCAGCGATGACAGTTCAGGTGTGCTGGTGGCGTCGACGGATCTGGGCGGGCTGAAGATTCCGGCGAGTGCATTGCCGGATTATTCCGGGCTGTATCTGGGCGGGCTGGTCAGTTCGACCACGCTGTCGTCGGAGATATATAGCCCCAGAGATGGCGGAAGCGGCACGGACGAAATGGACATGGCCAAGCAGGGTGGCATCGATGGCGCCGTGTTCATTGGCTACGGCTGGATGTGGCACCGCTGGTACTACGGCGTGGAATTTGATGCCGGTACTGGCAACCCGAGCTGGTATCACCAGAAGGACAAGGCCGATGCCCGCACCATGTCGCTGGAGGAGAGTCGCGGTTATGGGCCGTCGCTGCGTCTGGGCTATGCCGTGGATGGCGGGCTGCTGTATGGCAGCCTCGGCGTGGTGCGCAGCGATTTCAAGACCTATGAAACGGAAAATCAGTACGCCTCGACCGGAGCCGCCATACTGGATCAGGGGGTCAATGGTGTGCGTTACGGGGTTGGCGTCGACATTCCGGCGTCGCAGCGGCTGTTCGTGCGCATGGCCTATGCCTATACCGATTACGGCAGTTACCACGCCCCATATCAGACCGGAACGCCTGCGACGACTACCGATACCTTCGACAATGCCGACAGCGCATTCCAGCTGGGTCTGGGCTGGCGATTGGGCGGGCCGGACGACCGCGATCGCAAACCGTTGCCGGTCGTCGACGCCACCAGTGTGTCGGGATTCTATTTCGGCGCTCTGGCCGGTGCGGATTCCCTGACGACGCGGATGGATGCGCTACAGAACGACAGTGGCGGTTCGGGGTGCGCCAATTGCTTCTTTACCGGCGATTTCGGCAAAACCGCCGGAACCTGGGGCCTGTTTACCGGCTACGGATTCACGCTCGATCGGGTGTACCTCGGTATCGACTTCGACGCGCAATCGAGCAATGCCTCCTGGCTGGACAACCGCAGCACCAGCGGCGGCGGCGGGCGCGATTTCGGCGTGCAGGCGCAGGAAAGCTACGGGGCGGGTGTGCGACTGGGTTACGTGCTGAACAACGGATCCCTGCTGTATGCGCGTGCAGGCCGGGTGCGTACGCGTTTCACCACGACATATATCAAAGGCAACAGTACGCCGACCTGGGTAGACCGCGATGACCTGGTCGATGGCAGCCGGTTTGGCGTTGGTGCCGAGGTGCCAGCATATCGCAATCTGTTCGTCAGACTGGAATACGATATGACGCGCTACGGTGACTATGGCTTCACCACCACTCAGTCATCGGCCGATTCACCCGTATTCAAGAATTTTGAGAGCCTGTTCAATATGGGGCTGGCGCTGCGGTTCTAGGTTGCGGAGAAAGTGGTGCTGGCGCTGTTCTGGCGGCAGGCATCGGAGGCGGATGTTGCTGGCGGGTGTGATTGTCACCGGCACCGGATTTCATGATGACTGTCATTTTTTGTTAAGTCATATGGGTAGGAGAGTGGAAAATGGCTAGGCAAATTTCGGTTCACAAACGTGTCGTCGTTGCCGCGAGCATCGCGGCGTTCGCGGCACTGGCCGGCGTGTCTGCCGGTCAGTATGCCGTTGCGGGTGGTGCCGGGCTGATTTCATCGGCCCAGGCCGCTGAAGGCGATGGGGGCAGCAGTGGTGGCAGTGGCAAGGCGCAGCACGGTTCGACCGGCGGTCATGGCACCACGCATGGCAGCGGCAAAGGCAAGAAAGACGTGATGATGAAAGGGCAGGGCGGACCGGGTGAAGACAGCGACCGTCCGATCTGGGCCGGAGTGAAGGGCGGCAAGGCTGGCGCAGGGACCCGTCCGTCGAGTTCCGGAACCAAGAAAAGCGACCTCTATGGCGACTTGTGGGTGATTCTGCGCGACGCCAATGGGGTGCCGATCCTCAATTCCGCCGGGCAGGTGCAGCCGATCGATGCCAACGGCAACCTGATCCCGCTCGATGCCGAAGGCAATCCGATCGATCCGACGCTGGTGCAGACGGTTGAATTCAGCCGGCTGAGTGTGTCGCGTGCGCCGGCCAAGGTGCTGGATCATGCCTTGAACGAAGCCATCGCCACCATCACGGCGCCAAACGCCGTAATCACCCTGGACGTTGCCGGCCGCATCGTGGTCAATGGCAGCGTCATCGATTCGCCACTGGAAAATCTGGCCCTGTACAAGGCGGTGCTGACCAACACCCTGCCCGACAATGTCAAGGCGCTGCTGCCGGCAAACCTGTCTGCTGCCTCACTGCTGGCGGGTGCTGCCGACAAGACCGGTACGCTGACGGTCGATACGGTGGTGTACCTCAACTCCATTCTGGGGATCAACACGGTAACCAATGGCGTGACAACGAGCTATTATGATTTTTCGTCCGTCAAATATGACCGTACCGCCACATACGAGAATGCCACCGTCACTGTGCTGGTGAAACAGCTGGATGGCAGCTATCTGCCCACGCCAGTGAACATCTACGATGCGGTTTTCAGCGGTTCGGCCTGGGTCGATCCGACGCCGACTGGCGGCGCGGCTGATTTTGCCGCTGAGGCCAACGATGCGCTGCGTGTGATCGAGTTCGTGCACGACAGTGCTGCACCCTGATCGGCGAGTCGAGACCGGACCGGGCAATCCGGCCCGGTTGTGGCACGCGTGGCGCCTGCGGGCGCCACGCGGCTCAGCTGTGGATCTGTGAATAGAGTTGCAGCGTCTTGTGCTTGAGTTGCTCTGATACCCGGCTGTAGTCGCCGCGCAATAGTTCGCAGGCTTCGGCCACCTGCTGCCTGTCGATCAGCTGGACGATTTCTGCTGCCTTGCGGTGAAACTGCGCATGCAGGTCACGTACCTGCTGGTACGGCAGTTCGTTCTGCCATGCCTTGCCTTCGGTGCTGTACAGCCAGCGGCCGAACTCGCACTGGTTATCAAGGCAGATGACGCTGGCATCGAGGTGTTCCGTGTGATCCCCTCTGGCGTATTCGGACAGACGTTTTTTCCACATGACATGGGCGTTGATGATTTTCATCCAGTCCATGCTCGCCTCCCCTTGTTTTACGCGATCGACGGATTATAGCGTGCACCGCGGGCGCTGTGGCGATCTCGGGCAGTGCGCATCAGGCTCGCGGCAGCTGGCTGGACAGCCAGCGCTGGATGCCGGCGGCATCCAGCGCCCCCGACATGCGTGCGATTTCCTGCCCCTGGTGGAACAGCACCAGCGTGGGAATGCTGCGGATGCCGTAGCGCGTCGCCAATGACTGCTCGCTGTCAGTTTCTACCTTGGCGAAACTGACGCGGCCGCTCAGTTGTGCTGCGGCCTGCTTGAATGCCGGTGCCATCATTTTGCACGGGCCGCACCAGGTGGCCCAGAAATCGACCAGCACCGGCAGGCCGTTGCGCTGGATGTAGCGGTCAAAGCGGGTGTTGTCGAGATCGAGCGGCGCAGCTGTCAGCAACGGGTTGTTGCATTTGCCGCATTTGGGCCGCTCGCCCAGACGCTGTTCGGGCAGGCGATTGATGGCCTGGCAGTGCGGACAGACAAGTTCGATCATGGCGGTGCCTCACTCTGTAGGTCTGGAATGACTGCCAGATGGGGACGTGCTGACGCCTTTCAAGCCCGCGCGGTGATTAGCGGCCGGCAAGCAGGGGGTCGAGACCGCCACGGCGGTCGAGCGCGGACAGATCGTCGAACCCGCCGACATGGGTTTCGCCAATGAAGATTTGTGGTACGGTACGCCGCCCGGTACGGCGGACCATTTCTTCGCGCAGTTCGGGATTCAGGTCAACGCGAATCTTGTTGACCGTGACCTGTTTCCCCGCAAGCAGGCGCTCGGCCATGTTGCAATACGGGCAGACGGCGGTGCAGTACATGACGACTTCGTTCATGAGCGTGTCCGAAAATTATTTGACCACCGGCATGTTGGCGCGCTGCCATGCCTGGATGCCGCCGCTCAGGTTGTAGACCCGGGTAAAGCCTTCCTTGCGCAGCACGGCGCAGGCGGAAGCCGAGCGCCGCCCCGAGCGGCAGTTGACGACGATCGGCTGTTCGCGGAATTTGTCGAGGGTACGCATGCTGTCACGCAATTGGCCCAGCGGAATATGCCGCGCGCTGGCAATGTGTCCCTGGTTGAACTCACTGTGTTCGCGCACGTCGAGCACCATGGCGTTTTCATGGTTGATCAGTTGTACTGCCTGTGTGACATCGACCTCGGACTGGCCACCGATTTTGCCGAACAGGTTCGGAAATGCGAGCATGACGCCGGAGGTAAGCACGATCATGATCAGCCAGAAATTTTGGTGCACGAAATCCAAGGTCAAACTCCTACAGACCGCACCCCGACGACTGGACGCCAGCCTTTTTCAGCATGATGTCCATCGGGCAGAAGCGGGTGATTCCACTCTGGAACAGATTGAAACCGACAAAGGCGGTGAACCACAGCCAGCTTATGTGGCTGAGATCGGCCTGGCCGGTAAAATGCGCGAGTGCCAATGATAGCATGATAAAGCTGCCTGCGACGATGCGTACGATACGTTCGACGGTCATGAGAATCTCCTGTGTGTCAGGGGGTTGGGGAGGGTGCGGGGGTAACGCCAATCCGCCGTTGCCAGATGAGGTACAGCAGCGGGATGACGATCAGGGTCAGTACCGTGGATGCAAAGGTACCAAAAATCAGTGAAACGGCCAACCCTCCGAACACCGGGTCGGTGATCATGATGGCCGAGCCGAGAATGATCGCCAGTGCGGTGAGCATGATGGGGCGGAAACGCACTGCGCCAGCCTCGATGACGGCCTGCTCGAGCGAATAGCCCTGCGAGCGGTAGTCGAGGATGAAGTCGATCAGCAGCAATGAGTTGCGCACCACAACACCGGCCAGCGCGATCACCCCGATCATCGAGGTGGCGGTGAATGCCTGATGGGTCAGCCAATGGCCGGGGAACACGCCGATCAGCGTAAGCGGAATGGCGCCCATGACGATGAGTGGCATGACGAACGACTTGTAATAGCCCACCAGCATCAGGTAGATGAACACCAGCGCCACGATGAATGCCGAGCCGAGGTCACGGAACACGTCCAGCGTCAGACGCATTTCGCCACCCCACAGCAGATGGTAGCGGACGATGTCATCCGGCTGGGTTTCGACAAACCCGAGATTGCCGGTGGTGAAGGTGGCGCCATTGTCCAGACGTTTGCCGTCGAGCATCTTGTCCAGAGCCAGCACGGCGTACACCGGGCTCGATTGCAGCAGTTCGCCGCCGACCATGACCATCGGATGCTGGTCGCGGTCATAGATTGGTTTGTCCTGCGTGGCCGGTTCGATGCTGGCAATCGCCGAGAGCGGGATCTGCTGGCCGGTCATGTTCGTGATGTGCAGCGCCAGAATCTGCTCGGGGGTTTGCCGCTCGCTGCGCGGCAGACGCACGGTCAGCTGGATCGGTTCCAGGCTGCCGCGATCGTGCAGTGAACCGATGCTGAAACCCGACACGTAATCGTGCAGCAGCTTGGCTACCTGGCCCACGGCGACACCCGACAGTGCCGCCTTCTGTCGGTCGATGCGGATATGCCAGGACTGTACGCTGCCAGTGACGCTGTCGTCGGTGTTGATGATGCCATAGATGCGATTGAAGTCGCGGTCAACCGTAGCGGCGGCCGAGCGCAGGGTGTTGTAGTCCGGGCCGTACAGCTCGGCGAGGATCTGCGCCTGTACCGGCGGTCCGGGTGGGGTTTCGTACAGCTTGATGCGCGTGCCGGGGAACTGGCTGCGCACGGCGTCGAGCGCAATGTTGAGGCTGCGGGCGATGTCATGCGATGACACCGGTCGCTCGTGCTTGCTGGTCAGGTTGACGCGCAGTTGCGCCAGATTGTCGCCGCGCTTGAGCATGTCGCCGCGCACCAGTGCGGCGAAGTCGATCGGCGCGGTCATGCCAAGGAAGGTCTGGTAGTCGGTGACCCATGCCGTGCCGCGCAGCACGGCGCCGACTGCGCGCGCCACCCGGTCGGTCTGCACCAGCGTGCTGCCGGCCGGGGTGTCGACTTGCAGCAGCAGGGTGTTGGTGTTGTCGTTGGGCAACATTTTCAGTTCGACACCCAGTGGCGACAGCGGGCCGTTCATGCCTGACGGGCGGATGAACTGCCAGGCCGGCTGCAGCATCGCTGCCAGGAGCAGGCCGATCACGGCAAGGAACAGCAGCGTACGGCGCCGGCCGTCATGAATGAACGGCGTGATGGCCGTGACATAAGCGCGATGCAACGGATCCTGCGGGTTGCTCGACAGTTCCTCGAGCGTCGGGGTCTCGCTCATCTGCTTGCCGGTCTTGCCGGGAAGCCAGCGGTTTGCGGCCCAGGGCACGACCATGTAGGCAATGAACAGCGAAGCGATCATGGCCACAGGCACGTTGAACGGAATCGGCTGCATGAACGGTCCCATCATGCCGGTGACGAACGCCATGGGGATAAAGGCAAGGATCACGGCAATGGTGGCCACGTTGGTCGGATTGCCGATCTCGTTGGTGGCGATGACCAGCGCTTCGCGGAAGTTTTTGCCGTCGCCGTGGTGCATGTGCCGGTGGATGTTTTCCACCACCACAATGGCGGCGTCGACGAGCAGACCGAGCGACAGGATCAGCGCGAACAGCGTGATGCGGTTGATGGTCTGTCCGGCAATCAGCCCGATCGTGAGTACGATGAACAGGATGAGCGGTACGGTCATGGTGACGATGGCCGCTTCACGCCAGCCCAGAAAGAACACCAGAATGACGATCACCGAGCCGACGGCGATGCCGAGGTGTTCCATCAGGGTGTTGACAGCGTCATTGGCCTTGGCGCCGTCGTCGCGCGTCACCGTGACGCTGATGCCCTGGGGGATCATGTCACGCTTGAGTTCACCGAGCTTGGTCAGGATGGCGTGGGCGACGACCACAGCGTTGGTGCCGGCTTTTTTCGCCAGGGCGATGGTGACAGCGGGGACTTCGCCATGCCATGCCGGATGGGACGTTGCCGGTCCAAAGGCCAGGCGGCTCAGCTGATCGGTTTCGGCAGCGCCTTCCTGAATGGTGGCGACGTCGCGCAGGTAGACTGGCTTGCCCGATGGCGCGCCGATGATGATGTCGCCGACTTCACGCGGACTGCCGAGAAACCCGCTCACCCGCAGCGGGTGTTCGCGATTGTTGTCGACCAGGTTGCCAACCGGCAGTGACACGTTGGCACCCTGCAGCTGGCGGGTGACCTGGTCGAGGCTGATGCCGCTGGCGGCCAGCCGCGCAGGATCGATCCAGATGTTGACTGCACGCTGTGCTCCCCCGGAAAGTTCGGTGAACGAGACGCCGGGGATGTTGCGCAACTGTTCGAGCACGTGGCCGGCAACCTGGCGGATCTGGTCATCCGGCAGGGTTGCGGAAGCCAGCGTGAGTGTCATGATGGGCACATCGTCGACGTTGATTGGCCGCACGATCGGTTGCATGGTGCCGCTCGGCATACGGTCGAAATTCTGCATGAGCTGGTTGTAGAGCTTGACCAGGCTGCGTTCCTGGTCCTGACCGACATCGAACTGTACCGTGACCACGCCATAATCGGATACGGCGTAACCAAAGGTGTGCTTGACGCCGGACTGGGCGTTCATGAGCGCTTCGAGCGGCTTGACCACCAGGTTCTCGATTTCTTCGGTCGATGCGCCCGGTTTGGCAACGATGATGTTGGCCGCGGGCACGACGATCTGCGGGTTGTATTCGCGCGGTGTGACGAGCAGCGCCATGACCCCCGCCAGCGTGACCGCCAGCATGATCATGGCCGTGATCTTGGATTCGAGGAACGTGCGCGCAATCCTGCCGGCGACGTTGAGTTTTGGCGTGACGTGTTCAGACATTGCCGGCTCCCGGACGTACGACATGATCGCCGGTCTGCAGTCCGGTCGGTGGGGTCAGTACCACATGTTCTCCGTTCTCCAGGCCGGCGAGGATGGTCGTCTGTCCGTCAACAGTGTCACCCGGGCGAACCATGCGGAATTGTGCGATGCCTTGCGCATCGACAACGAATACGCCCGGGATACCGGCGCGGTCGATGACGGCGCTGGCCGGCAGGCGCAGCCCGGGATGCTCGCCGATGCGGAAGTCGACCGTGGCGAACATGCCGCTTTGCAACTGGCCGGCTGCGGGCAGCGCAATCTTGACCAGGTGGGTATGGCTGATCGGGTCGACACTTGGGACCAGAGCGCGGATGGTGCCGTTCAGATGAGCGCTGTTCACGTGCAGACCGACGGTTTCACCCACCTTGAGGCGGGCGTATACCGCTTCGGGCACCTGGGTTTCGATGTCGAGGCTGGCCGGGTTGACCAGCATGAGCAGCGGCTGTCCGGGTGCGGCCAGTGCGCCGACGCTGGTCATGCGCTGGGTGATCACGCCCGCGAATGGTGCGTGGATCGCAGCATAGCGCATCTGTGCTTCGGCCGTGGCATGGCCTGCGCGGGCAGCGTTGGCCTGTTGCTGTGCCACGGCATATTGCAGGCGGATCTTGTCCCATTGGGCCTTGGGAATGGCTTCTTCACGGTACAGGTCACCAAAGCGGTCATAATCGGCCTTGGCATCGGCCAGAGCTGCTTCGGCCTGTGCCAGGCTGGCCTGCGCCAGACTGACCTGGCCCTGAATGTCGGTCGGGTCGACGGTGATCAGCAACTGGCCGGCCTTGACATGCTGGCCGGTTTCAACGTTGATCTGACGAACATAGCCCATGATGCGCGAGGCGATCTGGATCTGTTCGCTGGCGACGACGCCAGCGGGGAAGGTGGCGGTCTGTGCC
>JAJXUP010000081.1 GCA_021782795.1 Pseudomonadota bacterium | reverse complement strand
CTAGCCGCATGGTGGAGTGGCACGGTCTGGTCAGGGCTATTTCCGGGGTGCGGCTGGCGCGTGCGACGTGTTGATGTAATGTTCCACGGCCTCCCTGGTCAGTGCACCAACCTGGTAGGCAACGATCTTGCCCTGGGGGTTATAGAGGTAAGAGGTGGGCAGGCCTTGTACCTGGCCGATCTGGCTGGCGATGGCGTCGTTGCCGAGCACGATCGGATAGCTGATGTGCATGCTCTGCGCAAAACGGGTGACTTCGTTCGGGTCGTTGTATTCCATGGCGATACCGAGCACTTCGAGCTTGCTGTTGCGATACTGGTTATGCAGTGCAATCAGATCAGGGATTTCGGCACGGCACGGCGGGCACCAGGTGGCCCAGAAATTGACCAATACCCATTTCCCCTTGTAATCGGCCAGCGTATGACGGTGGCCCTGGGTGTCGGTAACGTCGAATGACCAGGCGCTGGCGCAGACTGTTGCGAGCACGATAAAGGCCAGGACTCGTTTCAACATGAAATCACTCCTATAATTGCGGTTTTTGTCGGGCGTGTCGAAAATGACTGAGTTTCGAATCGAGAAAGACTCTTTGGGTGAGTACAGGGTTCCGGCGAACGCGTGGTATGGTATACAAACCGCGCGCGCGCTGGACAATTTTTCCATTTCCGGCCGGGGACCAGACCCCGATTTCGTGCATGCGCATGTGCGCATCAAGCTGGCGGCCGCCCGGGTCAACTGCCAGCCTGGCTGGCTCGATGCCGAACGACGCGATGCCATTGTATCCGCTTGCGAGCGGATTTTGAATGGCGAATTCATGGATCAGTTCGTGGTTGACCGTTTCCAGGCCGGTGCCGGCACCAGCCACAACATGAACAGCAACGAAGTGATCGCCAATCTGGCGAACACGATGCTGGGCGGGGTACCTGGCAGCTATGCGCCGGTGCATCCGAATGACCATGTCAACATGGGGCAGTCCACCAACGATACCATTCCGACGGCCATTCGTCTGGCGTTGCTGGCCAAACTGCCACGCCTGCTGGCGGCTGTCGAGCGCATGGCGGAGCAGTTCGCGCTGCTTGGCGCGCGCGAGCGCGACACGGTCAAAAGCGGTCGCACCCATCTGCAGGATGCCGTGCCGACCACGGTAGGACGCGAAATGGATGCCTGGGCCTGGACCCTGCGCCGCGCAGCCGCGCAGCTGGCCGCGACGAGGCCGTTGCTGTGTGCCACAGGACTGGGTGGCTCGGCTGCCGGCACCGGGCTCAATACCAGTCCTGACTATGCGCAACAGGTGGCGCGGGAACTCGCCGAACTGACCGGCGAACCGATCACTGTTGGCGATCTGGCGGCGCAGATGCAGTCCATGTACGACATGCAGGCGGTATCTGCCGCGCTGCGCGGGTTGGCGCTCGAACTGACGCGCATCGCCAACGACCTGCGTCTGCTGGCTTCTGGACCGCGTACCGGGCTGGGCGAAATCACCCTGCCGGCGGTGCAGCCTGGTTCGTCGATCATGCCGGGCAAGGTGAATCCGGTGATGTTTGAAATGCTTAATCAGGTCTGTTTCCAGGTGCTGGGTCAGGATGCTGCCGTGGCGTGGATGACCCAGGCCGGACAGCTCGAACTCAATGTCATGATGCCTGCGCTCGGTTCGGCCCTGTTCGATGCCATGGACTGGCTCACCCGGGCCATCGACGCTGCAACGGAAAAGAATCTGCGCGGCCTGATCGTGCACCGCGATCGCTGCGCGCAGTTCGTGCATGCCAGCGTTGGCTTGGCAACCCTGCTCAATACGCATATCGGCTATGCCCGGGCTGCGGAGATTGCCAAGGAATCAGAACGCAGCGGGCGACCGGTGCGCGAGATCGTTGCGGAGCGCGGCCTGATGTTGGCTACCGAGTTTGACGCCCTGGTGCTGGATGCCGCGCATGGCATCGGCGAAGGGGGCGGCGCGGGATAAATCGCGGCAGGGCCGGCTAGTGCGAGCGTTGCCGTATCCAGTCGGTCAGATTCAACTGTGGCTGTCTGACCAGATCGTCAAGCGTGCATGAATGCGCATGTGGCTGAAAGACCAGCGTGTCGAACAGCTGACGTATGGGGATGTCGTCGGGGCGCATGGCCAGTGCCCAGCCTTTGCCGCTGCGCAATACCCAGTGAAGGTCAGTCAGGTGATCGAGAGCATGTTCGAGCACATCCCAGTTGGCTTGCGTTGCGCCGGCGAGCTGGCGCAGGGTGACGGTCTCGCCCTGCAACTGGGCCCGGGCGAGACGTTCCAGCGTGAGCAGGGCGGTGTGGAACAGGCTGCCGGCGCTGGTGTCGTGTGCCAGCTGCGGATTGTGGAAATAGGGCAGGGTGGCGGCGATGGTCGCGCCGGTCAGCACCGTGATCCAGGACAGGTAGATCCACAACAGGAACAGTGGCAGGGCGGCAAATGCGCCATAGACCATGGTGTAGGAGGGGAAATGGCTGATGTAGCCGGAAAACAGCAGCTTCATCCCCTCGAAACACAGGCCGCCCACCGTACCGCCGATCCAGGCGTGAGCGGCCGGTACGTAGCGATTCGGCACGGTCAGGTACAGCATGGCCAGTGCGCTGACAGTGAGCAGTGCCGGAGTCAGTTGCAGGCCGAGCACATGCAGGGTGCTGGTGTCCCGGCCGAGACCGAGCGCCAGCCCGGCCAGATACGAGGCGGCGTACAGACTGGCACCGATCAGCATGGGGCCGAGTGTGAGCACCGCCCAGTAGATGAGGAAACGCTGGGCCCACGGCCGCTTGCGGCGCACATGCCAGATTCCGTTGAGGGCGTGCTCGATGGTCTGCATCAGCATGAGTGCGGTGACGCCGAGCGCCAGCGTTCCGATCAGCGTGAGCTTGCCGGCGTTTTGCGAGAACTGCAGCATGTAGCCGCGGATCATCCGGCCTGCGGTATCGGGGACCATGTTCTGCAGCAGGAATTGCTTGAAGCTGGCGCTGATCTGGGCAAAGGCAGGAAACGCCGAGATGATGCTCAGTCCGAGCGCGATGAGCGGCACGATGGCGAGCAGGGAGGTGTAGGTCAGGCTGGCGGCTGTTTTGCCGGAACCGTCGAGATGGAAACGCTGTACCACCAGCATGGCGAAATGCCAGATTTTTTTCATGGAGCTGTACCTGATCATCCTAGGGTTGCGCCTGATCATCCGGGTTGCGCCTGATCATCCGGGTTGCGCCTGATCATCCTGTGGCTGCGTATTGGCGAATCCGTGCGGTAACGGGAATCGGACGGTATAATACGGCGCTTTGGTGAAGGCTGCAGAATCGCATGCGTGAAGTTCTGATTGTGTATTATAGCAGGCATGGTTCGACTCGCGCTCTGGCGCAGTCGATTGCGCGCGGTGCGGAATCGCTGCCGGGCATCGCTGTGCGCCTGCGCACGGTTCCAGAGGTGGCCAGCGTGACGCAGGTGGCGCAGCCGGCCGTCCCGGACGAAGGAGCACCTTATGTCACCGCCGACGACTTGCGCGAGTGTTGTGCACTGGCGCTGGGCAGCCCGACGCGATTTGGCAATATGGCAGCGCCGCTCAAGCATTTTCTTGATGGCACCACGGGCGAATGGCTCACAGGTGCGCTGAGCGGCAAGCCGGCGGCGGTGTTCACTTCCACGGCCAGCCAGCATGGTGGTCAGGAAAGCACTTTGCTATCGATGATGCTGCCGCTGTTGCACCATGGCATGCTGCTGGTCGGGATCCCCTACAGCGAGGCTGCGCTGGCGCAGACTGTCGGTGGTGGTTCGCCGTATGGCGCAAGCCACGTGGCCGGATCGGGTGCGCAGGTGCCGCTGAGCGAGCATGAACGCCAGCTGGCGCAGGCACTGGGGCGGCGTCTGGCCGAAACGGCGTTGCGTCTGCAGGGGGGGCTGTCATGAAGCGGACGCTGGAGAATGGGTTGCAGTATACGGCGATTGTAAGCCTGATCGGGCTGATTGTGCTGTCGCTGCTGTGGGAAGGCTGGCTTGCGCCGCTGCGTCCCGGCGGTTCGGCGCTGATTTTCAAGGCGGTACCGCTGTTGTTCCCGCTGTTTGGCGTGTTGCACGGCAAACGTTACACCTATCAGTGGTCTTCACTCATGATTCTGGTGTATTTTGCTGAAGCGGTGGTACGCGGCTGGTCGGATCATGGCTTGTCGCAGCGACTGGCATGGCTGGAAATTGTGCTGACGACGGTGTATTTTCTTGCGGCGATTTTTTATGCGCGGGTTTCGGCCCGCCGCGGATGACGGACGGAACGGTTCATGCTGGACATTCAATGGTTGCGCAATGATCTCGATGAGGTGACGCGCAGGCTTGCTACGCGCGGTTATTCCCTGGATGCGGAAGGGTTTTCCCGGCTTGAGGCCGAGCGCAAGGCGATCCAGATCCGCACGCAGAATCTGCAGGCGGAGCGCAACAGCAGTTCGCGCGCCATCGGTATCGCCAAGTCGAAGGGCGAGGACGTGGCGCCCATCCTGGCGCGGGTGGCAGATCTGGGCGACGAATTGAAGGCGGCGGAAACAGCGCTTGAAGCGGTGCAAGGTCATCTGGAAACCCTGCTTGCGGGCATTCCCAACCTGCCGCATCCTTCGGTGCCGGTTGGTGATTCGGAGGCCGACAATGTCGAAGTGGCACGGTGGGGTGAGTCGCCTGTGATGGCATTTGCACCGCGCGATCACGTCGATGTCGGCGAGCCGTTTGGTCTTGATTTCGAAACGGCCAGTCGTATTGCCGGCGCACGTTTCTCCCTGCTGCGTGGGCCGATGGCACGCTTGCATCGTGCGCTGGCGCAGTTCATGCTCGATCTGCATGTGAGCCGGCATGGGTATACCGAGGTGTATGTGCCCTATCTGGTCAACCCCGCCGCCATGTTCGGTACCGGCCAGTTACCCAAGTTCGAGGATGACCTGTTCCAGGTGCCGCGTGCCGGGATGGAACGCATGTTCCTGATCCCGACTGCCGAAGTGCCGGTGACCAACATGGTGCGCGAACAGATCGTCGCGCGAGAGACGTTGCCGTTGCGTTTCGTGGCGCACACGCCGTGTTTTCGTTCTGAAGCCGGGGCCTACGGACGTGATACACGCGGCATGATCCGTCAGCATCAGTTCGACAAGGTGGAACTGGTGCAGATGGTCGAACCGGAACAGGGCGAGGATGCGCTCGAGGAACTGACAGGTCATGCCGAAGCCGTGTTGCAGGCGTTGGAACTGCCTTATCGCAAGATGCTGCTGTGCACGCGCGACATGGGTTTTTCGGCTGCCAAGACCTACGATCTCGAGGTCTGGCTGCCGGCGCAGGGCACCTATCGTGAGATTTCTTCCTGCAGTCACTTTGGCGCCTTCCAGGCACGGCGCATGCAGGCCCGCTATCGCCATGCGCAGGGTCGCAACGATTTGCTGCATACGCTCAACGGCTCGGGGCTGGCCATCGGTCGCACGCTGGTCGCCCTTCTGGAGAATTTTCAGCAGGCCGATGGTAGCGTGGTGTTACCCGATGCGTTGCGGCCATGGATGGGTGGCCTGGACCGGTTGGCCTGACAGGATTCGATTGCATTCGGGGGATTGATGGATCCGGTCGCTCTGGCTCGCTGGCTGCATTCGGCGGATACCGACGCTGTTCTCGTGCGCTGAAACGTCTGTTTGCCGCGTCAGGGGGGAATGTAGCGAATGCCGAATGACAAGCATGCGAGGATAATTTACAGCAGAACGCCGGAATCAGCGGCCATGTTGGCGGATGTCAGGCGGTCGATGGCGATCACCGCCAGATTAAACCGGCTGACATTCGACGATATGGATGAAATCAGACTCCTGTTCAGCGAACTTATCGGCAAAACGGTGGATGAGCGTTTCTTATTGATTCCTCCCTTTTATGCTGCCGGTGGAAATGAAATCACTGTCGGGAAAAATGTTTTCATAAATCAGAACTGTACGTTTTACGATCTGGGCGGACTCAACATCGCTGACGACGTGATGATTGGGCCGAACGTGAGCCTCATGACGGCGAGTCATCCGCTCAACCCTTCGCAACGACGCACCGCCACAATCGGCAAGCCGATCGTGATTGAGAAAGGGGTATGGATCGCTGCCGGCGCGACCATCATCGGTGGCGTGGCGGTGGGTGAGAATTCGGTCGTCGCGGCAGGTTCGGTAGTCACCAGGGATGTTCCACCGAACACGCTCGTCGGAGGAAATCCGGCGCGGGTCATCCGTTCGATTGAGGATGGCTGACGGTCATCCCGAAGTTGTGCTGCATGCGGAAATTCGATTTGAGACACTTGCGCTGGCCCGATACGCTTGCGCGTTGCATGGCTCAGTGACATAATAAGCGGTTTTCACCGGACTGATACAGGAGTACCCGAATATGGCCAACAGCGCACAGGCAGAAAAGCGCGCCAGACAAAGCAACAAATTGCGGGCTCGCAACGCCGCCATGCGTTCCATCCTGCGTACGGCAATCAAAAAGTGCGCAAGGCCATCCTGGCTGGCGACAAGGCTGAAGCTGCGAGCACCTTTTCCTCGTCGATGAGCGTGATCGATCGCATTGCCGACAAGAAGATCATCCACAAGAACAAGGCCGCACGGCACAAGAGCCGCCTGTCGGCTGCTGTCAAGGCCATGCCTCAGTAAACAGGTGGAATCCGGTGCCCGGGCATGCGCGGGCACCTGCGAATGACATCTGCTGTCCCGGCTCCGCAACTGCGGAGCCGCGGGCGTTCAAGCCTCAGGATTCTGTCTGGCCGGGATAGATCACGCGAAGGTCATTGTCGCGCGCAAATCCCATCAGGAAAGAAAATGTGGCGGGCTGCTTCTGTTGCAGCACCTTCTCCACGATGACGCATTTGACGCCGTCAATGGTCATCGGACGGACATGCGGCGAATAATTCATGCGGTGATCCTCGCCGAACGTCGACAACGAGCCGGATAACCGTTCGGCCCAGTCGCTCGGGCGGAATGTGCGTCCCGATGTGGTCACTCCCTGAATGACGATTTCATTGCTGGTCAGTTCTGACATGGCTGGCGGTCTGCCTGAAGTGGAACGCGCAAATTCTAGCAGACTATCGCCGCGTTGCACTTACCCGAATGGTGTATGTGCGTGCGGGATGGCATGGACGCATGGTGTAAGCCGGGGGATACCTGATAGAATAGCTTGGTCTTTTCACGGAACCATGAACGGAGTGTCGATATGATCCATGAACTTCCTGCTTTGCCCTACGCCAAGGATGCGTTGCAACCGCACATTTCGGCTGAAACGCTCGAATATCACCATGGCAAGCACCACCAGACCTATGTGACCAACCTCAACAACCTGATCAAGGGCAGTGAATTCGAGGCGATGAGCCTGGAAGACATCATCCTCAAGTCGTCCGGCGGCGTGTTCAACAATGCTGCTCAGGTGTGGAACCACACCTTTTACTGGAATTGCCTGAGCCCCAATGGTGGCGGAGCGCCCCAGGGCGCGCTCGCAGCGGCGATCAATGCCAAATGGGGCTCGTTCGATGCATTCAAGGAAGCCTTTTCCAAGGCTGCTGTGGGCACGTTCGGTTCCGGCTGGGCCTGGCTGGTGAAAAATGCCGCTGGTGAACTGGAAATCGTGTCAACCAGCAACGCAGCCACGCCGATGACGGCCGGCCAGAAAGCGCTGCTGACCTGCGATGTGTGGGAGCACGCTTATTACGTGGATTACCGCAATGCGCGGCCGAAGTATGTCGAGGCGTTCTGGAATCTGGTAAACTGGACGTTTGTTTCTGCCAATTTCTCTGCCTGAGCGCGGTTGCGTGGCGGCAAGCAAAAGGCGGCGCAAGCCGCCTTTTGCTTTGGTTTTAGGCAGACCGATAATGATCTTTGAGGGATGCGGGTTACCAACATGTCGTGTCTGATGAATACCTATGCGCGGCAGAATGTCGCGTTTGTTCGTGGCGAAGGCGTCTGGCTGTGGGATGAGAATGGCAAGCGTTATCTGGATGCGCTTGCGGGCATTGCCGTCAACGGGCTGGGACATGCACACCCGCGTCTGACGCAGGCGATTTGCGAACAGGCGGGGCAACTGATTCATACCTCGAATGTCTACCAGATTCCCCGTCAGGAGCAGCTGGCAGAAAAACTGTGCGGCATTTCCGGCATGGATCGGGCGTTTTTCTGCAATTCCGGTTGCGAAGCCAATGAGGCTGCAATCAAGCTGGCGCGATTGTACGGCCACGGCAAGGGTATTGCGCTGCCGACCATCGTGGTGATGGAAAAATCGTTCCACGGGCGCACCATGGCTACGCTTACCGCCACAGGCAATCGCAAGGTGCAGGCGGGTTTCGAACCGCTGCTGACCGGTTTTGTGCGTGTGCCTTACGACGATGTGGAGGCGGTGCGCCAGGTGGCCGAACACAATCATGACGTGGTGGCGGTGCTGGTGGAGCCGGTCGAGGGCGAGGGGGGTGTGCGTGTGCCCGACGCCGCCTACCTGCGCGGCCTGCGCGAATTGTGCGATGCCCGTGGCTGGCTGCTGATGCTTGACGAAGTGCAGACCGGTGTCGGTCGCACCGGTGCCTGGTTCGCTTTTCAGCATGCAGGCATCCTGCCCGACGTGATGACCCTGGCCAAAGGGCTGGGTTCGGGGGTACCGATCGGTGCCTGTCTGGCGCGCGGCGCAGCGGCTGAAGTGTTCAAGCCTGGCAATCACGGTTCGACTTTCGGCGGCAATCCGCTGGCCTGTACCGCCGGACTGGTCACGTTGCAGGCGCTGGAAGATGATGGACTGTTGCACAACGCCGTCCGCATCGGCCAGTTGCTTCAGGATCTGTTTTCCGAACGGCTGGCGGGCGTGGCCGGCGTGCGCACCATTCGCGGCATGGGCCTGCTGATCGGCATCGAGCTCGACCGGCCGTGTGGTGCATTGGTTGGCGAGGCGCTGCAGGCCGGCCTGCTGATCAATGTG
>JAJXUP010000080.1 GCA_021782795.1 Pseudomonadota bacterium | reverse complement strand
GCGTGAGGGTGTTGATACTGTACATGAGCGGGTCGTAGTAACCCGTCTCTGCCTGAAAACCCTTGATCGTCACGGGCACGTTGGCAGGAATCACAAATTCGTTGTAATGCTTGCCAATCGTCAGAATGGGCCCTGGTTTGCCCGTCAGGCTGCGAAACGGATACTGCCCCCAGGCAATGGTTTCGTTATTGACCACCGGCATGCCGATGTGCCGGTAGACAGGTTTACGGTGAAACAGGGAGTTCGTCGGTTTGGTGATAGCGAGTATGCCTTGCCGGCCAGACTGATGCGGCTCATGCACCTGCGCCGTGCCTGCATCCGGAAATATCCAGATCGGACTTCCCGCATCGATGACCCTGAGACGGGCGTCGGCTGCCGGATTGTAGGCTTGCGCCGGAATCACGTCCTGCGGCGGCAAGGTCGCGCAGCCGGAAAGCCACAAGGCAGGAACGAGTGCCGCTGCAATGTGTACGAGAGAGCGTTTCAGAATCATTGTAACCATCCGGCGTAACCATCTGACTTTGCCACAACGACAAACGTATAAGTGTCCGCATATTTTCAAGCCGACGCCTATTCATGACGTTGCCCAGCATCAAGCCCGTCGCGCGGCGGCGTTATTCATCCGGATTCAAACAACAGATCGTTGATCTGTCTATCAGCATCCAAATTTGACCACCTGTCAGCGTCCAATTTTGACCGTAACCAGCCATCCTGTCTGTAACCCGGTTCGGATTTATGCTGGCATTTGTTACATACCCGGCACGACTAACCGTTGAGATGCACCATCAACACATTAACTGAACGGCTTGCGATCTTCGGGGCTTTTTTTTGGTGAAAATCCTGCGCTGTGTCCATCGCTCGGACTGGCAATGTCGTGCATCGTTTATTGCAGCCACATGCGTCGTTTTCTCAGGCGCATGTGTTGCCCACGAGGTCCCTGAATCAATCCCAGCTCAACGCGCCACCGGTCTGATACTCGGTGACACGGGTTTCGAAGAAATTCTTCTCCTTTTTCAGGTCGATCATTTCGCTCATCCACGGGAACGGATTGGTCGCGCCCTGGTACAGTTCGTCGAGGCCGATCTGCTGGCAGCGGCGGTTGGCGACGAAGCGCAGGTATTCCTTGAACATGGTGGCATTGAGCCCGAGCACGCCACGCGGCATGGTGTCTTCGGCGTAACGGTATTCCAGCTCCACGCCACGGCGCATCAGGCCGCGAATTTCTTCGCGGAACTCCTGGGTCCACAGCTTCGGGTTTTCCAGCTTGATGGTATTGATGAGATCGATGCCAAAGTTGCAGTGCATCGATTCGTCACGCAGGATGTACTGGTACTGCTCGGCCGCGCCGGTCATCTTGTTCTGCCGGCCCAGCGCCAGAATCTGCACGAAACCGACATAGAAGAACAGCCCTTCCATGATGCAGGCGAACACGATCAGCGATTTGAGCAGTTTCTGGTCGTTTTCATGCGTGCCGGTACGGAACGTCGGATCGGTGAGCGTTTCGATGAACGGGATCAGGAAATCGTCTTTTTCGCGGATACTGGTGATTTCATGATAAGCATTGAACACTTCACTCTCGTCGAGCCCCAGGCTTTCGACGATGTACTGATAGGCATGGGTGTGAATGGCTTCTTCGAATGCCTGGCGCAACATGTACTGGCGACATTCCGGTGCGGTGATGTGGCGGTAGGTGCCCAGCACGATGTTGTTGGCCGCGAGGCTGTCGGCCGTGGTAAAAAAGCCCAGGTTGCGCATGACAATGCGGCGCTCGTCTTCGGAGAGTGCGGCGCGGTCTTTCCACTGGGCAATATCGCGGCTCATGTTGATTTCCTGCGGCATCCAGTGGTTGGCGCAACCGGCGAGGTATTTTTCCCAGGCCCATTTGTATTTGAACGGCACGAGCTGGTTGACGTCGGCCAGACCGTTGATGACGCGCTTGTCCTCGGCGCGCACGCGCAGTGCGGCACCGGACGGAATGTCGGCTGCCATGGCCGCGGTTGCGCTGGTATCGGTGCTCCGCGGAGCGGGAACCGGGGTGTTGTCTTCAAAACTCAGCATCATGTTGGTAGCTCCTTGATAACCGTATGACCGACATTTACTGGCAAGATTCACAGGTCGGGTCGTCGATGGCGCAGAATTTCACTTCGGTCTGCGGTGCGGGCGCATGCGCGCTGACCGCATTGAGCTCACCACCCTTTCCGGTGGATTTCTCGGCGCTGGTGGCGCCCAGCGTGCGCAGATAATACGTGGTCTTCAGACCGCGCAGCCAGGCCAGCTTGTAGGTTTCGTCGAGTTTCTTGCCCGAGGCGCCGGCAAGATAGATGTTCAGGCTCTGCGCCTGATCGATCCACTTCTGCCGCCGCGAGGCGCATTCCACCAGCCACAGGGCGTCGATCTCGAATGCGGTGGCGTACAACTGACGCAACTCGGCAGGAATGCGGTCGATGCGCGCCAGCGAACCGTCGAAATACTTGATGTCGCCCACCATGACCTCGTCCCACAGCTTGAGCGCCTTGAGATCGCGTACCAGGTACTCGTTGGTCATGGTGAACTCGCCAGACAGATTCGACTTGACATACATGTTCTGGTAGGCCGGTTCGATGCTGGCCGACACGCCAACGATATTGGAAATGGTTGCCGTGGGGGCAATCGCCACGCAATTGGAATTGCGCATACCGTGGGCGCGAATGCGCGCACGCAGCGCTTCCCAGTCGAGTGTGCTGCTGGTATCGGTTTCGACATAACCGCCGCGCTCTTCGGCCAGCATCTTCAGCGTGTCCTGCGGCAGGATGCCACGGTCCCACAACGAACCGGAAAAACTCGAATAACAGCCCCGCTCGGCCGCCAGTTCGGTCGATGCCTGGTAAGCGTAGTAACACACCGCCTCCATGGAACGATCGGCAAATTCCACGGCTTCCTGCGAAGCATAGGGGATGCGCATCGCATACAGGCTGTCCTGAAAACCCATGATGCCCAGCCCGACCGGACGGTGCTTGAGATTGGAGGTGCGCGCCTTGCCTACCGCGTAGAAATTGACATCGACCACATTGTCCAGCATGCGCATCGCCACACGCGTGGTGCGTTCGAGCTTGGCAAGATCCAGCATCCTGCCACCCTGCCCGTCATCCTTGAGGTGCGCCAGCAGGTTGACCGAGCCAAGGTTGCAGACGGCAATTTCGGTTGCCGAGGTGTTGAGGGTGATTTCCGTGCACAGGTTCGAGCTATGCACCTGGCCTACGTGCTGCTGCGGGCTGCGGATATTGCACGGGTCCTTGAAAGTGATCCACGGATGCCCGGTCTCGAACAGCATTCCGAGCATCTTGCGCCACAACTGCACTGCGGGCAGGCGACGGAAATGGCGGATCACGCCGGATACGGTCATCGCTTCGTAACGTTCGTAGGCTTCCTGGAATGCCTTGCCATACAGATCGTGCAGGTCGGGCACGTCCGACGGACTGAACAATGTCCATTCGCCATTTTCCATGACCCGCTTCATGAACAGGTCAGGAATCCAGTTGGCGGTATTCATGTCATGCGTGCGGCGACGGTCATCGCCGGTGTTTTTACGCAGATCGAGAAATTCTTCCACATCCATGTGCCAGGTTTCCAGGTAAGCGCACACCGCACCCTTGCGTTTCCCCCCCTGGTTGACCGCCACGGCGGTGTCGTTGACCACCTTGAGAAACGGCACCACACCTTGCGATTTGCCGTTGGTACCCTTGATGCGCGAACCGAGCGCGCGCACCGGAGTCCAGTCGTTGCCCAGGCCGCCGGCGTATTTCTGCAGCATGGCGTTTTCCTTGATCGCCTGGTAGATGCCGTCGAGGTCGTCCGATACCGTGGTCAGATAGCACGACGACAGCTGGCTGTGACGGGTTCCGGAATTGAACAGAGTCGGCGTCGAGCTCATGAAATCGAAGCTGGACAGCACGTGGTAGAACTCGATGGCGCGCGCTTCACGATCGATCTCGTTGAGCGCCAGTCCCATCGCCACACGCATGAAGAAGGCTTGTGGCAACTCGATGCGCACTTCCTCGATATGGAGGAAATAGCGGTCGTACAGCGTCTGCAGGCCGAGGTAGTCAAACTTGTAATCGCGCGCCGCCACCAGTGCCTGCCCCAGCTTCTCCAGATCGAATTGCGCCAGCCGTTCATCAAGCAGTTCCGCATCGATGCCACGACGGATGAACTCGGGAAAGTAGTTCGCATATTCGTTCGCCATGGCCGCCTGACTGACCGAGCGTCCAAGCACTTCGTGGCGGATCGAATCGAGCAACAGCCGCGAAGCCACAAAAGCATAGTGCGGATCCTGTTCGATGCGCGCGCGCGCCGCCAGAATCAGCGAACGCTCGACTTCGGCCAGCGGCACGCCGTCATACAGGTCACGCGCAGCGGCTTGCAGAATGGCATCGATATCGATCTCTTCGCCAAAACCTTCGCTGGCCGACTGCACCTGGGCGCGCAGCACCTGCATGTCGAGCGGATGGCGCTGTCCACCATCCACCACATGGATGGCGTGCTCCTGATCTGCCGCACTACGCTGCGCCGCACGTTCCTGATTGCGCTTTTCACGATACAGCACGTAGGCACGTGCCACTTCATGCTCACCGGAACGCATCAGTGCCAGTTCGACCTGGTCCTGAATATCCTCGATGTGCCAGGTACCGCCGTGCGGCTGCCGGCGCACGAGTGCCTGCACCACGCCCTGGGTGAGCTGGTCGACCAGGTCACGGATACGCGCAGACGCCGCCGCCTGGCCGCCGTGCACCGCGATGAACGCCTTGGTCATGGCAATGGCGATCTTGGAAGGTTCGAATCCCACCACAGCTCCGTTACGCCGGATAATCTTGTAATCATTCAGCACTACCTGGCCTGCAGCATCGGCAGGCTGTATCGGCAGGGGCAGCGCACTGGCTGCTTCACCGGTCGGGGTAATCACTGTCTGCATGGGATCTCCTCAGTTTTAGTCGTCTTCAGGTGGCGTGTGCTGCAGTGGCGGCCGATCCGTGTTTCCGGTTGGGACCAGCCGGAACACCGACTGGAAACCAAACCCGCTGACACACCGGTTATACACAGGTTATACAAGGGGTTGCACACCGGATTTTCCACAGAATTCACAATATATGGTGTTTATTTTGCAGAAATACTACAACACTTGGTAAGTTTAACCAAACCTTGTGTCCTGTACAACCGGTTTGTCTGAATATTTTTTCCGCTCTTTATGGGCAGCGCACATGACGCGGCACCCTTGGGGACGGTATGATTGCGGCTCGTATCACGCTGCCGGCCCCGTTACATGACCACGACCGCCATTTTGCTCATCAGCTGCCCGGACCAGAAAGGCCTGGTTGCAGCCATTGCCAATTTTCTTTATAGCCATAATGCCAACATCCTGCATGCGGACCAGCATCAGGATGCCGAGAGCGGCACGTTTCTCATGCGTGTGGAATGGGATCTGAGCCAGTTCGACCTGGCGCTGGAAGACTTCGAAACAGCTTTCGAACCGGTGGCGCGCGCGTTTGCCATGCAATGGCGACTGGCGCATTCGGGACACCGGCCACGCATGGCGATTTTCGTATCACGCTATGACCATTGCCTGGCTGATCTGCTCTACCGCTACCAGGCTGGGGAGTTCAACTGCGAAATTCCCATCATCATCAGCAACCACCTCGACACCCAGTGGCTGGCCCAGGCCTATGGCATTCCGTTCCAGCATATCCACGTCCACAAGGACAGCAAGACCGAGGCAGAAAGTACGCAGCTCGCCATCCTGCGCCGCCACCACATCGATTTCATCGTGCTCGCACGTTACATGCAGGTATTGTCGGCCGACTTCATCCGTCATTACCCCAACCGCATCATCAATATCCATCACTCGTTCCTGCCCGCGTTCCATGGCGCAAAACCCTACCACCGGGCCTTCGAACGTGGCGTAAAGCTGATCGGCGCCACCAGCCACTACGTCACCGAAGTGCTTGACGACGGGCCAATCATCGAGCAGGACGTGGCGCGAATCTCGCACCGTGATGATCTCGACGACCTGATCCGCCGCGGAGCCGACCTGGAAAAGATTGTCCTGTCACGCGCCGTGCGACTGCACATCGAACATCGTGTGCTGCTCTATGCCAACAAGACTGTGGTATTCGACTGAACGCCGGTCAGTTTCCGAACACTCCGGGGGTAGCCACTGGCATGCTGGCCTGCACCGGGAAAATGGCGTTGTACCCGAGTGGCGCAAACGGTGCCGACAGATTGATGGCCCTGAGCAGGAAATCTCCCAGTTCGGGTGACGCACAACTGGCCAGCTGGGCCCGACTCAACGAACCGTCGGCGGCCACGGAAACGATGGCGCGACACAGACCGGTCGGCAATGGCACCGGATGACCACTCTGCTTCATCAGGCCCTGCTCCTGCTGTACCCGGATCTGCCGTACCCGCGCCACCACGATCTCATTCACCTGCCGGGCATAGGCCACCAATGTCTGCTGGCGGGCGCGCATCATGGCATTGACCGCGGCGCCATCGATCTGCACCTGTGTCACGGGATCCCCCCATGCGCACGAGACCGACACCAGACCTGCCAGCCACAATCCGGCCGCTTTCATGTTTGTTTTCATGATTCCCCCGAAAATCCCCGCATTCCAGCCCGGCCAGCCGGGCACGCATTCCACCAGAATCATCGCATCAATGATAATGCAACCCTGCCTGCACAGGGGCAAATTCACCCAACGGGGCGATGGCGGAACATCGCACGCAACCTGCATCGGCCTGCGTGACAGAGTGCTCACCGTTTGCAAGGATTGACAGTCGCGCGCGCCGCTGTCACCATGATTTCAGCCTGTACAACCGCCCGGGCCATCCATGAAACGTCTCGCCGGTTTTTTGCTCGTCATCCTGCCGTTTTTGCTCGCATGTCCGGGCAACGCCGTTGCGGACGAAACGTCCATCGCCTTCTCGCAGCCCGAGCTCGAACAGATGCTGGCGCCGGTCGCGCTCTATCCCGATCCCTTGCTGGCGCAAATCCTGATGGCGGCCACTTATCCGCTCGAAGTGGTCGAAGCGGCACGCTGGTCGGCAAACCACCCCGATCTCGACCCCGACGAAGCTGTACGCGAAGCCAGTGGTCAAGGCTGGGACCCCAGCGTGACCTCGCTCGAAGCATTCCCGCAGATCCTGCAAACCATGAGCCGCAACCTCGAATGGACGCAACGGCTCGGCGATGCCTACCTCGATCAGCAGGCGCAGGTCACTGCTGCCATCCAGACCTTGCGGCAACGTGCCCTCGCGGCAGGCACCCTGAGCTCATCGCCACAGATGCTGGTCGAACAGACCGGTAACGGCGCCATCGAGATTGTCCCTGCCGACGCCAACGTCGTCTACGTTCCCTATTACAACCCCGACACCGTCTATGGCGCCTGGTCGTGGCCAGACTATCCACCCCAGTTGTGGACAGCCTGGCCCGGTTACGGATGGAATGGCAACTTTGCCTGGGGGCTGGGCGTCGGCGTTGGCGCTGGCTTCTTTTTCGGCTCGTGGGACTGGCGCGACCACCGCATTGACGTCGTCCGTCCAGGTTACCCGGGCGGCGAACGACAGGCATGGCGACACGATCCGTTCCACCGCCATGGCGTGCCATACCGCGATCCACGCCTGTATCGTCAGCTCAGGCGACTGCCCCCGGTGCAGCCCCGACCGGAATACCGCGGCTACGGCCCCGCTCTGGCCACCCCATCCGTACAGGCACTGCCACCCGGTGTCACGGTAGTGCACCTGCCGCAACCCGCCAGTTCCACTCCCATATATCGACCCGCCGCACCGTCCGGTTCACAACAGCAGGCATGGCGCGGCATGACGGTACCGCGCGGCGTTACGCCGATGACCATCTCGCCCGCCATGCCGCGTCAGCCTCCTGGCCGGACACGCATGCCAGCCGTACCGCAGCGCATGCCAGCCGAACGCTTCGACTCGGTGTTCGAACGTTTCGGACAAGGCCAGCAGGTACGCAACGAAAGCGCCCGCGGGCATGCCAGCATGCCAGAACACGCCGGGTCGTCGCATGGGTCGTCGCATGGGTCCGGTCACCACTGAGGAAACCATCGTGCTGCCACCCTGTTCGCACCAGCCCTCCATTTGCCCGCCCACCCTGCCCACAAGGCGCTGGCTGACCGCCGTGCTGCTGTTGGTGCTGGCCGGTACACCGCGGGCCCAGGCCGCGACGACAATCCCCCAGCAAAACTTCGTATCCGCAGTGGATGCGGCACAAGCATTGGTCCATGCCATCCGCACCAGCGACCGCCATGCGCTACGGGCACTGTTCGGTGCCGGCGGCAGCAAGCTGTTCAATTCGGGTGACCCGGTCGCCGATGCCCGCCACCGCCGGCAATTCAGCGCGGCATGGGAAAAAGGCGGCAAACTGGCGCTGAGCGCAGATGGCCGCCAGGCCTCGTTGCTGCTTGGCGATGATGAATGGCCGTTTCCGATCCCGCTGGTGCGCGTGAACAGCCGCTGGCATTTCGATACCATCCGTGGAGAACACGAAATCCTGCGCCGGCGCATCGGTCGCAACGAACTGGCCACGCTGCAGGTATGCCGGGAAATCGTCGAAGCCGAACGCGAATATGCCGCACACCACTTCGATCAGGGCATTCCGGTATACGCAGGAAGAATTATCAGTACTCCAGGGCAACAGGACGGCCTATACTGGCCAGCCTCGGCCAACAGCGCACCCAGCCCCCTCGGTGCCCTGCTTGCAGCGGCAGCCGACGAACACTATTCGCCGCAGGATGTGCTGCAGCACGCGCCATATCACGGCTATTTCTTCCGTCTGCTGCCCGCACAGGGGCCGTCCGTAGCGTCAGGTGCGCGCGACTACCGTGTCAACGGCCGGTTCACACGGGGATTTGCCCTGCTGGCCTGGCCAGCGCGCTATGGCGTATCCGGGATCATGACCTTCGAAGTGAACCATGACGGCAAGATCTGGCAACGCGACCTCGGGCCGCGCACCACCGGCCTGGTCACTGCCATCCGTGCCTATGATCCGGGTAGCGGCTGGCAACCCGCAACCGGAGAAAACGACGCGCCGGCAGCCACACCCTGACAAAACCCCCAGAT
>JAJXUP010000079.1 GCA_021782795.1 Pseudomonadota bacterium | reverse complement strand
TATCCATGTGTGCGCCGGTTCGCGTGGCGTGACGGCCCGGCGCAGCGTGCCAGGCAGCGCAGAGAACAGCGTCGGACCGGGTGGGTAATGGTAGTATTTTGCGCAAAAATCGAGCAGCGACAGGATTTCTGCGCTCAGCAGCGGCTGCTCGTCGAGTTTTTCGACGACCCGGCGGAGCTGGTCGGCTGGCCAATCACTCGTATCCGTGAGCGCGACAAGGATGCCCACGCGCGTGCGCGAGCCAAACGGCACCCGCAACCGGCAGCCGATGTCCTGTATCCCGAGGTCTCCTGCCAGATAATCGAACAGGCGGAATACGGGAATATCGAGTGCAACGCGGGCGATCCATACACACATGCGGGCAGTGTAGCAAACAGCGAGGGTGGGCAGGAAGTGTTCGCTGACGCGACAGCAGTCACGGATGTGGAGGATTGTGTCAGCCGGGTGTAACAAACCGTCACCAAAGCTTCACGAAGGATTCACGAAATTGCAGCGCGTTCTCTGCACAATGCCGCCATGAGTGATGAATTCCTCTTGCAGATATTTGCTCCGCGGCCGCAGCCGTTACGTATCGCGCTGGTGACGGAGACCTATCCTCCCGAAGTCAACGGCGTGGCGATGACGCTCGGGCGTCAGGTCAGCGATCTGCTGGCGCGTGGACACCAGGTGCAATTGATCCGCCCGCGGCAGAGTGCGGCCGATCGCGCCACGCGCAGCGAGCAGCTCGAGGAGGTGCTCAAGATTGGCGTGCCAATTCCGCGCTATGCCGGACTCAAGCTGGGGTTGCCTGCCAAGACCGCGCTGGTACGGCAATGGCAGCTGCGGCGTCCGGACCTGGTCCACATCGCGACCGAAGGACCACTGGGCTGGTCCGCATTGGCCGCGGCGCAGAAACTGCGCCTGCCGGTCAGCACCGATTTTCACACCAATTTCCACAGCTACAGCAAACATTACGGCGCCGGCTGGCTGCGCCGTCCCATCCTCGCCTACTTGCGCAAGTTTCACAACAAGGCGTGCGTGACGCTGGTGCCGACCGAAAGCATGCGCCGAGAGTTGCAGGAACACGGCTACCGCAATCTGGAGGTGGTGTCACGTGGTGTCGACACCGAGCTGTTTCATCCCGGACGGCGAGACGCGGAGCTGCGCTCGTTCTGGGGCGCGCGCGCCTCGACGCGGGTGGTGATGTATGTGGGGCGGATTGCGCCGGAAAAAAACCTGTCGCTGGTGTTCACGGCGTTTGCCGCCATGCGCGCAGCCAATCCGGATAGCCGGCTGGTGCTGGTCGGTGACGGGCCCGAGCGCGCAGCACTGCAACAACAGTATCCGGAAGCGGTATTCTGCGGTGTGCGCAGTGGCGAGGAACTGGCCCGGCATTACGCTTCCGGCGATGTTTTTTTATTTCCAAGCCTGACGGAAACCTTTGGCAATGTCACCACCGAGGCAATGGCCAGCGGGCTGGCGGTGGTGGCCTACAATTATGCTGCGGCCGAGGCATTGATTCGTCATGGCGAAAATGGCATGCTGGCGGCGTGCAACGACTTTTCCGCTTTCATTGGGGCAGCGACCGAACTGGCAGTCAATCCGGAACTGATAAAGCAGATCCGGCTGAACTCTCGCGAAACGGCGATGTCCATCTCCTGGGAAAGCGTGCACGACCGGTTCGAACGCATCCTGCACAGTATCATCGACAAGGAAGACGCCTGTGGAGAAGCTGAGCTGGCAGTGGATGGCCGAATATGAAGCGAACCTGACCCGGCGATTCAACCGGGTCGGGCGCTATCCTGTGGTGCTGGTGGCGTTCCGCCGCATCAGCCGGCTGGGTGATGGCGTGTTCTGGTATACGCTGATGATTGCCATGTACCTGTTCCAGGGCGCGACGGCGGTACCGGTGGTGCTGCAGATGCTTGCAGCAGGACTCAGCGCCACGCTGATCTACAAATGGCTCAAGCACAAGACGCTGCGTCCTCGACCGCACCAGCAGTTTGGCAATATCTACTGCCTGACTGCACCGCTCGACCGTTTCAGCTTTCCTTCCGGCCACACCCTGCATGCCGTTACCTTCACGCTGGTGGCGGTGTATTACTACCCTCTGCTGGCCTGGTTGCTCGTGCCGTTCACGATGGCGGTAGCCGCGTCGCGGCTGGTGCTCGGGCTGCATTACCCGACCGACGTGCTGGCCGGTGCGCTGCTGGGCGCAACGGTGGCGGCGCTGTCGTTTGTCGTGTTCTGAACCTGTAATGGTACCCGTGTCGCAGATCAGTCGAGCGATTTCCTGAACCGCAGGGTGCTCGCCGTGAGCATGCCCAGCGCCAGTACGGCCAGGGCCAGCAACTGCGGCCACAACACCTCCAGTCCCACTCCCTTGAGAAATACGGCACGGATGATTACCAGAAAGTAGCGCAACGGGTTGATTACAGTAAACCATTGCAGTGCTTTGGGCATGGAGGCGATGGGAAACGCGAATCCGGACAGGATGAAGAACGGATTGACGAAGAAGAAATTCAACGCAAAAGCCTGTTGCTGGGTCTGCGAAAACGTCGACAACAACAATCCCATGCCCAGTGCGGCAAACAGGAACAGTGAAGCCCCCAGCAGCAGGATCCAGGGGTTGCCGACAAACGGTACATGAAACCAGAGCAGGCCGAAACTGACGACCAGACCGATGTCTGCGAGCCCGATGAGAAAAAATGGCATGGTCTTTCCCAGAATGAATTCGAACGGACGTATCGGGCTGACCATGATCTGTTCCAGCGTACCGACTTCCCGTTCGCGCACGATGGCGAAGGCGGTCAGACTGACAACCTGCATCAGCGTCAGCGTGCCAATCACCCCCGGTATGAAAAACCAGCGTTCATCGAGCCCTTCGTTGTACCAGGGACGTTCCTGCAACGTCACGAACGCGGCAGGAGTCACCGTGGGGGCGATCATGGCCGGAGACTGCGGCTGTGCGACGGAAAACTGCGCCACGATCTGGTTGACATAACCCAGGGCAATCAGGGCGGTATTGGAATTGGTGCCGTCGACGATGACCTGCAGTGGCGCACGGGTGCCATTGCCGAGTTTCCGGCCGAATCCGGCATGGATGACCAGAGCGATGACCGCTTTGTTCTGGTCGATGTCGCGCGTGATCGTGGCGGGTGTGTCGGGCTGGTCGACTATGGCGAAATTCGGGCTGGCGGCAAAATGCGAAACCAGTGCGCGGCTGGCCTGGCTGTGGTCCAGGTCGAGCACCGCAGTGCGCACGTGGTGTACGGTAAACGTGGCCGCATAACCGAATACCAGCATCTGGATCAGCAGCGGTACCGTGAGGCGAAACAGCGCCCAATGGTCGCGTTTGAGTTCGATGAACTCTTTCATCAGCATCACATACAGACGTTCGAACACGGTTCAGTCCAGCCGCTTGCGAAAAGCGCGCGCGGCCAGCCAGAGAATCAGCAGCGCGTACAGGGACAGCCCGGCGATCGGAAACCACAGGTCGTCAATGGTGCTGCCCTTGAGGAATACGCCGCGCAGGATGCTGACGTAGTAACGGGCATATACCACCAGTGACAACGTCTGGATCGCGCCCGGCATCTGATCGATGGGAAAGGTATATCCTGACAGCAGGTTTGCCGGCAGCATGGTCAGCAGCAAGGCCACCTGGCTGGCGCCCAGCTGGCTGCGGATGCGAACCGAGATCAGGTAGCCGATGCCGAGTACCACGACAAGGAACAGCAGTGTGGTGATGAGCAGCGTGAACAGGTCGCCGCGAAACGGCACATGGAACCAGAATACCGCCGTCGCCAGACAGAACCCGGCATCCAGCATTCCGATGGCGAAATACGGCAGCAGTTTGCCAAGCATGACCTCGAGTGCGGTAACCGGCGTGGAGATCAGCTGTTCCATGGTGCCCCGTTCCCATTCCCGGGAAATGGTCAGCGAAGTAAGCTGGGCACCGACCAGCGCCAGGATGACGGCGACCACACCCGGAATGATGAAATTGCGACTGTCCAGCGTTTCGTTGAACCAGGTGCCAGGCTCAAGATCGACCTGACCGACGCGTGTGGCGGCTACGCCGTGCGCTGCGGCCCAGCGGGCGTACATCTGCTGCGATGCCAGGGCCAGGGCGCCCTGTGCATAGCCGAGGGCAATATTGGTGGTGTTGACGTCAGTCGCATCGAAGATCGCCTGTACGGCAGCGCTGCCATGCTGACTCAGCCGACGTGAAAAATCGACCGGGATCACCAGCGCCGCACTGCAGCTGCCTCGATCCATGGCGTCGCGCACATCGTCGTCGCGTACCAGCCTGCGGCTCAGACGAAACCAGCCGGAAGCGACGAAACTGTTGACCATTGCGCGGCTCTGCTGGCTGTTTTCCTGGTCGAAAACGCATAGCGGCACCCGTTTGATATCCAGGCTGACACCGTAGCCGAGGATACCCATCTGCATCAGTGGCATGAGCAGTGCGATGGCCAGGCTGCGGGGATCACGCCAGATCTGCAGCGATTCCTTCCAGGCCAGGGCAAACAGGCGACGCAGGTTCATGGATGGTTCCTGTTCTGGTGCGGTGGCGATACCAGGCGGATGAACACATCTTCGAGACTGGGTGACACCGGGTGTGCCTGGCCGGCGTCGACTCCGGCCTGCCTGAGCCGGATGATCAGTTCGTCGGCTGTGATCGACGCGGACTCTGGGCCGGGGGGTGCCAGTACCACATGCAGTCGGTCGCCAAAGATCGCGGCTTCGACGACGCCGGGCTGGGTCAGCGTCAGCTGCAATGCCGCACCCAGTGGCTGGCAGCGGAGCGCATACAGTGTGCCGCCCAGTTCGTGCGCGCGCAGTTCGCGCGGGCTGCCCATGGCAACCAGCCTGCCACGATCGATCAGTGCGATGCGATTGCAGTACTCGGCTTCGTCCATGTAATGGGTGGATACCAGCGTGGTGACACCCTGGGCGGCCAGGTCGTGGATCAGATCCCAGAAGCGCCGCCGCGCTTCGGGTTCGACTCCGGAGGTCGGTTCGTCGAGAAACAAAACCGGTGGCCGGTGCAGAATGGCACAGCCGAGCGCCAGCCGTTGTTTCCATCCGCCGGCCAGCGTGCGCACCAGGGCATTTTCCCGCCCTTCCAGACCGGCCATGCGGATGGCGAACTTCATGCGTTGCGCACGCTCGCTACGCGCAACACGATACATGCCGGCAAAGAAGCGCAGGTTTTCCCGTACCGTCATGTCGTTGTAGAGCGAAAACCGTTGCGACATGTAGCCGATGTGTTCGCGCACCGCTTCGGCCTGGGTGCGGATGTCGTACCCGGCAACCCGGGCCGAGCCTGCGCTGGGCAGCAACAGGCCGCACAGCATGCGGATGGTGGTTGATTTGCCCGCACCGTTGGGGCCAAGAAATCCGACCACTTCGCCCGACAGGATGTTCAGATCGAGCCGGTCCACTGCGACAAAATCACCGAAGCGGCGTGTCAGGCCTTCGCCACCCATTACCGGAGCGCCAGCATTCATGCCGGTGCCTCCTCGTCCAGCAAGGCGACGAATACATCTTCGATGCCGGGCTCGACCTGTTCCATGCCCTGGATGTCCAGGCCCTGCTCGCCGAGAAAATTGTTCAACTGAGGCATGCGCCGGGTGGCGTTGTCCACGCGCACATGCACCCGGTCGCCCATCAGCAGCGAACCAAGCACGCCGGGCTGATGCCTGAGGGCGCCGTGGATGGCGCGAGGGTCGGCAGCGACCAGTTCCAGCAGCGAGCCCGGCATGGCCGCCTTGAGCCGGGCGGGCGTGTCACATTGACGGATGCGGCCGCCATGTACCAGCGCGAGCCGGGTGCAGCGCTCGGCCTCGTCCATGTAGGCGGTAGAGAGCACGATGGTGACGCCCTGTTCGCGCAGTTGGTACAGAATGGCCCAGAAATCGCGCCGTGACACCGGATCGACACCTGTGGTCGGTTCGTCGAGCAACAATACGCGCGGCGTATGGATCAGCGCGCAGATCAGCCCCAGCTTCTGTTTCATGCCGCCGGACAGCTGTCCTGCACGACGGTGGCGGAAATCGGTCAGCCCGGCGGCATGCAGCAGTGTTTCGCTGCGCGTGCGACGATCGCTGGTCGCAACCGAAAACAGTTCACCGTAGAAAAAGATGTTTTCCGCCACCGTCAGGTCTTCATACAGACCAAAACGTTGCGGCATGTAACTCAGGTGCCGCTTGGCCTGCTCGGACTGGTGCTGCACATCAATGCCGTCGAGCTCGATGCGGCCGTGATCCGGAGCCAGAACACCGGCCAGCATGCGCATCAGTGTGGTTTTTCCCGCGCCATCCGGGCCGACCAGACCGAAAATTTCTCCGGGCGCCACGGAAAAGCTGACATTATCAATGGCCTGCAGCGTGCCAAATGCCCGGCTCAGTTCATGGACTCGCACCGCTGGGACGGCGTCAGCCGCGGTTGTGGTGGACAGGGAGCTCATTGTGCTGCCGGCAGCAGGGCAATGCGTGCTTCGGCAGGCATGCCGGGCAGCAGCTGGTGCGACGGGTTGCTGATGTCGATGCGGATGCGGTATACCAGTGTGACGCGCTCGGCATGCGTCTCGACGGTCTTTGGCGTGAATTCGGCTTCGGAGGCAATGAAACCGATGCGCCCGTGCCAGATCTTGTCCGGCCAGGTGTCGGTGCGGATTTCGACCGGCTCATTGAGCCGGATCTGGCCGAGGTTGGTTTCGTTGATGTAGGCGCGTAGCCAGACGTGATCCAGATCGTCGAGCGTGAAGATGGCCACGCCTGGCCCTGCCAGCTCGCCCAGTTCGGCTTCCCGCACGCTGAGCACCCCGCTGAATGGAGCGCGCAGTACGGTGTAGGACAGGGTGACCCGGTCCAGAGCCGCGCGCGCCTCGGCCGATTTCAGACTGGCTTGCGCCAGCGCCAGGGTATGGCGCGCCTGCGCTACCAGCGCCTGATCGTGCGCCAATGTCTGGGCGGCCTGGGCGGCCTGGGTGGCGCTCAGGTCGCTGGCTTGTTGTGAAGCCGCGCCAATGGCGAGCTGAGCCTGGTTGCGTTGCGCATCACGCCGTTTGTTGACCAGGTCGAACCGATCGCTGCGAACGGTATAGCCTGCGGCCAGCAGGTTGCTGCGATCAACATCCAGCTGTTTCCGTGCCACGGCGACGCCGGCCAGGTCCATTGCCAGTTGCTGCTGGTACAGACGCGCGTCCACCCGAGCCAGTTCTGTCCCTGCGCGTACGAACCGGCCCTCGTCGAACGGCAGCGCAATGATGGGTGCCTGTACGGCAGCAAAGCTCAGTACGCTTTGATGCGCTTCGATGTTGCCGGAGACCGTGACGTACTGTTGTGTTGAGGGGGCTCCGAACAGCCAGCGGTGTGCCGGTGGCCAGAACAGGATCCCCCCCGCCAGCACAATCGCGGGCACGAACAGAAGAAGCGGTCGGACTGTCATGGGCAGGTTCCTGACTCAGAGTGCCGTGGGTGGCGCACAAAACCGATGCGGACATCAGGGTCAATTCTAGCCAGTTTTTGTTTCCGGTGTGTAACCCATGTGCTGCAGATTGCTCATCCGGCCAATCCGCGCGGACAAAATTGCGAATACAGGCAAACACTTGCCACAAGACCGGCGTGCATTTATAATTGCCAGTTCCCTCGGCCCTGGGTCGGGGGTGTACCACCGCTGCGCCTTGCTCCACTGTACGTCAGGCGTGATCGCCACGCTGCAGGGGGCTTCATCCACAAGGAGTTTATATGCGTCACTATGAAATTGTATTCATCGTGCATCCTGACCAGAGCGAACAGGTGCCCGCGATGATCGAGCGCTACCGCGCACAGATCGCCAGCCGCAATGGCAACATTCACCGTCTGGAAGACTGGGGTCGCCGGCAGATGGCCTACCCGATCCAGAAAATCCACAAGGCGCATTATGTGCTCATGAACATCGAGTGCGATCAGGAAACCCTCGACGAACTGGAACATGGTTTCAAGTTCAACGATGCCGTGCTGCGTCATCTGGTCGTGCGCATGGACGAGGCCGTGGTAGCCCCTTCCCCGATGATGAAGGAAGAAAAATCGCGCTCGCTGCTGCAGCCGGAAGGCAAGCCGGCCACCGAAACACAAGGTGCTGCCTGAGCGGCAACCCCGGTCGCCGCCAGTGTGCGGCATGAAAACGCTTACGAATTCAGGAGGGCACCATGCCACGTCCAACCAGCAACAACAAGACGGCCAAGCGCCGCGATAATTCCCGCCAACTGTTCAAGCGTCGCAAATTCTGCCGCTTTACGGTAGAGAACATCACCTGGGTCGACTACAAGGATGTCGAGCTGCTCAAGGATTTCATTGCCGAAAACGGCAAGATCATCCCGGCGCGCATCACCGGCACCAAGACCCGTTTCCAGCGCCAGCTGTCCACCGCCGTCAAGCGCGCGCGTTTTCTCGCGCTGATGCCTTACACCGACCTGCATTGAGGAGAGCGGCATGCAAGTGATCCTGATGGAAAAAGTCGTCAACCTGGGTACCCTGGGTGACGTAGTCAAGGTGAAGGACGGTTATGCGCGTAACTTCCTGATTCCGCAAGGCAAGGCCAAGCGCGCGACCGAAGCCAATCTCAAGCAGTTCGAGGAGCGCCGTGCCGAGCTGGAAAAGGCTCACGCTGCAGCCCATGCTGCCGCGCTGGCACGTGCCGACCAGCTGTCCGAGCTGACGCTGGTGCTGACGCAGAAGGCGGGCATGGACGGACGTTTGTTTGGTTCCGTGACGCATATCGACATTGCCGATGCGCTGACCTCGCAAGGCATTACCGTGAGCAAGAATGAAGTGCGCATGCCTGGTGGTCCAATCAAGAGCATCGGTGAGTTTCCGGTCAGCATTGCATTGCATGCTGATGTGGTTTCCGAAATTACCGTTGCGGTACAGCCGGAGAGCTGAGCAGCAGTACCTGTTTGTCCAGGGCGGACGATACGCTGGCCGGGAAACCGGACCAGCGTTTTTTTCGTGGCAAATTCGGGCGAACAGGGTGCTGGCGTGGCTCAGGGGGCGGGTTTCTTGCGCGCACGCGGATGCGCCTGGTCGTATACGCGCGCGAGGTGCTGAAAGTCGAGGCGCGTATAGATCTGCGTGCTGCTGATGCGGGCATGACCCAGCAGTTCCTGTACCGCGCGCAGGTCGCCGGAGGATTGCAGCAGATGTGAGGCAAAGGCGTGGCGCAGCATGTGCGGATGGACTGGCTGCCCGGATGCGGCCAGGACTGCGCGTCGGGCGAGGCGCAATTCGATGGCGCGGCCGGTGATCGGCCGCTGCGGGTTCCGTCCCGGAAACAGCCAGTCGCCGGATTGTGATCCACGTAAGGCGAGCCAG
>JAJXUP010000078.1 GCA_021782795.1 Pseudomonadota bacterium | reverse complement strand
GCAACCTGCGCCTGGAAGGTGAAGTGCGGGGCAATCTCATCGTCAAGGGTGACGTGGAGATTGCCGGCAGCGGTCGCATGGTGGGTGATACCCTCAGTGCGGAAAACGTGGTGGTGCATGGTCAGGTGAAAAGTTGTATCAGTGCACGCGGTCTGCTGCGCATCCATCGTCAGGCGCTGGTTGAAGGTGATGTCTCGGCGGCGGCGCTCGAAATCGAAAATGGCGCGCGTTTCGTCGGCTACAGCAACACCGGCGTGACCGAAGCGGAAGTGCTGCCCATCGGGCAGGCGCTGATTGCCGGCAATCACAAAGCCTGACGGGACGATTTCGATGCGGGTATTCAATTTCAGCGCCGGCCCGGCGATTCTGCCTGAAGAGGTGCTCGCGCAAGCGGGTGAAGAAATGCTCGACTGGCACGGCAGTGGCATGTCGGTGATGGAAATGAGCCACCGCGCCGAGCCGTACCTTGGCATCCAGCATCAGGCCGAAGCCGATTTGCGCGCCTTGCTTGGCATTCCGTCCGATTATCGTGTGCTGTTCCTGCAGGGCGGCGCGTGGACGCAATTTGCCATGGTGCCGATGAACCTGCTGCGTGGCCGTCCGGGTGCGGATTACGTGCACACCGGAATCTGGTCGGAAAAAGCCATCGAAGAGGCCGGTCGTTTCGGCAGGGTGCGCCTGGCGGCAAGCAGCGAATCATCCGGGTTTCATGCCGTTCCGCCGCAATCCGGCTGGCAGATGGATCCCGGGGCAGCCTATCTGCATTACACCACCAACGAGACCATTGGCGGGGTACAGTTTCACTGGATTCCTCAAACCGGCACTGTACCGCTGGTTGCCGACATGTCGTCGGACATCCTGTCGCAACCGGTCGATGTGTCGCGGTTCGGCCTCATTTACGCCGGTGCACAGAAGAACATCGGTCCGGCCGGACTGACACTGGTGATCGTGCGCGAAGACCTGATTGGAACACCAATGCCAGGCACGCCGACGATGCTCGACTACCGTACTCATGCACAGCATGACTCGATGTTCAACACGCCGCCGACCTGGGCGATCTACATGGCCGGGCTGGTGTTTGCGCGGTTGCTGCGCGACGGCGGCTTGCCGGCAGTGGCGGAGCGCAACCGCGCCAAGGCCGAACTGCTGTATGGTTATATCGATGGCAGCGGTTTCTACCGCAATCCGGTCGAGCCCGGCAGCCGCTCGCTCATGAATGTGCCATTCACCCTGACCGATCCCGCGCTCGATGCCACTTTTCTGCAGGGCGCCGAACGCAATGGACTGCTCCAGCTCAAGGGACACCGGCTGGCTGGCGGTATGCGTGCGTCGATCTACAATGCGATGCCGCTGGCCGGCGTGGAAGCGCTGGTCAATTACATGAAGGAATTTGTTCGTCAGCATGGATGACATGGCATCGCAGGACATTACACAGGAAGACACGGCGCGGCTGGCCGAATTGCGGCGCGAGATCGACACGATCGATATCGATATGCTCGAATTGCTCAACCGTCGTGCTGCGCTCGCCCAGGCGGTCGGCAAACTGAAAAACGGTGTGGTCTATCGCGCAGAACGCGAGGCGCAGGTACTGCGCCGCGTGGCGGAACACAACCGTGGGCCGATGGGGCGCGAGGCAGTGGTGCGCGTCTGGCGCGAGATCATGTCTGCCTGCCTTGCGCTGGAACGGCCGCTGACGGTGGCTTATCTCGGCCCGCAAGGCTCATTCAGCGAAGTGGCTGCGCTCCGCCAGTTTGGCCATGCGGTGCAACTGCAGCCGTGTGCGTCGATCGACGAGGTGTTTCGCGAAGTCGAAGCCGGTTCGGCGGACTACGGTATCGTCCCGGTGGAGAACTCAACCGAAGGCGCAGTGAACCGTACGCTCGACCTGCTGCAGGAAACACCGTTGCATCTGAGTGGCGAAGTCGCGTTGCGCATCCACCATTCACTGCTGCGCAAGGTGGAAGGTTTCGAAGGTGTGCGTGTGATCTATTCGCATGCACAATCGCTCGCCCAGTGCCGCAACTGGCTGGCAATCCATCTGCCCGGCGTGTCACAGGTGGCGGTGGCAAGTAACGCCGAAGCGGCACGCCTGGCCGCGGAAGACAGCAGCGCACTGGCGGTGGCGGGAGAGACTGCGGCGCAGCATTACCACCTGTACCGGTTGCATGACCGCATCGAGGATGAGCCGGACAATACCACCCGCTTCGTGGTGATTGCCACACGCGACGTCGCCGCGCCGTCGGGCAATGACAAGACCTCGTTGCTGCTGTCGCGTCCCAACGAGCCGGGGGCGATCGTGAGCCTGCTGCAGCCGTTCAGCACGCATGGCATTTCGCTGACCAAGCTTGAATCGCGTCCGGCTCGCAGCCGACTCGGCGGGTTCAGCCGCGGCACCCCGATCTGGGAATACGTTTTTTTCGTCGACATCGAAGGCCATCGCGAGGATGCGGCGGTCAAGGCGGCATTGCAGGAAGTATCCGCACAGGCCAGCCTGATGAAAGTGCTGGGATCTTATCCGGGAAGCGTATGTTGAATTCGTGTTGTGACCTGTCTCCGGCGCACGTGCGGGCCATTGCTCCGTACCAGCCAGGCAAGCCGATTGCCGAACTGGCCCGGGAAATGGGGTTGGACCCGGCACGTATCGTCAAGCTGGCGTCCAACGAGAATCCGCTGGGCGCAAGTCCGATGGCGCTCGATGCCGTCGCCGAGGCGATGGCTGATCTTGCGCGCTATCCGGATGGCAATGGACATGAGCTGAAAACTGCGCTGACGGTCCGTCTGGGGGTGGATGCGACGCAGATCGTGCTCGGTAATGGTTCGAATGACGTGCTGGAAATGGCGGCACGGGCATTTTTGTACGCAGGCACTTCTGCGGTCTATTCTCGTTATGCCTTTGCGGTCTATCCGCTTGTGGTTCAGGCGTGCGGTGCGACCGGCATCGAAGTCGCTGCGCGGGATTTCGGTCATGACCTGGAAGCGATGCTGGCGGCCATACGGCCAGACACACGCATGGTGTTCATCGCCAATCCGAACAATCCGACCGGCACCTTTCTGTCTGCAGACGTGTTGCGCGGTTTTCTTGAACGCGTACCGCGCCATGTGCTGGTGGTGCTTGACGAGGCCTATGACGAATATCTGCCCGATGACCAGCGTTCTCCCTCGGTATCGTGGCTGGGCGTGTTCCCCAACCTGATCGTGACGCGCACGTTTTCCAAGGCGTATGGTCTGGCGGGTCTGCGCGCAGGTTTCGCCCTTGCGGACGCACAGGTGGCCGGATTGCTCGACCGGGTGCGCCAACCGTTCAATGTCAACAGCCTGGCGCTGGTTGGCGCAACGGCAGCGCTGAGCGATACCGGGTTCGTCGAACGCACTCGGGCACTGAACCGGCTGGGCATGGGCCAGCTGGTTCAGGGGCTGAAGTTGCTGGGGGTCGATTTCATCCCTTCCCACGGCAATTTTCTTGCCTGCCGCATCGGCAATGCCACCGCGATGTACCGGCGTCTGCTTGAGCAAGGGGTCATCGTGCGTCCGCTTGGCGCTTACGGCATGGACCAGTATTTGCGCGTCAGTATCGGACTGGCCGCGGAAAATCACCAATTTTTGCAGGCGCTCGAAAGCGCCATGGAGGAACGGAAATGATCATTGTCATGAGCCCGGGGGCAAGCGAACAGCAGATCGAGGCAGTCGTGAAGAAAATCAAGGAGTACGGTTGCGAGGCCAATGTGTCGCGTGGTGTTGAACGCACCATCATCGGAGCGATCGGCGACGAGCGTGCCATCAACCAGGAACTGATAGATGCCATGGCCGGAGTGGACCAGTCGATGCACATCGTCAAGCCGTACAAGATCGTTGCCCGTGAATGGCACAAGGAAAACAGTGTGGTCGATGTCTCCGGCGTGCCGGTTGGCGGCAAGACCGTGCAGGTCATTGCCGGCCCGTGCTCGGTGGAAACCCAGCCACAGATGGACCAGGCAGCGCAATTCGTGCGCGAGGCCGGATGTCGCCTGATGCGTGGCGGGGCATTCAAGCCGCGCACCAGCCCATATTCGTTTCAGGGCAAGGGCGTGGAAGGACTGGAAATGTTCCGCCGTGCTGCGGATGCGCAGGGCTTGCCCATTGTGACCGAACTCATGGACATCCGCATGCTCGATACCTTCCTTGAATGGAATGTGGATGTCATCCAGATCGGAACGCGCAACATGCAGAATTTCGACCTGCTCAAGGAAGTGGGGCGGGTCAACAAGCCGGTGATCCTCAAACGCGGCATGTCAGCGACCATCTCCGAGTGGCTGATGGCGGCCGAATACATTGCTGCGGGCGGCAATCACAACATCATTTTCTGCGAGCGCGGCATCCGCACTTTCGAGACGGCCTACCGCAATGTGCTCGATGTCACGGCCATTCCGGTACTGAAGCGTGAAACCCACCTGCCGGTGATCGTCGATCCGTCGCATGCCGGTGGCAAGGCATGGATGGTGGGCGCCCTGGCGCGTGCGGCCGTGGCCGCTGGCGCGGACGGACTGCTGGTCGAGATGCATCCGACACCATGTGAGGCCTGGTGCGATGCCGACCAGGCACTGGCTCCCGACGAACTCAAGGTACTGATGGGCGAGTTGGGCGGGATTGCACGCGTGATCGGTCGCGACATCTGACGCCGATGGCCGAACAGGGCGGTTTTGTACCGATCCGCCGCCTGACCGTTTTCGGAGTTGGTCTCATTGGCGGTTCGCTCACGCTGGCGCTCAAAGCCGCCGGAGCGGTTGTCGAGGTGACTGGTGTCGGACGCAGCCTGTCGAGCCTGAAACTCGCGCGCGAGCACGGGTTGATCGACCGGATGACGGACAATGCCGCCGAGGCCCTGGAAGGGGCCGAAGTGGTCATGCTGGCGATGCCCGTGGGGCAGATGGACAGCGTAATGCGAGCCATTGCGCCACATTTGCGTCCAGGCATGCTTGTCACCGATGCAGGCAGCACCAAGCAGGATGTGGTGTCACTGATGCGGCAGCATCTCGGAGCGCACCTGCGTGATTGTGTGCCGGGTCATCCGGTGGCCGGAGCCGAGTTGAGCGGGCCGCTTGCCGCGCGCGCTGACCTGTATCAGCGCCGCAACGTGGTGCTGACACCGCTGGCAGAGAGCGATCCGGCCGGCGTGCAGCGTATTGCCGCCATGTGGCGACAGTGCGGTGCACAGGTGCGCAGCATGACGGCGGCAGAGCATGACGCCATTTTTGCCGCAGTGAGCCATTTGCCGCATCTGCTGGCGTATGCATTGGTAGACATGATCGCCGCGCGCGACAATGCCGGACAACTGTTCGATTTTGCAGCGAGCGGTTTTCGTGATTTCACCCGCATTGCCGGCAGCAGCCCGGAGATGTGGCGTGATATTGCGTTGGCAAACCGAGAGGCGCTGCTGGCGGAACTGGATGCTTATCTGGCGCAGGTGGGCCAGTTGCGTGCCGCGCTGCAACGTGGTGATGGCGCTGCGCTGGAGGCGACGTTTGCTCAGGCCCGCTCGGCGCGTCAGGACTGGCTCGACCGGCTGCGCTGAGTCAGCACCGGCTGCAGCTCATGATGCCATCCTTACGCCAACGATGAAATAGGGCTCGACCGGCTGCGCTGAGTCAGCACTCTGGCCGCAGCTGTGCGTGCTCAATGGCCGCCGTTGTCGTAGAAGAACTCCTTGATCAGGAAGTCTTCCAGCCCCGCATTGTCTTCCGGGCGGGCGGACAACGTTATGGTCTGGCCCAGACGCTGTGATTCCCATTCGAAAGTGTCGGGGTGGCGCTTGCGAATGATGGCGATCATTTTGCGCACGATGGCATGTTCGATGTCGCTGTGGGCGTCGGCTTCGACGGTGAAGGTCTGCAGGCTCGGACTGCTCCAGGTGGCGTTGTCCCAGCCGCGGAAAATGAAGGTCGCACTATCGTCGCTCATGCGGGTGATCTGGAAGATACCGCCACCGCCCTGGCCCTGCAGGTTGCGCTGGATGTTGGCCATGCGGGCATCCTTCGGCGTTTCACCCCCACCGCCGCCGGCCTCGCCCATCATGGCGCGCTTGCGTGCGCGCATCATGTTGATATAGCTGCTCATGTCGCCCGGGATGGCGGTCGGAGAGGTTTCAGCCGGGGCCGGCGGCGTCGGTACCGGATGCGGCGGTGGCAACGACAGGCCATGATTTCCCGGCGCCGTCAGGATGTGTTGCTGGCGCACGTGGGCGGACTTGCGCTGCGGGCGGACGGTCTGGTGCTCAATCCGGATCGGAACCGATGGGGTTTGCGGCGTCGGTGCGGCCGCTGGCCGGGAGGGCATCAGTTCCACGTTGAGCGGACCTTCGCTGCCCTGGCTTGCCGGCGGTGCCATGACTGGCGTGCGCCAGTGCAGCAAGAACATGGCCAGCAAGTGCAGCAGGAACGAAACCAGCAGGGCAATGAATAGCGTGCGCGGAATGCGGATTTCGACGTAATGCTCGGGTGACGGCAGTGCAGCGCGCAATTCGGGAAACTCATCCCGGAATGGCGAAATCTTATGGCCGATGAACGGAAATTGCCGTGACATGATGTGCTGGAGGGCAATGGCCCTGACAAGATTGCCCGCTTGGACACCACGGCCGGGGATTTGGTTGCGGCACGGTGTCCATCAGCCCACTTCCCGTGTTTCAAGAAACTCCAGCTCGGGAAAGCGCTCGCGCGTCATTTCCAGGTTGACCCGGTTGGGTGCGAGGTAGACGTACAGGCCACTGCCGTCAAGCGCCACGTTGAAACCGTAGCGGTCGGCTATCTGCCTGAGTGCGGTGTCCGGTCCGCGCAGCCAGCGCGCGGTGGCGAATTCGCAGCCTTCGAACAACACCTCAACCCCGTATTCGTGCTCGAGCCGGTGTGCCACGACGTCGAACTGCAGGGTGCCGACTGCGCCAAGAATCAGGTCGTTGGACTGAATCGGTCGGAACAGCTGCGTGGCGCCTTCTTCAGCAAGTTGTTGCAAACCTTTCTGCAACTGTTTTATTTTCAAAGGATTTTTTATTCTTGCCTTGCGGAAGAATTCGGGGGCGAACGAAGGAATGCCGGTGAATTTCAGCGTTTCACCTTCGGTGAAGGTGTCGCCAAGGCGGATAGTGCCGTGATTCGGTATGCCGATGATATCGCCGGCCCAGGCCTCGTCGGTGGTGTTGCGGTCCTGCGCCATGAAGGTGATGGCGTTGTTGACGGCAAATACCTTGCCGCCAGCGGATTGCCGGATTTTCATACCGCGGTCGAAGCGGCCGGAACACACCCGCAGAAAGGCAATGCGGTCGCGGTGTTTTGGATCCATGTTGGCCTGGATCTTGAATACGAAGCCGGTGAAACGCGCTTCCTCGGGCATCACCAGGCGAGTCTCGGTCTGGCGTGGCAATGGAGCGGGCGACAGATCCACCAGCGCATCGAGCATCATCTGCACGCCGAAATTGTTGACTGCGGAACCGAACAGCACAGGTGTCTGTTTGCCACTCAGGTAATCGGCCGCGGAGAATGCATGCGAGGCGCCGCGCACCAGCTCGATTTCCGCGCGCAATTCGCTGGCCTGCGGTCCAAGACGCTGGTCGAGCAGCGGATTTTCGAGTCCGTCGATGATTTCGCTGATCGAGCGGTCGGCCTGCGGATCGAAGACCAGCACCTGGTCGTTCTGCAGATGATAGATGCCGCGGAAGCGCTTGCCCATGCCGATGGGCCACGTCATTGGCGCACATTGCATGCCGAGCACGGATTCGATCTCGTCGAGCAGGTCGATCGGTGAGCGCCCTTCGCGGTCGAGTTTGTTGATGAACGTGATGATTGGCGTGTCACGCATGCGGCAGACATGCAACAGCTTGATGGTCTGCGCTTCGACGCCATTGACCGAATCGATGACCATGACCGCTGAATCGACGGCGGTCAGCGTGCGGTAGGTGTCTTCGGAAAAATCCTCGTGTCCCGGCGTATCGAGCAGATTGATGATGTGCTCGCGGTAGGGAAATTGCATCACTGAGGATGTGACCGAAATGCCGCGCTGTTTTTCCAGCTCCATCCAGTCGGAAGTCGCATGCCGGCTGGCTTTTCGCGCACGAACCTCGCCTGCGACCTGGATGGCGCCGCCGTACCAGAGCAGTTTTTCGGTCAGCGTGGTCTTGCCGGCATCCGGGTGAGAGATGATGGCAAAAGTACGGCGACGGTGGATTTCCTCGTTCGGCGTCATGGAAAGCGGGGTGCGGGACAAACGGCCATTATAGCAGCATGCTGCGTTTGACGCAGCCGCGGAGCAGGTTCCGATTGCCGTCAGTTGTTTGTCAGAAGATGATGGCGTGGCCGTTCAGGGCCGGGCGAAAGCCGCGATGGGGTCGGCCGGAACGGCCGGGTCGGGCGCGGGCATGGTTGCCGCGGCCGCCGGGGGCACGGCGCTGCTACCGATCGAGCTGAGCACCCGGCGTGCGCCATCGTAGCGGTGCGCCCAGTAAGACTCGTCGAGGCTGGAAATCATTACAACGCCGGTCCGGCTGCTGGAAGCGTGGATGAACTGGTTGTCGCCGAGGTAGATGCCGACGTGGGTGAAGGCTTTTTTCATGGTCTTGAAAAATACCAGGTCGCCCGGCTTGAGGTCGGCACGGCTGATGACGGTACTGATCCGGCTCATGGCGGCGGCGTTGTGCGGCAATTTCAGACCGGCGACTTCATGGTAGACGTAACGCACGAAACCGCTGCAGTCCATGCCCTTTTGCGGGGTGTCGCCACCCGGGCGATAGACGGCACCGATCAGGCCCATGGCAAACATGGCCAGTTCGGCACGGGAAGGGCGAGGGGGCTCGCCATTGGCAACGCCGGTTGTGGCGGGTGCCGCAGCTGCAGTATCGACAGCTGCGGGTACCGAGTCGTCGGCCCGGCCGGGGATGCCGGTCAGCAAAAAAGCCAGGGCAGACAGGCCAGCCATCAGGCGCCGCATCATGACGTGGGTCATGGTGGTGGTGTATCCCGGATTGCAATGGGGGCACTGTAAACAAAATTTCATATCCCGTCAAAGGTTTGTTGTTCAATCCTGTGCAAAAACCGGATGTTTTGCGCGCTGCTCGGGTAGAATATCGTTATTGTCGAAACGGGATAATAGCCGGATGTTGTGGGAAACTTTCAGCGTGGTGCGCGATCTGCCGCGCCTGCACGAGATCGCCAGTGTGATGATTCGTTACGGCTGGGGCGATTTCGTGCGTGTGCTGGGCATGGGAACGATGCTGGAACGCGCCGGGCGCATCCTGCATTGGGAGCACTCGAACGAAATCGATCAGCTCGACGCTCCGGTACGTTTTCGTCTGGCGCTGGAAGAACTGGGGCCGACGTTCATCAAGCTGGGTCAGTTGCTGGCCACACGTATGGACATGCTGTCGCCC
>JAJXUP010000077.1 GCA_021782795.1 Pseudomonadota bacterium | reverse complement strand
GGCGACGAGTATGCCATTCTGCTGCTGGGGAACGCCACGCTGTCGCATGCTGCGGCAGTTGCCCAATGTGTGCTGGCGCAACTGGCTTCGCCGGTGGAGTTGGGCCCCGATCGGCGCAAGACATACATTTCCGCCTCGATCGGTGTCGCCTTGTATCCGCTCGATGCCAGTGGGACCGAGGACTTGCTGCAAAAAGCGGAACAGGCCATGCACGTGTCCAAGGAGACGGGGCGCAATCGCGTGAATTTTTATGCCTCAGGCATGCAGGAGAAGGTGCAGCATCGGTTGCAACTGTTGCATGACATGCGTGGTGCGATGGAGCAGGGGCAGTTTTTCCTCCAGTTCCAGCCGGTGGTGGACATGGAGAGCGGCCGCGTGGTCAAGGCAGAGGCGTTGCTGCGCTGGCAGCACCCGACGCGCGGCAGAATCGATCCTGGCACGTTCATTCCGCTGGCGGAGGAATCGGGTCTGATCGTACCGATTGGGGACTGGGTGTTCCATCAGGCCGCAGAGTGGGTGCGCCGGGTCATGGCGCACCTCGACACGGAAATCCAGGTCAGCGTGAACATGTCGCCGGTACAGTTCAGGGATGATGCCGTGCACATTGCGTCCTGGCTTGCGCATCTGCAGGCGATCGGTCTGTCCACCCGCCATGTGGCGGTCGAGATTACCGAAGGGTTGCTGATGGATGCAAGTGAGCAGATCTTTGCCAAGCTGCTCGATTTTCGAAATGCAGGTGTCCAGGTGGCCCTGGATGATTTTGGCACTGGCTATTCGGCGTTGTCCTATCTGCGCCGGTTTGACATTGATTTTCTCAAGATCGACCAGTCGTTCGTGCGCAACATGGTCGTGGACGAAAGTGCCGCCGCGCTGGTTGAGGCCATCGTGGTCATGGCGCACAAGCTGGGACTCAAGGTCATTGCGGAAGGGGTTGAAACGCGCGAGCAGCATGAACGGCTCAGGCACTTTGATTGCGATTTCGGTCAGGGTTACCTGTATGCGAAGCCACTGGACGAAGCGGAGTTCCTGCAGTTTGCTTTGGCGCGCGACACGGCGAGCACGGACGTTGCCTGAGGCAACGTTATCCGGTTGACCGGTGAACGGTCCATGGAGCGACATTTCGGCGGACAGACCATGACGCAAGAAAATCTCGGGACGGTGATTGCAGTGCGTGGCAGCGTGATCGACGTGCGGTTCCCGCAACGCCTGCCAGCTGTATTCACGCTGTTGCGTGCCGGCGACGATCGCGGGATGGCGATTGAAGTCATGGTGCAACTGGATGCGCAGCATGTGCGTGGCATTGCACTCACGCCGGTGCAGGGTCTGTCGCGCGGCGCGATGGTGCTCGATACCGGTGGGCCGCTGCAGGCACCGGTAGGCCGGGCAGTGCTGGGGCGCATGTTCGATGTGTTCGGCCAGCCCGCCGATCAGGGGGCGCCGCTGCAGGATGTCCAATGGCGTTCGGTGCACCGTGCACCACCCTTGCTGTCGCAGCGCACGAGCCAATCGACGGTGTTCGCTACCGGCATCAAGATCATCGATGTACTCACTCCGCTGGAACGGGGCGGCAAAACCGGCCTGTTCGGGGGTGCCGGCGTGGGAAAGACCGTCCTGCTGACGGAAATGATCCACAACATGGTCGGTCAGCATCAGGGGGTGAGCATTTTCTGCGGCATCGGTGAACGTTGTCGTGAAGGCGAGGAGCTGTACCGTGACATGCAGCAGGCCGGGGTCCTGCCCAACATGGTGATGCTCTACGGCCAGATGAATGAACCGCCGGGCAGCCGGTTTCGCATCGGCCATGCCGCCCTGACCATGGCGGAGTATTTCCGTGACGACGAGCACCGTGACGTGCTGCTGCTCATTGACAACATCTTCCGTTTTGTCCAGGCCGGTGCCGAGGTATCCGGCCTGATGGGACAGATGCCTGCGCGTCTCGGTTACCAGCCTACACTGGGCACGGAGCTGGCCGAACTGGAGGAACGCATCGCCGACACGGAATCTGGTGCAATCACCTCCATCCAGGCAGTCTATGTGCCGGCGGACGATTTTACCGACCCGGCCGCAGTGCATACCTTTTCTCACCTGTCGGCGTCCATCGTGCTGTCGCGCAAGCGTGCCAGCGAGGGATTGTATCCGGCGGTTGACCCGCTGCAATCGAATTCGCGGCTGGCCAACCCGGGCGTGGTTGGCGAGCGCCATTACCGGTTGGCACAGGAGATCCGTCGTACGCTGGCGCAGTATGAGGGGCTGAAGGACATCATCGCCATGCTCGGGCTCGAACAGTTGTCGCCGGAGGACCGGCGGGTGGTCAATCGGGCCCGGCGGCTGGAACATTTTCTCACCCAGCCATTTTTCACCACCGGCCAGTTCAGCGGCATGCCGGGCAAACTGGTAAGCCTGGAAGATGCGCTCGATGGTTGCGAACGTATCCTGCATGATGAATTCCGCGATTATCCGGAAAGCGCGCTCTACATGATCGGTTCGATCGACGAAGCCCGGCGCCCGGAGCAGGCCGCATGAGACTGCGCGTTTCACTGCCCGAGGCGGTGTTGCTCGATGTGGATGGCGTGCGTACGGTCGTGGCCGAAACCGTGGACGGCAGCCTGGGCATCCTGCCACAGCGGCTCGACTGCGTGGCGCTGCTGGTGCCGGGCATCCTGAGCTATGCGACGGACGCCACGCAGCGGCACTATGTGGCCGTGGATGAGGGCGTGCTGGTGAAGGCCGGCGAAGACGTGCAGGTGTCGGCGCGGCATGCGTTATCGGGTAATGACCTGGCAGCGATGCAGCAGGCGGTCGACGACATGTTGCGTCAGGTGGATGAGGAGGAGCGCGAAGCGCGTGTGCTGCTGGCGCGCATGGAAAGTGGATTCATCCGCCAGTTCAGGAACTTGCGCCATGGATGACATGCACCGCCCGTCGTCCGGGCTGGGCGAGCACGTGCGCCGCAGTGCGCGGCGCAGATTGCAGTCTTCGCAGGAATGGTCGGTCTGGTCAGGGCTCGGTTTCATGGGCATGGTCGGCTGGTCGATGGCGTTGCCCGTGCTGTTCGGGGCGATCGTCGGCGGCTGGCTGGACCGGCATTGGCCGGTCGGCATTTCCTGGACATTGTGGCTGATACTGGCCGGGCTGGTGTTCGGTGCGTGGAATACCTGGCGCTGGATCGTCCAGACCGGGGTGATGAAAAACGGGGATTCGCCAGGGGAGGAAACTCGAGATGACTGAGTGGTTGCATCTGGCTGAAAGCATTGCCGCCGGAGGCTTTCTCGGCGCACTGTTTTTTGCCGGGTTGTGGTGGACCATACGGCGCAGCCTCGACAGTGCCTGGCCTGCAGTGTGGTTTGCCGGCAGCGCGCTGGTGCGGATACTGGGGGTGGTGGCCGGGCTGTATCTGGTCGCTGGCAGCGATCCGCTGCGCTGGGCAGGCGGCATTGCCGGGTTTGCGCTGGCGCAGCGGGCCGCTGTCATGCATGCCCGGCGCGAGCGGGCGGTGGTGCGCGACGGAGGTACGCATGCACCTGAGTCCTGACCAGGTCGTGTTCTGGCAATACCGCTGGTTCAAGCTCAACCTCACCATTGTCACGACCTGGGGCCTGATGGCGCTGCTGACCGGACTGTCGTGGCTTGCGACACGCAGGCTCGGGCGGGAGGACGATGCGCGTGTCGCGCACTGGCGCAGCCTGCTCGAATGGATCGTTGAGCTGATCCGCGGTCAGATGCGCGAAACCGGGTTGCACCCGACGGAGAAGTTTCTTGGTTTCATTGCGACGCTGTTCATTTTCGTTGCCAGCGCCAACCTGTGTTCGATCTTTCCGGGTTATGAACCCCCGACCGGTTCGCTGTCCACCACCGCTGCGCTGGCGATCTGTGTGTTCGTGGCCGTGCCCTGGTTTGGCATCCGCGAACAGGGGCTGGGGCGTTACCTGAAGGATTACCTGGAACCAACACCGGTCATGCTGCCGTTCAATATCATCAGCGAGATGACGCGCACGCTGGCACTGGCGGTGCGGTTGTTCGGCAACATGATGAGTGACGGCATGATTCTCGGCATCCTGCTTACGATCACGCCCTATTTTTTCCCAGTGGTGATGAAGCTGCTTGGCTTGCTCACCGGGATGGTGCAAGCGTATATTTTCAGCATTCTTGCCACGGTCTATATTGCAGCCGCGGTGGGAGCGCATCCGGATGGCGCGCGCGGGCCGTCCTGACCGTCAGCAGCAAGGAGAAAAAGTGTTATGGATAATGCAACCCTGATCGCTGTGGCATCGATCGTGACCAGCGGGCTGACCATCGCTGTCGGCAGTATTGCACCTGCGCTCGGCGAAGGCCGCGCCGTGACTTCGGCGCTGTCCTCGCTTGCGCAGCAACCTGAGGCGGCCGGTGTCATCACGCGCACGTTGTTCGTCGGGCTGGCGATGATCGAATCGATTGCGATCTACTGTTTCGTGGTGTCGATGATCCTGCTGTTTGCCAATCCGTTCTGGAGCCATGCGCTGAACGTTCTGCCCGGCAAGTGATCATGCTGATCGATGGCTTCACTGTGCTGGCACAGGCGATCAACTTTCTCGTGTTGATCGTGCTGCTGCGGCATTTCCTCTACCGTCCGTTGCTGCGTGCGGTGGCCGGACGCGAGCGCCGGATCGCCGCCGAGCTCGCCGCGGCACGCGCTGCGCGCGAGCAGGCGCAGAATGAGTCGGCGCAGTTGGCGCAACGGCAGGCTCAAATCGAGGCCGAGCGCGAACGAGTGCTGGCGATGACGTTGGCCGATGCCCAGGCCGAACGCCGCAACGTGCTGGAGCATGCCCGGCAGGATGCCGAACGCATGCAGGCGGAATGGCACCTGGCAATGCAGACCGAGTTTTCCCGTCTGCGCGCCACGTTGGTCCAGCGCACCTGTGAAGAGGTGTACAGCCTGGCGCGCCGCCTGCTCGCCGACCTGGCGGGAGAACAGCTGCAGACACTGATGGTAGCGAAATTCGTCGTGCGGCTGCAGCAGGGTGGGGCACCCGAACTGACGCTGCTGGGCAGCCAGGGCACGGTGAACGTTGGGCCGTACGCTCGACTGCGCCACTGGATGCCGCAGAGCAGACCGCACTCGAACAGGCGATCCGCACGGCATTTCCGGCATCCGGTGAACTCGTGTTCGAGACCGACCCGCATCTGTTGTGCGGATTGGAACTGGCGGCAGGCGGTTACCGACTGTCATGGAACGCACAGGACTATCTGGCCGAACTCGAACAGCGCATGGCCTTGCTGCCCGATGCGGGCAACATGCCGGTTGCGGAGACCGCATCATGAATGACAGCCTGCAGACGGTGTTCGATCAGGCGTTCGATGCGATGGAACAGGTGCAGTCCGGCCGCGATGAAACGCTGCAGTGGCACGAGACCGGTCGAGTGATCAGCATTGCCAATGGCATCGTGCGCGTGAGCGGGCTGCCTGGCGCGGGCCATGAGGAACTGCTGCGCTTTCCTGGCGATATGTATGGCATCGCCTTCAATCTCGACGAAAACGAAATCGGCGTCATTCTGCTGGGCGACTACTGGAAACTGCAGGTGGGCGACGAAGTGCACCGTACCGGACGGGTGATGGACGTGCCTGTGGGAGAAGGGCTGCTGGGTCGGGTCATCGATCCGCTTGGCGCTCCGCTTGACGAACTCGGGCCGCTCGCCGCTTCAGCCCGGTTGCCGATCGAACGACCGGCGCCGTCGATCATGCAGCGTGCTCCGGTAAGCGAACCACTGCAAACCGGCGTGAAAGTGGTCGATGCGCTGATTCCGGTGGGGCGTGGCCAGCGCGAGCTGATACTGGGCGACCGGCAGACCGGCAAGACCGCGCTTGCCGTCGATGCCATGCTCAGTCAGCGCGGGCAGAATATGGTGTGCATCTATTGCGCGATCGGTCAGCGTGCCGCCAGCGTGGCCCGCGTGATTGCCGCACTGCGCGCGGGGGGCGCCATGGCGTGGAGCATTGTGCTCTCGAGTGCCGGCAACGAAGCCGCCGGTCTGTCCTACATTGCACCGTATGCGGCCACCAGCATTGCGGAATGGTTTATGGCACAGGGGCGCGACGTCCTGGTGGTCTATGACGACCTGACCAGCCATGCGCGCGCCTACCGTGAACTGTCGCTGCTGTTGCGCCGGCCGCCGGGGCGCGAGGCGTTCCCTGGCGATATTTTCTATATCCACTCGCGCCTGCTGGAGCGTGCGACGCGGTTGCGGCCGGAGTCGGGTGGCGGATCGCTGACCGCGCTGCCCATCGTCGAGACCGAGGCTCAGAACATTTCTGCCTATATCCCGACCAATCTGATTTCGATTACCGACGGCCAGATCTACCTGTCGCCCGATCTGTTCGAATTGGGCGTGCTGCCGGCAGTGGATGTCGGAAAATCGGTGTCGCGCGTCGGCGGCAAGGCGCAACGAGCCGTGTATCGGGCGGTGGCGGGGGAGCTCAAGCTGGGGTATGCGCAGTTCGAAGAGCTGGAAAATTTTGCCCGGTTCGGTGCGCGGCTCGACGAGACCAGCCGACGCATCATCGAACATGGCCGTCGCATACGTGCCTGCCTCAGGCAACATGAATCCTCGCCGGTGCCGTTCCTGGAACAGGTGGCGGTGCTGGTGGCGCTCACGGGCGGATTGTTCGACAGCGTGCCGCTCGATGACATGCCGCAGGCCGAAGCCGCGGTGCGCGAGGCCGTGGTTCGGGCCGATACGCAGTTGCTGGCGCGTCTGGCTGGCGATACGCCAATGGATGAGTCGGAGCGGCAGGCCCTGCTGGCACTGGCGCAACGGGCGCTGCACGAATGGAAACCCGCGGCATGAGCGACTCGCTCTCTGACCTGCAACGCAAACTGTCCAGCGCTGGCGAACTGAAGTCGGTGGTGCGGACCATGAAGGCGATTGCGGCAGCCAGCATTACGCGCTACGAACGCGCAGTCGAAGCGCTGGCGTTGTATGACCAGACGGTGCAGCGAGGGTTGTACGTTGCCTTGCGTGAGCAGAGCGGATGGCCAGACCAGCCGGCGCGTCCGCGCCAGGCAGCGATTCTGTTCGGTTCCGATCAGGGACTGGTGGGACAGTTCAATGAAGACTTGCAGCGCCATGCGCTGGCGCAGTTGGCCGCAGGCGCGCCTGCCGACATCTGGGTGGTGGGGGAACGGTTGCGCGACCGCATGGAGGACGAGGGCATCGTGCTGGCCGGGCATTTCAGTGTGCCAGGCTCGATTCCTGCCATTACCGGGCTGGTAGCGCGGTTGCTGGCGGTCATTGAGCCCTGGCAGCATGCCGAACCTGGTGCCGCAGTGACGGTGTTTCACCACCGTCCGCGTACGGGGGAGTTGTATGCGCCGCACAGCACCCGGCTGTGGCCCACCGATGAGGTGTGGCGTCAGCGTCTGCTGGCGCAGCGCTGGCCAGGACATCGGGTTCCACAGGTGTTCGGTGAGCCGGCGCGGGTGCTGGGCGGGCTGATCCGCGAATATCTGTTCGTGTCGCTCTACCGCGTGTGCGCCGAATCGCAGGCCAGCGAACATGCCAGCCGGCTTGCAGCCATGCAGCGCGCCGACAGGAACATCGACGAGCTGCTGCACCAGTTCCGCCAGGAATGGAACCGGCAGCGGCAGGCGGGTATTGACGAAGAGCTGTTTGACGTCCTGGCCGGATTCGAAGCGATTCACGGCTCGGGCACGAGAGGGGAAGTGACATGAAGTTTGACGCGGAACAATTTCGCATTCAGCCGGATAAACGTGTCGAACTGGCTCACCAGCCGACGCACGTGGCACCGCTGTACGCGAGCAAGGCAGATTATCAGAACCTGCTGGCAGCGCAGGTGGCCGAACTGAGCGCGCTGCAGGAAGTGTTTTATGCCGCGTCGAGTCATGCCGTGCTGTTCATCTTTCAGGCGATGGATGCCGCCGGCAAGGACAGCACCATTCGTCATGTCATGTCCGGCGTCAATCCACAGGGCTGTCAAGTGCACAGTTTCAAGCATCCGAGCGCATCCGAACTCGAACATGACTTTCTGTGGCGTACAACGCGCGAATTGCCTGAACGGGGTCTGATCGGCATTTTCAATCGCTCGTATTATGAGGAAGTGCTCATCGTGCGCGTACATCCGGAAATGCTGAGCAACCAGGGCATACTGCAACACAATGGCGAGCGCGCCGTTTTCTGGCGCGACCGTTTCCGTTCGATCGTCGATTTCGAACATCACCTGTTCCGCAATGGGACGCGAGTGGTCAAGTTCTTCCTGCATCTGTCCCAGGAAGAACAGCGCAAACGCTTTCTGCGCCGCATTGACGATCCGGACAAGAACTGGAAGCTGAGCATGAGTGACATCGAGGAGCGCGGCTACTGGAAGGGCTACATGCAGGCTTATGAAGATTGCCTGTCGGCCACCAGTACCGAGTTTGCGCCCTGGTATGCCATCCCGGCTGACGACAAGGAAAATGCGCGTCTGCTGGTGGCAGAAGTCGTACTCGAAACCCTGCGGGCGCTGAAACTGGAATATCCGCGTTCGTCACCGGAACGGCTGGCCGAGTTGCAGCGCATTCGTGACCTGCTTGCACCCAGAGTCTGAGGCGTCACGGGGGCCATCGGCCGGTTTATTCGCTGGCCGGTGCGACGTGCGCGGCACGGTCGGTGCAAAGCCGTATTATAATATTCGGAAAATTCATTGTTGGGCGCGGTATGGTGTTTTCCAGCTTGGTGACTGATCCGGTTTCCCGACCACAATCCTCTGCCGGTGATTTCTCGCATGACCCCTGCCTGCGGGAGGTGCTCGATCCGGCCCAGACCCTGCTCGAGTGTCTGCCGCACACGCCGGTGCATGTGGCTGCGCGGCTGATGCGCGAACGCCGCTGCAGTTCGGTCATTGTCGTCGACGACACCCGCAACCCGTTGGGCATCTGGACCGAGCGGGATGCGCTGCGGGTCGATTTTCGAGCCGGCAGTAGCGCATTCGGCGTGGCCGTTGCTGACGTGATGAGCCATCCGGTGCGACACATTCCCGTGACCGCACGCCTGAGCGCTGTGGCGCAGCGTTTCCGTCACGAGCACATCCGCCATCTGCTGGTGGTGGATGAAGCGGGCCGTGGACTGGGCATCGTCACGCAGACGGATGTGGTGTTCAACCAGGGCATCGAACACTACCTGCGCTTCCGCGATGTGGGCAGCATTCTCAATCATGCCGGCATCCGGGTCAGTGACCGTGCCTGTCTGAGCTCGGTGGCAACGGAAATGCAGCAGGCTCGTGCCGATGCCGTGCTGGTGGAATTTGACGATGGCCGACACGGCATACTTACCGAACGCGACCTGATCCGTCTGGTGGCCGAACAGACTGGTGACGTCAGTGTTGGTACAGTGGCCACGCAGCATCTTTACACCGTCGATGTGAGTGTCAGCCTGTACCGGTTGCGCGAAATCATGGCACGGAAAA
>JAJXUP010000002.1 GCA_021782795.1 Pseudomonadota bacterium | reverse complement strand
GAATCCAACGTTTCGAATAATTAAAACATGTCACATACAAGAAAAGACTGGTTCCGTCAGGTGGACAGGGCGTCGCGCAGATCATCCAGCCGGGCGGCCACGTGGCGGATGTCGAAATGTTCCACCGCACGCTGTCTGCCAGCCTGCTGCAGGCGAGTGCGCAGTCCGGAATCGTTTGCCAGACGCAGCAGCGCGGCAGCGATCGAGTCCGGCTGATCCGGATCGACGACCAGTGCACACTGTTCGTCGATCACTTCACGGATGCCGCCACTGGCGCTGGTGATCAGCGCTGCACCCGCACACAGGGCTTCCAGGGCTGTCCGGCCAAACGGTTCCTGCCATACCGACGGCACGGCAGCGATGGCAGCTCCGGCAAAATACTGCATCACCGCGGCATGATCAACATAACCGGTGTATACGCACTGTGAGCCAATTTTTGTGATTATTTCGTGAGTTGCGCGCTCATATTCAGAGGTTTGTTCAAGTCTGTCAGCGCCGCACAACACCAGTGTCCATTCAGGCAGTTGTGCGGCAATGCCATGGAAAGCTTCCAGCAATGGCAAGGCGCCTTTCTGCCAGATCATGCGTCCGACATACACAATCACCTGTTGCTTGGTTTGCGGCGCAAATGCCACCGTATCGATACCATTGTGCACCACATGCACTTTGTCGGCACCATGATCGAGACCCTCGACAAAGCGCTCGCGCACATAGTCACTCACACAGTACACTGCCGCCGCGCGATCGAGCAGACGCTGGCGCTCGCGTACGCTGGTCGAACCCTGCATGGTTTGCGGGTCATTGTGCAGGTGCAGGCTCAGTTGTATGCGTTCCGGCAACATCCAGCGCAGGTAGTGCAACATCATGGGACGGTTTTGCACTTCGACGTGAGTGTGGCCACGTGCGCGGCATTCCCGGGCAAATGCCCTGGCCCAGGCGAAGTTGTCGCGCAGATACCAGCGCTTCCATTGCCGCAACTGCACATGCGCCAGGTCGTCAAAATACGCCTGCTCGCCGCAATAGATCACGGTCCGCTCACGGTAGCGGCTAAACCGGGTGAAATCTGCCATGCACAACGCGACGGCACCACGATAACGCCCGGAATGCGCCTCTCGCGGTGGCAACAGAATCGCGATCGATGGCGTCATGCCGTCTCGCGCATGGGACGGACCCGCGCCAGCGCCCAGCCCAGCACCAGCCAGAATGGAATGGCTGACCAGCCATGGAAAAAGCTGGTGCTCGAGGCCAACGGCCACAGACGCACGAACAGGGTGACTGTCAGGGCGGCAGACAGCATATCGCCGGAATGCCGACGCATATCCCGCCACAGCACGCCCAGCACCAGCACCATGGCGACCACAAAACCGGTCAGCCCAACGATGCCGGTCTCAACCAGCCATTCCAGATAGATGTTGTGCGGATGCGGTGCGCAACGCGGGTAACCGAACGCCCCGGCGTTGATCGGTCCATACTGCGGTTCCGGGCACACATGGCCGAAATTACCCATGCCCACTCCGGTGAGCGGGTGATCGGCGACGATGTCGATGGCGCTGCGCCAGATCACACCGTACGGCGAATCGGGCAGATCGCGGATCACGGTCAGCGTGGAAGTCACCTGCCGGTCGTACAGTTGCGGTTTGGCCAGCATCAGTGCGCCCGTGCCCAGCACGAACAGCAGCAGGATCGCCACCCCGGCGCGTCGCAGCGAGGGTAGGGCCAGCATCAGCAGCAGCAGCGACATCAGGCTGAGCAGCAATGCCATGCGCTCGCCGCTCAGCACGATGGCCACCAGTGCCAGCACACCCATCGCAAGCGCGCGCAGCGACCGGCCGCGCGCCAGATCACCGAACGCATAGGGCACAAACTGCCAGGCCAGCATGATGCCAACGATCGGTTTGGGGTATGAGGCGGTCAGCCGGTGCGGAAACAGGATCCGCCGGCCAAACAGGTCAGTGCCATGCAGATACTGGAAAATGGCGTCGCCGGCGAGCCAGGCCAGTGACAGCAATCCGGCATTGGTCAGGCGCTGCTGCCAGCGTTCATCGGCCAGGGTCCAGGTCTGCAGCGCTACGGCCAGCACGACGAAGCGCAGCCAGCCCACGGCCTCCGGCAACGCGGTGTGCGGATGTTCTGTGAGCAGTGCGCGCGTCACGCCCAGCACCCACACCGCCAGCAGCATCTTCACCCAGCCCTGGCGCAGCCAGCTGCCATCCCGCAGCACGATACAGCGCCAGGCAAACAGGATGACCACCAGTCCGGCCACGATTTCAGCAGCAGCGTTACCGATCACCAGCGCCGGCGGGATCAGCACGGTAAGCCAGCCTGCAACGCGTTCAAGACGGGGAGTGGGGTATGCATTCATGAACGGACGTCCTGAAAATCGAAAGCAGTCAACAGGGAATGGATGCGGTGTTGCCAGGTGTGTTCGGCCAGCACGCGACGGTGACCGGCCAGACCAATCGCCTGGGCAAATCCGGAATCGCGCTGCAGCCGGGACTGCAAGTCTTCCAGCTCGGCAAGCGAATGCCAGACAAGTATTTCCTTGCCCGGTTCGAAGCAGCGTGGCAGATCCGCCATATCATCGTTGAGTACCGGGGTCATGCAGCCATAGGGCTCAAAACTGCGCTGGTTCAGCCCATGAAGTACATTTTTCTCGTTGCGGATGTTCAGCACGGCACGGTGACTGGCATACACTCGCGGCAGATCACGGTAGGGCAGGCGGCGCGCATGGATATCGTGCGCCGTGTCCGCCAGTTTTGACCAGCCTTTGCCGTACAGCACCAGCGGTTCGCGCACCTGGCGTATCAATTCACCGCGCCCTGGGCTGTTGTTGGCCACGTACACCAGCCGTTGCGATCGCGCCAGACTGAACGGATGAAAACGCTGCGGGTCGACCGCCAGCGGCAGGTAATGTGCGGGCAGGGCATGGCCGTAGTGGCGCAGGTCATCGATGAAGGCGCTGTCGGTCGCGAAGACCTGATCCACATGATGGGCAAAGCGGCATTCCTCCGCGTTGAGCCTGTCGCCGATCCACACGGCTGTAGCCGCACCCGGCCGTGTCTGTCGTGCCAGCGCAAACAGTTCTTCCGGCATCCACAGGGCGGCAATCACGATGAACACCACCAGATCCGGCTTGAACCGCTGCAGCGCACGTTCAAAATCGGCACGAACCGGCAGCGCCTGACTGCCATACTCGTTGCCGGCAAATTTGTAACGCAACGAATGCCAGACCGTCTGGCCGTTGATGGCAAACTGCGCCACCTCGCAGCCGTTCTGGCGGAATGCCGACGACACATTTTCCGCCCAGTGCACGATACTGCGATACTTGCCAACGACCATCACCCTCGGGCGTGCCGAATGGCCGGTCGTTATGGTAGTGTGCATGGTCACGACAGTCTGCTCACCCGGAATGCCGCTCCGCGATGGTGCGGCGACAGCGGACGCAAGCGCGGGCCGGTACGGTTGCGCAACCCGTGATACCATCCCTGGATCACCGCAGCCAGTTTGGCACGTTTGTCCTGTTCGAAGAACAGGATCCGCTTGACCGATTTGAAGCTGGCCAGCATGCCGCGCAGCAGCCAGCCGCCAGCTGGATAGTTGCCCGATTCGCGCAGCAGGATAATGAAATTGCGTGTCATGTAATAACGTCGATCGGCCGAATGGTGGCTGCTGCATGTCGTGCGCCCCAACAAACGATGTGTCCGGTAGGCGCCCACCGCATGTTGCATGAGTACGGCGCGGGTGCGCAGGACCGCGTAACCGCTGTGCCGGACCCGCCAGCAGAATTCGGTGTCGACGAAATCGATGAACAGATCGTCACGGAAACCGCCCAGTTTGCGCCACAGTTCGACCAGCAGCAGCGAACCGGAAGTGATGACCCAATCGACTGCGTCACTGCCGGCAGTATCGGCGCACTGCGCAAGCGATACGTGGCGACGGACATCGACAAATCTGGCGCCAAGTACGCCAATGGGCGCCGTACCGGACCATGCCTTCCATTCATCGCACAGACGCTCAACCAGTCCGTCATCGACTTGCGTGTCCTGATCAAACAGCACCACGCGCGGATAACCGTGAGCGTCTGCCCATGTCACACCAAGATTCAGCGCGCTGGCCACGCCCAGATTTTCGTCATTGCGCAGACACTGGTGCGACGGGCACAATGCCCTGAGCATGGCCGCACTGTTGCCCGTGCTCGCGTTGTCGACGATCACCACGCAGTCGACCTGCGCCCGGATGGCTTCCAGCCGCTGCGGGAACGCATCGTCGGGATTCCAGGTGACCACCACGGCACAGATCTTCCGTCCTGCCAGATTCATGACCGTGGCTCCGCCAGCAGTTCGCGATACAGTTCCAGCGTGCTGGCTTGCATGGCCGCCAGCGTGAAGTCCGTCTGTGGCGGCACCGGGCGCGGTTCAAGCAACAGCTCGCGTACCCGGTGCGACAGGGCATCGGTGTCGCCCGGCAATACCTGGCCCTGCGGGTACCAGGCCCGCAACACTTCTCCTACACCACCATGGGCATAACCAACCACCGGAATGCCGAGTGCGAGCGCTTCCGGCACCGTACGGCCAAAAGCTTCCGGTTCGCGTGACAGCGACAGCACCAGATCGGAACTGGCCATGATCTCGCGCAGATCGGAGCGATGCCCGGTCAGGATGATGGCGTCTTCCAACCCACGGTCGCGGATGCGCTGTTCCAGTTCGGCACGGTAATGCCGTTTGCTCGCAGCCGTGTCACCAACGATGAGTCCATGCACGAGCAATCCTGATGCGCGCAGGCTGGCGATCAGTTCGATGAAATCCACCTGGCCTTTCCAGCGCGTGAGTCGCGCGGGCAGGGTAAGCACCCGCGCCTGTTCGAGACGAGGGTATTGTTTGTACCAGCGCAACCGCCACGCATCGGCCGGGCGGAAGCGGGGGGAGAATTCGTGCGGATCGACGCCGCGATGCACGACGTGAATGCGTGCCGGATCGAGTTGCGCATAATTCGCCAGCAAATATTCGCGGATCGTGTCCGACACGGCAATCACACGTTCACCGCGTGTCATGACCGCACTGTAACGATTGATGGAATAGGGGCCATGTACCGTAGTCACCAGGCGCGGCCGGGTGGCGGCTGGCATTCCTCGCCACGCAAGGTAGCCGACCCACGCGGGCATGCGCGAACGCAGGTGCAGGATGTCGACCCGCTGTTCCTGCAAGAAGCGCCGCAGCGGTCCAACCTGCCGCAGCGTGAACAGCGATTTTTTCCCGATTGCCCAGGTAAAATGCCGTGAACCTTCGTTTTCCAGCTGTTCCACCATTCTGCCGCCTGCCGACATCACCAGCGATCGGTGTCCCTGTGCGACCAGGCTGCGGGCAATTTCGAGCGTGCCACGCTCCACACCGCCTGCGTGCAATGCCGGCAGCATCTGCAATACCGTGAATGGGCGATCGGCTCCGGAGCCGCCTGGATGCGTGGACACGGGTTCGGAACTGCGTCAGAACAGGCCGGACATGCGCGCGTTGCGCTCGCGTTCGAGCTGCATGATGTAACGCTGCACAATGGTCAGCATACCCGGCGGCTGATTGATGAACCGGCAACCGACGCGCCGCGTGTTTTTGCCGTTGAGCAGCGCGACGTCCATCGAATTGCGGATTTGCAGTGTGATCAGCAATACGCCCGCGTCGCCGAGATTAATGCGGCAATTGTCGAACTGGTCTCCGACGTGGGCGGCGAGCAGGCGGCGTTCATCCATCATGGCGATGCCGCCACAGCTGATGTCGGCCAGCGCAAATTGCTGCACCCCTTGCGGCAGGGGAATTTCGCAATACAGTTTTTTGTCGGACGGCGTATTGACCCGGAAGTATTCGCGGCGTTGCAGGCGAATCAGCACGGGCGGGATGGATGTACACAGGGCGGGCGCGCCTGCGAATTCGCATTCACGGACATGCGGCACGCTGAACATGATTTTGATCCTGTCGAGAGCCGTCTCGACACCGATTTCACTGCTCGTGAGAATCTTGTGCAGGACGGCGGGGTCTTGCGGTGCATCGAGATACACCAGATCCCGGGACTCGTCGACTTTGACCAGATTGGTCAGCATGACCTCCGCGCCATCGCGAATCGACAGCGTAACCATCTGGTGCTGGCGAGCAATACCCTCCAGCAACTGGAGAATTTCGCGCCGCGAATGAATCTGGTAGGGCGTCTGATTCTCCGTACCCAGTTCGAATTGCGTGCCCAACATGCCGTCCCATCCAGACAATGATGCAGGGCATTATAACGTAATTGGCGGAGCAGTATCCGTCTCGCCGCTTTCAACGCGGTAGATCCAGGCCAACAATTCTGCCACGGCCCGATACAGCTCGGGCGGAATACGCTGGTCGAGATCGACCTGCATCAGCAGCGAAACCAGTTCCTTCGATTCGTGCACGAAGATGCCGTTCTGTCGGGCGCGGGCGATGATCTCTTCGGCAATCAGGCCCTTACCCTTGGCCACCACCTGGGGTGCGGCTTCGCCTGTCTGGTAGGCCAGGGCGACGGCCACCTGTTGAGCCGGGGTCGAAGGTTCCATGTCATGCGCTCCCGGAGCCTGTTCCAGGCTGGACCACCACCGAGTCCAGCCGGATTCCGGCGGTGGCGAACGCTTCGGCAAGCGCCTGCTGGCCACCGCGCAGACGACGTACCCCACCATCGGAATCTGCCTGCAGACGAATGGTGACCCGGCCGTTGTTCAGGGCCAGATCGGCCACCACGGCACCCAGCCCAGGCAAAGTCAGACTCAGGCGACTGTTCCAGCCGGGCAGGTATTCCGGCGACGCGCTTTGCGGCGAGCGCTCCCCGATTTCCCACTGCATGTGTTGCCCGGGCCAGGGCATGCCCTGCCAGACGAAGCGGTTCTGTTCCAGCACCTGCAATTGCTGCTGTACGATCTGCGTCAAGGCCGCAGTCGCACTGCTGCCCGCAGCACCCTGCACGACTGCGATCGCGTCGGCAACGCTGTCCGGAGTTGCATGAGGCGCAGCCGGTGCCGGCTGAAGTGTGCCCGGTGGTTCGGTCAGCGCCGCCTGTACCGCTGCCAGTCCGGCCTGACCGACCGCCGGCGGTATCTGTGGCGACACTGGCTGGGGCGAGGGCGCATTGGTGGCCGCGGACTGTTCCTGCCCGGTCGGCATGAGCAGCTGGCTGCTCTGCTGGGCCTGCGGCTCGTTCTGGAGCGAAGCCAGACTGAATTTTCCCAACAGCCATTGTCCGAGATGCGATTCGTAGAACAGCCCCGACTGGCCCAGGGCCTGACGCAGCGCGTCAGCCAGTTGTGCTGGCGCTGCGTCAGGCTGGCTGAGCAGCGGAACACTTGCACTCACTGCCGCTTCAGCCCTGGCATTGGGCAACTGCATCAGACTGGTGACCAGCTTGCCCGCAGTACTCAACGTCATGATGCTGCTCTCGGGCGGCGGTGGCGCCGCTTCGCTGCTGAGCAGGAAGGTGGGGCGGGGATTTTTTTCGATCAGGGTAACCTGAACCTGATCACCGGCCTGCATGGTTTCCGGCAGGGTCATCTGCACCACGGTGTCGGCCACCTTGACCAGGTAGCTGCCGCCGCCGAGCTGCGACTGAATCTGCGCGGTCATCTGCTGACCGACTTCGATCTGGCTCAGGCGAAAGGCGAGTTCGTTCTGGTCATACGCAGCGGCGGCGTGTACCGCCAGAGAAACCGGCGTGACCAGCGTCGACGGGACAGTCGCAGCCGGTTGTGGCAGACCTTCAGTTGGCCTGAACGCCACCATACGTTGCAGACAGCCTGCGCTCGGTGATGGAACTCATGACCTGCGATACCTGACGCATCCACGGCTCGGTCAGGTCACGAATTTCGCGATCGTCTGCAAGAATCTGGCGCAACATGGCAATCTTGCGGTTGCGCAGTTCGCCACTCAACCGCACGGGACTTTCTCCTTGCGCCAGCGTGCGCACGCGATTGGCGCAATGCTGTTCCAGGCTGATCAGCTCGTCCCAGCGCGAATTGCGCGCTGCCGCCAGCATTTCCGCAGTAATGCGCGCCACATCTTCGTAGGCGACGATGACATCTTCGGCATTCATCATGATCAGGCCTTCACCATTGCGGGAGTATGAACGGTTTGTGATTCAAGATATCCACCCTGAAGCGGGGCTGTCTGTACCTGCGGCATGGCTGTCTGGGGTGCAGGCGACTGATCGCCGATCTGCACCCAGGCATCACGGATCGTGTCGATGAGACCGATGACTTCGAGTATCATGCCTTCGTCGTTGTTCAGATTGGCCTGCAACAGGCGACGGCACATGTAGTCATACAGCGCGTCAAGATTCTCGGCCAGTTCTCCGCCGGCCTGCTTGTTCAGGCTGGATTGCAGACCTTCTCCGATGATGCGGATGGCGTGGGTGATGGATCGGCCCTTGTCCGCGACTTGCCGGTTGCGCATGTACATGATGGCATTATTGAGTGCTGCCTTGGCCCCATCGTACAACATCAGCGTCAGCTGATGGGGTGATGCGGAAAACACACCCGTTTCAATACCGATATTGTTATAGGCTTGGGCGCCTTGCCGTGCATTACCAAACATGGCCATCTCCGTTAGTTACTGGTTTTGGTCAACTGCTGTGTCAAATAACTGCTGGTTGCATTCATGCTGCTGACCAGCGTATCCAGCGCGGTGAACTGGGCCATGTACCGTGCCTTGACCGCCGCCAGCTGCTGGGTCAGCGTGGATTGCTGCTGCTGGTTGTCCTGCACCAGGGTATTCAGATAATTGGTGGTGGACTGGATCGAACCGGTCGGACTCAACACTGAAGTCATGTACTGGTTCAGCAGATAGGCATAGCCTTGCGAGTAACTCACCGTGCCGCGAGCGCCGAGCGCGCCACCGGTCACCTGAACCTGCAATCCACTCGATGCATCGCCGGTCGCACCGGTCAGGGTCTGCCCGGAACCGATCGCGGCCACGCCGTTGATCGTTCCGGCCACGTCCACGCCCGTGGTGAGCGCCGCACCGGAAAAACTGAGCGTGGACTGGCCGTTTCCCCCGGTGATGTTGACGTTGGATGCCGAACCATAGCGATTCGAAGTCAATTGCAGTGCGCCGCTGGCATTGACGGTGGCGGTCACCGACGAGCCGGCATTGCTGAAGGTGCTGTTGCCATCGATTTGCGACTGGATTTCCGCCGCAAGCTGAGCCGGGGTATACGTCCCCGCAGCCAGCGTCACTGTGCCGGTCAACCCGTCGAGCGTGACATTGAGCGTATCGTTGCTGCCGGTAGTGATCGTTGTGCTTGCAGCCAGTGCCGCAGTGCCCGTGGCTGCCCCCTGGGTAGCCAGCTGGCTGACGTTGACCGCATAACTCCCCGGCTGGGTACTGCTGGTGGCGCCAAGATAATTGACCTGGCTGTCGCTGGTCTGACCGGTTTCGGCAAACAGCCCGGAGAAACTGTTCGGGTTTGCCGCGATGGCCGACTGCAGTTTGGTCGAATCAACCGACAGGGTGCCATTGTTCTGCAAAGTGACGCCTGCCTGGTACAGCATGCTGAGCGCGCTGCTGCTGGTAGAACCGGCCACAGGCTGCGCCAGGATATTCTGCAGATCCTGCGCGATGTTATTGACCGCAGCCTCGCCATTGAGCGGGCCTGCAGTCTTGGTTTTGGTGTTGTACGACGTGTCTGTCTGCAACGTCAATGCGACGCTGTTGTAGGCCGTGACGAAACTGTTGACCGCATTGACGATGTTGCTGGTGTTCTGGCTGATGCTGACGTTGGCCGGCGTGCTGCCCGTGGTGGCACCCAGCGTGAGCGTCACGCCTTGAATGGCATTGGTATCAGTATTGGATGGGCTGGTAACCGCAACGCCGTTGATGGTCATGTTGGCGTTCTGCGCCGCGACGGTCTGGGTCAGGTCCTGTCCGGTATTGTTGGCCGGATTGTAGCTGAGCAGGCTGCTCAGCGTGCTGTCACCAGACACCGAAATCTGCATGCTGCTCGTCTGGCCGGTAGCCGTCGACGTAAGCAGCAACTGGTAAGGATTGGTTGAACTGCCATTGTTGATGATCGTGGCGGTCACGCCAATATTGGCGGTATTGATGGCGTTGGCAATGCCCGACAGGGTGTTGTTGGACGAATTGATCACAACACTCTGCGTCGGATTGCCATTGCTGGTAAACGAGGCATTGCTGTACACACCATTGGTCAGCGTGCCGCCGGAAATGGAGCCGAAGGTGAATGACAGGGTGGTCGAAGTGCCACTGCCAATGGCGCTGCTGGTACTCGACTGACCGGTGGTGGCCAGTTGCTGCGATTGCGCCAGTTGCGATACGGCAATGTTGTAATTGCCAGCAGTCGCACCTGTGGTGGTGGTGGCCGACACTGCCGAACTGTTGCTGGAAGTGGCGCTGTACGCCTGGTACTGCGACGCATTCGCCAGACTGCTCATTGCCGTCTGAAACTGTGACAGCGTACTCTGCAGGGAACCATATGCGGAAATCTTGGCGTTGTAGCTGGATTGCTGCTGCGCGAGCAGGGTCAGTGGCTGCTGCTCCACCGACATCAGCTTGCTGACGATGCTGTCCACATCCAGCCCGGAACCGATGCCTGGCGAAGACAGCGCCGCATTGATCGATGAAGCAAAGGTTGTAGTCAGGTTAGTGGTCATGATCGTCCCTCTGTCGCGATTCAGTCATGCTGGAACAGGACCCGGGCTCACGCCTTGGTCTGGATCAGCAGCCCCTGCGATTTTTCGAGCGACTGTGCAATCGCCAGCGCCTGCTTGCTGGGAAACTGCATCAGGATCGCCTGTGTCTGGGTATCCACGACCTGCACCACGACCTGTCCGGTGGACGAATCGAGACTGAACTGGACACTGTTGTTGTTGAAGGAATTCAGGTGATTGTTGATGTTGTTCACCGAATCCTGCAATGCTTGCTGGCTCGGCTGTGCCTGGCTGGCTGCAGCTGGGGTCGCCGACACCGGGACCGGAGAAACGGGAACCTGTGCGACCTGCCCTGAGCTTTGCGCGACCGCAACAGGGACCACAGGAACCGGTGCTGGCGTCACATCCGATGTAGTGATTTGTCCGATATTCATTTCAGTTCTCCCGGATGGGAGGGCAGAAAGTGGGCCGCCACTTTCTGCCGGTTAAAACAATGCGCTATCAATTCCAGACTGATCTTAACGCAGCAGCGTCAGGATCTGGGCGGGAAGCTGATTGGCCTGCGCAAGCATTGCGTTGCCCGCCTGGGACAGGATGTTGAGCCTGCTCAGGTTTGCGGTTTCTGATGCATAGTTGGTGTCCTGGATGGTGGCCAGCGACTGGGTCAGGTTCTGGCTATCGGTCTGGATGCCGGTCACCACCGCAGAGAAGCGGTTCTGATATGCACCCATCTGAGCCGCAGCCGTTGTAACCTGATTGATGGCCGCCTGAATCGTCGTCATCGCATTGGTTGCATCGGTCACCGTGAGCACATCCAGCTTGGACAGGCTGTTCAGCTGGCTGGAAGCGGCGGTGGTACCCGCAGTCAGGCCGGCATTGCCGGGCGTGCTGCCGCTGATGGTAATACCGTTCGCGCTGCTGCTGGTCAGCGTGAGCGTGCCGTGGGTGGTGCCGGTTGCAACCCCCCATCCGGAACTGAAGCCGGTTCCGCTGGTGACGGTGATGTCGCGACCATCGGCAGCGCTCAGCGTGATGCCGGCACCCGAAGCACTGGCCGTGGCGGTCACGCCGGTTTCAGACGACACCAGGTTGATCGCAGCGGCAACGTTGGCGGCTTCACCGGAAGCCGTTCCGCCGGCAGTGATGGCGCCGATCGAGATACCGTTGATGACCAGCGCGCCAGCCGCGCCAGAAGTGGTCGCAGTTGCGGTTCCCGAGACGGTCGCGGCATTGGCCGTGGCATTGACGCCGGAGCTCGACTCGACCGCATTGATGGCCTGGGCGATGGAATAGGCGCTGTCGGTGGTCTGACCTGCGGAAGTGCCTGCGACCGAAGCGCCGACCTGCACGCCGTTGAGGGTCAATTGACCCGCCGTCAATGCAGTAGTCGTAGCCCCGCCGGTCACCGTGGCACCGGTGGTCACGTTACCCATCTGCGAGGTCAGCATGCTGGGGATGCCGCTTACGCTGATCTGGTCAGCGCTGGAGTTATTGGCGCCGACCTGGAAGGTTTGTGCCTGGAAGGAACCGTCCAGCAGGTTGACGCCGTTGAAGTTGGACGATTGGGCAATACGGTTGTTTTCCTGCAGCAGCTGCTGCACCTGATCATTCAGCGCAGCGCGGTCGGCAGAAGTATTGGTTGCGTTGGCGGCTTCGACGGCCAGGCCGCTGATGGTCTGCAGGTTGGCAAGAATGGTGCCGAGATCGCCCTGGGCGGTCTGCGCAAGCGACACGCCGTTGCTGGCGTTGTTGGCAGCCTGGGCATTGCCGTTGATCTGGGTGGTCATGTTCTGGGCGATGGCGTAACCCGCAGCATCGTCGGCAGCGCTGTTGATACGCAGACCGGAAGACAGGCGCTGAATCGAGGTGGTCAACGAGGTTTGCGAATTGCTCAGGTTGTTCTGGGCAATCAGCGAAGCCATGTTTGTATTGAGATAGGATGCCATGATGTTTCTCCTTGGTAACTGTGACTCAGTGACTCAGCTTTAACAGTGGCTCGCTGTGTTGTGTCCGAACTGTGTTGTGTCCGAATGCGATCACACCGCTGTTGAGGTCTTTATCGACTGGTGCGCGAGAAAATTTAGCCTTGAAAATCAAATATTTCTGCGCAAATTTTCAACAGTTACTCTACCGCCTATCCCAGTTAACGGCCAAAAACGGCCTGACTTTAGACCGGCTTGCGCCAGTCTTTTACAGTGAGGCATCCGGTCATCCCGGCAGGCCGTCGTCAGCCATCACCACACGGTTCTTGCCGGCCTTCTTGGCACGGTACATTGCCGCGTCCGCCCGCTTGATGGTTTCGCGCAGATCTTCACCGGCATGGCGGGTTGCCACGCCAGCGCTGAAGGTAAGAAACAGTTTCTGGTTGTTGTACATGAAAATCCGCTTGGTCAGCTCCTTCTGCAGGCGGCTCACCACCGATGCAGCTTCGTTCGAAGGCGTGTCCGGCAACAGCACGATGAATTCCTCGCCGCCAAAACGGCCCACGACATCCATGGAGCGCAATGTGTCGCGGATGATGCGCACCACATGAATCAACGCTTCATCGCCGGCTTCATGGCCATGTTCATCGTTGAGCCGTTTGAAATCGTCAAGATCGAGCAGGGCAAGGCTCAGGCTGGTGCCTTGACGCTCGGAACGCGATTGCTCGCGCTCCATGGCATCGTCCAGGCCGCGACGGTTGAGACTGTTGGTCAGCTGGTCGTGGCTTGCCAGGGCGCTGACTTCGGCCAGTTCCGCTTCAAGCGCACGGATGCGTGCCTCGGCATCCCGGGCTTCCTGATGGGCGCTGAGCATCTGATCGCGCGACTGCAGGGCTTCCGCCTGGATCGTGCGCGTATCTCGCATGACATCACTGAGGATCTCATTGAGTTCGTTGATGTTTTCTGCCTGGGCAATCTTCTTTGAATACGTGTCCATTTTTTCGTGATAATCACCGGTGCTGGTAGCCATGCTGCCCAGGCGATCGATGAAAATGGCGATCATGTTCTTGACGGTGATCTTGGCTTCCGACAGGCTGTCGCGGATCGTTCCCTGCTTGTAGATCACTTCTTTCAGGCTTTGCGAAGCATCTTCGAGCGAACGGTAATTGATCGGGCCGTCAATGAGGTTCTGCACCACGTGGATCTGCCCACGCAGCCAGCTATCGTCTTCCAGCAGAAAAGCAATGTTGTCCAGCAGCAGGCGGAACAGACGCAGCAGCATTTCCTGCTGCTCATTGATGTCACCGCTCTTGAGCTCGATGCGAAAACACAGCTGTTTGAGGCGATTGCCGATTTCGTTGAGCTCGACATCGCTGCGCGCTTCCTTGACGGCCGAACCCAGCGCGCTCGATTCTGCTGCAAGTTCCGGAACATTGGCCAGCAGTGATGGCATTGCAAAAGAAAGTGTACGGTTGAGCAGCTCGCGCAACAGCTTGAGTTGTGGCGAGATCCCCACGGATTCGACCGGCGCTGCGGCAATGGGGGCCGGGGGTGGCGCAGCAACGGTCTTCTCCTGCTCGTCCAGCAGGGCAGCGAGGTCATCCTGGTATTCCTGCCAGTTACCGCTTTCTGCCGCTCGCGCCAGACGCTTGCCGAACAGCGACAGTTCGCCGGGCCGCTGGCTCATGCGCACCGCAAACCCCGAGAGCACCCGTTCGGGCGACACGGCTTTCTGCACGCCGGCAATTTCTTCGTACATGTTGCGATAGGCTTCCGGTGTCGGAGCGATGCGCTGCACCGCCAGACGGCGGAAGGCTTCCTTGGCGATTTCGGCAGGACTTTGCGAGGCACTGTTGGTCATGATGTCACTTTCTCTTGCTTGCGAAGCCACAGGCTCCGGTCCACTCGAGATTCATGATACACAGCGGTGCCGCGAGAGAATCGCGTGATTAACGGCAGGAATTCCGTTTACTTCAGGGTTTTGAAAAAAATGGGGCCGGTTTTCCTGGTTGAAGTACTGCATTCGGTGCTGAATGCGCCGCAATGCAAAAGCGTGTTTCGGGGGTGTATTGCTGCTACCATAACGCCGTATTCAATGATTGACTGGCTGCGATATGACCCTCTTTGATGCGCTTGGCTTCCGATGGGACAGATCGGCGGTGCCAGCTTCCGTTCCGCATCACTCGCTGGATCGGGTCTGCTTCCGCTTCCACAAGATGCTGCCGGAGTTCGTCTGGGACGCATCGATGCTCGAAGGCAATCCCTTCACCTTTCCCGAGGTCCAGACGCTGCTGGATGGTGTGACCATCGGCGGGCGCAAGCTTTCCGATCAGGAACAAATCCTGAATCTGGCGGAAGGCGCCAAGCGACTGCTGGCGATGGTCAAGAGCGGCCAGTTTGAACTCTCCAAGCCGGTATTCGCGGAACTGAACGGCATTGTCGCCCGCAAGGAAGCCCTGGAATGGGGCATGTTCCGTGGCGAAGGGCAGGAGAAGAACTACACCCCGGATGTGGGCCTCGGTGAGCGCGGTCGTTATACCCCGCTGCCGACGCTGCCCGGAGCGCCGGAACTGAACCAGGTGTTCAGTGAAGGCGTTTCAGCCCTGCAAGCGTGTGAACCGTTCGAGCGGGCGACGGCCTTTTTCCTGTTCGGTGCCTTGCAGCAGTTCTTCTTCGATGGCAACAAACGTACCTCGCGCTTCATGATGAACGGCGTGCTCATGTCGCACGGTATCGACGCCATCAGCGTGCCCGCCGCAAAGGCGCAGGAGTTCAACGAGAAGATGGTGGATTTCTATCTGTCGAAGGACGCCACTGAAATGATGGCTTTCCTTGCAGGATGTCACCCGGAAGCGAAAGCGATTCTACCGCCGCCAATAGACGATCGCATCCAGGATGATGGCTTCCGTTCCCGATCATGAACATCGGGCAACCGGACACAATCTGTCCACCTCAGACCAGTTTGTTGCGCATCGCGTAGTGCATGAGTTCAGCGTTGTTTTTCAGTTTCATCTTGTGCAGCAGGCGCGAACGGTACATGCTGACCGTCTTGACGGAAAGGTTGAGCTCCTTGCCGATGTCGCTCACGCACTTTCCCGAGGCGATCATGGTCAACGTCTGGTACTCACGATCGGACAGTGTTTCGTGCGGCGCCGTCTGGTGATCGCCGCTGACCTGGTTGGCCAGGGCCTGTGCGACTTCCTTGCTGATGTATTTGCGTCCTGCCACGATCTCGCGGATCGCGCCAACCAGTTCGTCCGGTGCGCTCTGCTTGTTGAGGTAACCTGATGCGCCCGCCTTGAGCGTGCGGATGGCATACTGGTCTTCACGGTGCATGGACAGAATCAGTACGTTGATTTCAGGTACTTCCTTGCGGATCTGCTTGAGCACTTCGATTCCGCTGCGCTCGGGCATGGAGATATCGAGCAACAGCAGATCGAATCCGCCCTGGCGTGCCATGCGTATGGCCTCATGGCCATTGTCGGAATCGCCCGCCCAGACCATGTCCGGCGTGTCCGCCAGAATCTGTTTCACCCCTTCGCGGACGATGGCGTGATCGTCAACGATATATACCCTGATCTTGTCCGGTTTTATCATCATTTCTGAATATCTGTGGTTCGACTGGAACACGAATCGACAGGTGGGTCCCGATGCCGGGCGAGGATTCGATATCAAACAGGCCATGCAGTGAATCCACGCGCTCCATCATGCCGCGCAAACCGAAGGAATCGGGTTTGAGCCGATCCGACTGCTGCATGCCTCGACCGTTATCCACGATTTCCAGCCACACCCATGTTTCGTCCAGGTGCAATTCTACATCCACTTGTGTCGCTTGCGCATGTTTGCCGATATTCGTCAGCGCTTCCTGGAAAATACGGAACAGCGCTGTAGAGGCTTCGCTGCCCAGGCCAACGTCTTCCTGTTCGCTGGATACGTGGCAGACCATGCCGGTCAGGCGCTCAAATTCGCGTGCCTGCCATTCGATGGCGGCCACCAGCCCAAAGTCAAGCACGCTGGGTCGCAAATCACCCGCAATGCGGTGAATCGACTCGATGGTGCGATCGACCAGATGTTCGGCATAACCGACTTTTTCCAGCGAGGCGGCGTCGGCACCGCATCGGCGCTTGACCAGCGCCAGCGCCATCTTGATTGCTGTCAGGTTGCCGCCGAGATCATCGTGGATCTCGCGTGCGATCTGCGCGCGCTCCTGCTCCTTGAGCGACTGGATGTGCGCTGAAAGCTCCGCCATCTGCGCATGGGAACGTTTGATCTCCATTTCCTCATGCTTGGTCTGGGTGATGTTGGTGATGACGCCGTCCCAGCGTGTTTCATCGCCAGGAAGGCAATGGGGGGTTGCCCGGATGCTGATCCACTTGACGTCCTGCCAGTTGGCGATCCAGATCTTCCCCTGCCAGTTCAGGGTACTTGCGGTGCGTGCCGATATTTCCATGGCGCGCAGCAGACCTTGCAGATCGTCGGCCATGACCAGGTCAAAGAACAGGGCAGGGGACGCCTGCAACACCTGCGGCTCCACACCCAGCAGGTCACTGCTGCGCTCGCTGAGGTAGGGAAAAGTGATCTCGCCGTTTGCCTGCCTGTGGCACTGGAACACCAGCCCCGGAATGTTGGAGACAATGGCCTGGTAGCGTGACTCGCTCTGCTGCAGCGCGCTGGCCGTCGCGCGTGCCGCACTCTGATCGTTGCCAATGGCAATGTAGACCGGCAACTCGGCAGCCGGGCAACGGAACAGGCGCAATGCCAGTGGATAGACCGTACCGTCACGCCGATGCTGGCGCGCTTCGTAATGCAGCACCGCCTGATGGTCGCGGTCCAGGGCGTGCATGAAACCATCCCACGTCTGACCACCCAGTTCCGGCGCCAGGTCGAGCGGCGTCATGCCTTCCAGTTCAGGTAAACCGTATTGCAGATTGTCCAGCGCGGTCTGGTTGGCATAGCAAAAACGACCGGTGGTGCAGTCAACGAAATAGACCTCGTCGAGCGCATTGTCGAGCACGGCCAGCAGCCAGTTGCGGTCGATGCCCACGCGGGAGATCATCGCACGGACTCCCGGACGGCACACGCCCCGGACAAGGCAACCATCGCGCAACGAAGCTTCATCGCACCGTCATGCAAGTGGCTGTGGCATCAGCTCCAGTCATCGCCGCCGCCACCGAACCCGGAACCGTCATCCCACGAACCGGCATCGCTCACGCCAAAATCCGCGCCGCCCATGTCGCTGTTGGCCGGAGCGGTCCAGTCGTTGGCCGAGGCGTCAGACACCACACCGGATCCGGTCGACGAACCACCATCCATCAGACGGTGCGCCAGCGCTTCGCCGGCCACCATGCCGGCACCGACGGCCGCACCAGTCACCAGGCCCGACATGATTCCCGAACCGGCCCCGCCACCCATCGGCATCATGGGAGCACCGCCGTAGGGCGCGCCGCCCATGGGGCCGTTGCCATAAGGCGTACCCGGCATGCCGTTCGGACCGGAATAATACGGGCCGGGGGAGACCACCGCCACGCGACGTGCCGTCATGGCGCGCACGATCCAGAACACCAGCATGATCGCAGCCAGGCCAAACAGCACCAACCCCCACGGGAAGCCCGCACGGTGTTGCACGGCGGCTGTCGCCGGCACCGTGGCCGAACCTGACAGGCTGGTTTCAAGTGCGCTTACCGCTGCCGGCGTGGCAAACGACAGTGCAGGATCGATACGGCGTGCCTGGGCCAGTTCGGTGCGCGCGGCCGCCAGCTTGCCTTCGCGTGACAGCACTTCGGCATCGACATAGTGCGCCTTGGCGCTGTCAGGATGCTGCTGCAGCACCACGGTCATCATCTGTTCGGCCTCGGCAAGATGTCCGGACTGCGCCGCGGCATACACCTGATGCAACGTCGGCGTATTGCCGGCGAAGGCGGGATTGCCGCCCAGCAGCAAGGCACCAAGAAACACACCGGCAATTGTTCGTGTAAACATGACTACTCCAAAAGTATGGCAACAAGGTTCTGCAAGGCGCGATATCGTGGCAATGGCCATGGATTTCAAGCAGGGGACGGAATATTTCCGGACACGGGCTTCCATTTCCGCCAGATGATACCGCAACTGCATGCAACATGTGACCCGTTTGTCACCAACAAGTTCATCCGCGTCCGCCAGCAGCACCGGATATTGCCACTGTGCCAGACGGGATATTATGATGGTCACGCTGCAAGCGCGCTGTTACACTGGCGCAAACAATGAGAATTCCGTAGAACTGCGGCAACACGTGATCATTCTGGCAGACGCTGCCGCACGGGACGCCCACACACTGCACAATGAAGGGGAGAGCCGTTCCGGTGGAAATGCATACCTACTGCCCAGTCTGCGAACGCTCCGGCGTCCAGTTTGCCCCATTGCCGGATTTTTACCGCCAAACATCGATGCAGCATGGCTTCCGTCATTTCGGTCGCATGGAAATGATTGCCCTGAACAGTTACGCCTGCCAGGCCTGCGGTGCTTCCGACCGCGAACGGTTGTACGGCTGGTGGCTCAATCAGCAGATCGAGGCTGGCAAACTCAACAAGGGCATGCGCGTGCTGCATTTCGCACCCGAGGCAGCCTTGTCGAAAAAACTTCGCCAGCTTGGCCTGTTCGACTACAGAACGGCGGATTTCATGATGCCGGGAGTCGATTACAATATCGACATCATGGACATGCCGCTCGAAGACGAAAGTTTCGATTTTTTCATCTGCAGCCATGTGCTGGAACATGTGGCCGATGACAACCTGGCGGTAAGCGAACTGTCCCGCATCATGCATCGCGACGGATGCGGCATCCTGATGGCGCCCATCTGCCTCGACATCAGCGATACACTGGAAGACCCATCCGCTACCAGCGACGCGGAACGTTGGCGCCTGTTCGGCCAGAACGACCACGTGCGGCTGTACTCGCACCCGGGCTATGTCAGCACGCTCGAACGCAATGGCTTTGCCGTTCAGCAGCTGGGACTCGATGCCATCGGTCAGACCGTGTTCACACGGCTGGGCTTGTCGCAGACCAGCATCCTGTATATCGTAACCAGAACGCCACGACCCGAACATCCGCACGCGGGCACACCTGACCATGAGCACTGAACCACCAATCTATGTCACCCAGCCGTTCCTGCCACCGCTGGAAGAATTCACGCCTTACCTGGAACAAATCTGGAACAGCCGCATCCTCGCCAACAATGGACCATTCCATCGCGAACTGGAGCAGGCCCTGGGCCAGTATCTCGGCGTCGAACACATCTCGCTGTTTGCCAACGGTACGCTGGCCCTGGTCACCGCGCTGCAGGCACTGCGCATTACCGGGGAAGTCATTACCACACCGTACTCGTTCGTGGCCACCTCGCATTCGCTGCTATGGAATGGCGTCAAGCCGGTATTCGTCGATATCGATGCCGACAGCTTCAACATCGATCCCACCAAGATCGAGGCCGCCATCACGCCACAGACCACCGCGATCATGCCGGTGCACTGTTATGGGCGTCCCTGCGATGTGCATGCCATCCAGCATATCGCGGATAACTACAACCTCAAGGTCATCTACGATGCCGCCCATGCGTTCGGCGTGAACGATGCCGACGGCACCGTATTGCGCCATGGCGATCTTTCGGTGCTGAGCTTTCATGCCACCAAGGTGTTCAATACCTTTGAAGGTGGCGCCATCATCTGCCCGGATGCCAAAACAAAAACTCGCATAGACCACCTCAAGAATTTCGGCTATGTCGATGAAGTAACAGTCGTTGCGCCCGGGATCAACGGCAAGATGAACGAATTCAATGCCGCGCTCGGTCTGCTGCAGCTGAAATACATCGACCAGGCGATTGCCGAACGGCAGCGCATCGACGCGGCCTACCGCGAACAGCTCGCGGGCATCCCCGGCATCCGTTTCCTGCCGGCAGCAGACGTCCGCACCGCCAATTTCGCCTATTTTCCCATTCTGGTCGGTGCCGAATATCCCTTGTCGCGCGATGAACTGAATGACCGGCTCAGGGAACACAACATCTACGCCCGACGCTATTTCTATCCGCTGATCTCTGATTTCCCCATGTATCGCGGGCTGCCTTCCGCCCGGCGCGAAAACCTGCCCGTAGCCACCGAAATGGCGTTCCAGGTGTTGTGCCTGCCGATTTATCCGGCACTGAGCGGACATGATCAGGAACGCATCATCAACATGATCCTTCACCCGTGAGGCCTCTCGTGATCACGTTGCCGCGGGAAGAGGAGAAAAACATGTCCGGGAAGCCGAAATGACTGTCCGGCGTGTTCTGGTTTTTCCTGCGGGCACCGAAATCGGGCTTGAAATCCATCAGGCATTGAAAGATTGCAAGGAAGTCGAGTTGTTCGGTGCAGGGCAGGATATTTCCAGTCATGCCCCTTTCGTATATGAACATTATGATGTCTTGCCAACCATTCATGAACCGGATTGGCACAAGCAACTGGCTACATTGTGTCAGACCAGGAAAATCGATTATATCTTCCCGGCTTATGACGACGTGATCGTGGCGCTCGCCGATCTGGCTGACGAAATTCCGGCGACAATCCTCACGTCGCCAAAAGAAACCTGTCGCATCACGCGCTCGAAGACGTTGACCTATCAAAGCCTTGCTCCGATTGTCCGGGTTCCGCAGCTGTACGCGCCGGATACGACGGGTCCATTTCCCCTGTTCGTCAAGCCTGACCGTGGACAGGGATCCCAGGGCGCCGTTATGGTCAGAAACACCGGGGAACTGGAAACCGCGCTACGCGCAGTCAAGGATCCGATCGTGACCGAGTATCTGCCCGGGGAGGAATACACGGTCGACTGTTTCAGTGATCGCGAGCGTGGCGTACTGTTTTGTGGAGCGCGAATCCGGTTGCGAATGCGCAACGGAATTGCCGTGCACACGCGTCTGGTGGATCTGCCCGAGGCCGAAGAAATAGCCAGACGCATCCAGTCGGTGCTTGCTTTGCGAGGCGGCTGGTTCTTCCAGCTCAAAAGGGCGAGCGATGGCGCGCTGACACTGCTCGAAGTCGCTCCCCGCATTGCCGGCTCGATGAGCGCTCATCGTATTCAGGGCGTCAATTTCCCCTTGTTGAGCATTTTCGAATCCGAAAGACTGCCCATTCGGCTGATGACACTGAATCTGCAGGTCGAGCTGGATCGCGCACTACACAATCGGTATCGCACCAATGTGCGCTATCGCAGTCTTTACATCGACCTGGACGATACGTTGTTGTTGCGCGACCGGATCAATCTCGATGCACTGAAACTCGTTTTTTCCTGCATTAACCGCGGGGTTCCGGTAATCCTGATTACCCGGCATGCCGGAGATCTGACCGCAACGCTGAACCGGCATCATCTGGGTGGAGTATTCGATGAGGTGATTCATGTTACGGACGGGGAATGCAAAAGCCGTTTCATCCGACACGAAGGGGCCATTTATGTTGATGACAGCTTCTCCGAACGTCAGCGCGTGCATGCCACGCTCGGTATTCCGACTTTCGATTGCAGCATGATTGAAGCCCTGACCAATACGCTTGCGACAGAAACAGACTCATGAAAGCTCTGGAAATGAAAAAGACCGTTGCCAGGATCGATATCGAACACCTTGCGAAGCTACGCGCCAATGTGGAGCGATTCATGCAGGAAGTCGGCAACCGCTTCGCTTTTCCCGGCGCATTGCTGCTTGATGTGGCACCGCAGGACCATCGGGGCGCCCGGCCATTTTTCAAGCATGAAGTACGCATCGAAACGCTTGATATCGATCCGTCCAGCGGCGCAACCTTTATTGCCGACCTGTGCAATTGTGCAGACACTGTGGGTATGGACCGTTACGATTTCATCGTTTGCACTGAAGTTCTCGAACATACCCGCCAACCGTTCCATGCCGTCCGGAACATGCACCAGATGCTCAAGCCCGGGGGATTGGTTTTTGTCAGCACGCCGTTCAATTTTCGCATACACGGTCCACTTCCCGATTGCTGGCGGTTTACCGAGCACGGATTGAAGGAATTGTTCGACGCGTTCGAAATCCTGGAACTTGTGGCACTGGAAGATGAAGAACGTTTTCTGATGCCGATCCAGTACACGCTGATAGCGAGAAAACCCCATCAACAGGCTTGATTAGCCACTGAAAACCGGCAAACGAGGGGGCGTGCCCCTCCGCCAAGATCCAGACCCGGAGAACCGCAAATGCCTAAAGTTTCGATCATCCTGACTTCCTACAATCACGAGAAATACATTCGTGAAAGCCTGGATAGTCTGCTCGCGCAGACCTGGAAAGATTTCGAAATTCTCATTTGGGACGATGCCTCGCACGACAGTTCATGGTCGATTATCCAAAGCTACGACGATCCGCGCATCCGGGCTTTCCGTAATGAAACAAACCTTGGCCCGGCCTACGGGATCAATCTGATCATCGCGGAAAAAGCGCAGGGCGAATATCTGGCCATGCATCATTCCGACGACGTATGGGAAGCAGACAAACTGGCCCGGCAGGTGGCTTTTCTCGATGCGCATCCGGAAATGGGTGCGGTATTTTCCAATGCGAGTGCAATCGGTGAGGACAGCGCGCCGCTCCGGGATACCGGACATTTTTACGCAAACATTTTCAATCAGCCAAACCGTACACGAGAACAATGGTTGCACCATTTCTTCTATTACGGCAATGCCTTGTGTCACCCCAGCCTGCTGATTCGCAGGCAGTGCTATACAGATTGCGGTACTTACAAAGACTGGCTGGCACAACTGCCGGATTTCGATATGTGGATTCGACTGTGCCTGCGTTATGAAATCCATGTCATGCCGGACAAACTGGTACGCTTTCGTGTCCGTGACAACGAAGCCAATACCAGCGGAAACCGTCCGGAAACGCGAATTCGGCACGCCAATGAATATTTCCGGATTCTGGAAAACTTCCTGCGCCTGGATACCATGGATGAACTGGTCAGGGTTTTTCCAGCCGCCATCCAGTACCGTCGACGTGAAGAAGGCGATCCTGCGTTTGCATTGGCGATGATGGCGCTTGCCGACCAAAGCGCGCCCTGGCACAAATTGTTCGGCATGCAGTTGCTCTACCGGATCATGGCCGATCCTGCCGCTTCGGCCCGCGTCGAAGGGCTGTATCAGTTCAACTATCAGTCGATGACGGCGCTCACAGGCAAACACGCCGTGTTTGCCGGGCCATCTTCGGTACCCGCCGAACAAACCAGAACAACGCCATCGTCACAGACCATCCAGCCCTGGCTCGGCCCCTGGCGCTGGTCGCCCGGCGAGCAGCAATGGGCCGATGAAACGCTTGCGCAATGGCAACCGTTCTCCTGCGAAATCGTGCTGGCCAAACGGCATGAAGCCGATTCAGCCGCGCAAAGTGTCAGCAGCCTGCACAACCAGTGGCTTGCCGCACGCTGGCAGGTGGTCACGCTGGGCACATCCGTCGCATCCAGTCTCAACCAGACGCTGCTGCAATGCAATGGCGAATGGCTCGCCGTCATCGATGCCGGAGACGAAATCGCCGCCGACGCCATTTTCCGTCTGGCGCATGCAGCGCATGAGCACCCCGAATGGCAAGTCATCTACAGCGACGAGGACACGATCAGTGCGGACGGCGAGCACAGCCATCCACACTGCAAACCGGATTTCAACCTGGATTATCTGCGCAGCATGCCTTATGCGGGCAGCCTGCTGCTGATCCGCAAATCGCTGTTTGCCGAACTGGGCGGGTTCGATGTGCAGGCGAGCGGGGCAGAGGAGTACGATCTGCTGCTGCGTGCATGGGAAAAAATCGGCGACAGCGGCATCGGCCATGTGCCCGAAGTGCTCTACCATCGCCGCCAGGGCAGCACCGGCCGCACACACATCAGCATGGAACAGTTGCTGCAAGCCTGCGAGCAGGCACTGGCACGTCACCTGGGACGACTCGGCATCCGCGCAACCGTGCTGCGCGGACCGTTTCCGCCATCCTTCCGCGTGCGCTACGAACGCGAGCACACGCCGCTGGTCAGCATCATCATACCAACGCGCAACCAATTGCCGTTTCTGCGCCGCTGCCTGGAATCGATCATCGAGAAAACCCGCTATCCGGCTTACGAAATCCTGGTGGTCGACAACGACAGCGATGATGCGCAGACCTGCACCTACCTCGATCTGCTCGAAAACAACCGCCCGGCTTTCGGCAATCGCATCCGCGTGTTGCGTCATCCGGGCGCGTTCAATTTCTCCTCCATGAACAACCGCGCCGCCGAAATCGCCGCGGGAGAGATGCTGCTGTTACTGAACAACGATACGGGTGTACTGCACGAAGACTGGCTGGATGAACTGGTCAGCCATGCATTGCGACCCGAAATCGGTGCAGTTGGCGCAAAACTGCTGTTTCCGGACGGAAAAATTCAGCATGCCGGTGTGGTTTTGGGCATGAAAGGGCCGGCGGAACATCCATACATCGGTCACGGCGCGGATTACCGCGGCTATTTCGGACGCGCACAACTGACCCAGAACTACTCGGCTGTCACCGGCGCCTGTCTGCTGATACGCAAATCGCTGTATCAGCAACTTGGCGGCCTCGATGAAACGACGTTCAAAGTATCCTACAACGACATCGACCTGTGCATGAAAGTGCGCGAAGCCGGCCTGCATATCGTATGGACGCCGTGGGCCATCCTGTTGCATGAAGGCTCGGCGAGTCAGAAAGGCGACGTCGAGAGCAAACCGGATACGGATAAACGCAAACGTTTTCAGGCCGAACAGCTGGCGTTCTATCAGCGCTGGTTGCCAAAACTGGCTTTTGACCCTGCATACAACCGCCATCTGACGTTGTACAACACCCACGTCCAGCTCGAAGACCAGGCCATACTCACCTGGGATCCGGCGTGGCGACCACGCCCACGCATTCTGGCCTATCCGTACGACCGCCAGGGTTGCGGCGAATACCGCATGATTGCGCCGATGCGCGCCCTGCGCAACGCCGGCCGGGTGCAGGGGTGGGAGAGCATGCGCGTGTTCCAGCCTGCCGAAATCGAACGCATCATGCCGGACAGCATCGTGATGCAGAAACCGGTCGAAGAAGACCAGATGGCCGCGCTGGAACAGCAGAGCAGGCTGATCAAGACATTCCGTATTTTCGAACTCGATGACCTGCTCACCAATCTGCCGATCAAGAGCTTTCACAAGGCCCATATCCACAAGGACATTGCCAAACGCATGCGCAAGGCCGCGTCGTTCTGCGATTGCCTGCTGGTAACCACGGAACCGCTGGCACATGCCTACCGGGACCTCACTGGTGAAGTGCGCGTACAGCCGAACTATCTGGAACACGCTACCTGGGGGCACCTCAAACCGAAGCGGCGCGGTGGTACCCGGCCCCGCGTCGGCTGGGCAGGGGGCATCGGTCACACCGGCGACCTCGAAATGCTCGCCGACATGGTGCGCAATCTCGCCAATGAAGTGGAGTGGGTATTTTTCGGCATGTGCCCGGATGCGCTTTCCCCATACGTCCACGAGGTGTACCCAGCCGTACCACTGCCGGAATATCCGGCAAAACTGGCCAGTCTGGATCTCGATCTGGCCATCGCCCCCCTGGAGGACAACCCGTTCAACGAAGGCAAAAGCAATCTCAGGCTGCTTGAGTACGGCGTTCTCGGCTATCCGGTGGTGTGCTCCGACATCACGCCATATCAGAACGACATCCCGGCATGGCGAGTGCCCAACCGCTTCCGCGACTGGGTCAAGACCATCCGCGAGCTGATCTCGGACCGCGATGCGCTGGCGCAAGCTGGCGACGCCATCCGCGAACATGTCCTCAACCACTGGATGCTCGAAGACCATCTGGACAGCTGGCTCAAGGCATGGCTGCCGTGACGCTCAGCCGCATGAGCACAAATAACATGAGGTAACGAAAATTAATGCTTGTTTTTAAATAATCTGTTCGCAGATCAGACATGCTTGCGGTAGACAGGGCGTGCCTCATGCCATGAACCCGGAACCAGTGTGATCCGGACACGCGGATATCAGCGATCACATAGCCGTACATCGTGGTTGTGGTTGCGGTTGCAGACGAGGCGCAGCGCCGTCCCGGTCGTAACTGACGATGTGGATACAACCTGATTTTTCAGGCGCTGGAAATCAAGGTGGAATAGGGGAGCCGGTCTCGACGGCAATGCCATTAAAAGCAGGTGGTTGCGCCTGGTTTCTGCCATCCCGGATGAATGATGCAAACTACAGGAAACTACAGGATCTGGCTGCCAGGTTGCAGCAGTTTGCTATAGGGGTACGCCATCAACATGCCGAACAGCCGTTTTCCCGGGCCATCGACCATGTATCCCATGGATTCATAGAACCGCCTCGCCTCTGCAGTACTTTCCAGGTAAAGCCGCTGCAAACCCCAACCAACCGCATGAGCTTCGAGCGCGCCATGAATGCGACGTCCAACGCCTTTTCGCTGGTATCCCGGAGCCACATAGAACAGCAGCACCGTGCCGTTCCTGCGCACGAGCCCAACCCCCCGGACCTTTCCGGTGATTTCGTCGACCACACAAAAATTCTCAGGATCGTTGATCCAGGTCACAAAGGTTTCTGGGTGCTTGTTGGCCAGCCAGCGATCCACTGTAGCGCGGTCATTGTGGTGGTCAGCCACGCACAACGACAGAATCGACTGGCGCACAACTTCGATCGCATCAATTGCATCATCGATCCTGGCGGGACGCGCCATGTCTTTCCCTCCGATTTGATGTCTCGCCGCATCAAGGCAAGTTACACAGTATTCCTGTTTCCTCGGCAGTATTCCTGTTTCCATTGACGGCGGCCACCTTGTTTAGACATCATGGTCGCCAGCCGCGTTGGCCATAGTCTCCGGGCCATTACCGTTATCGACACTGACATTACACCATTTCGTTTTACCATATTATTTAACATAATATTCATTATACGAAGTGAAATGGATGTGACGCATGCGTACGCTGCCGTGATGGCCCCGCAACGCCGAGCCATCTCCCGCCGGATTTCGCTCCTGTGTGCTTATGCTCATCTGAAAATACAGTCCGTTGCCACAACTGCGTATGCGCCTAACCTGTGCGAAATGCCAGTGTCACGCTGCAATGGTGTCATGAAACCTCACAAGCGGCTATTGCCCGATCAGGCATTTGCGGTACGAACAGCGGTTATAACAGTCTGTCCGTACGTTTCCGACGGCTGCGGGCATCATGACGACGCATGGGCAACAACGCTGCCTGCGTTCGAAGCACATCGCCTGAAGCCGGACCGCCTGGCATCGTTTGCCGTACGCATTTTTGCGGCTTCCAAAAACAATTGACGATGAATAATACCGGGTAATATAATTACTTCCGTTATTAACTGCACGGTTCGCAGCGCATCATGGGCAATGATTGCATTCTCCAGTTTCAACAGCGCCTGGATATCATGGGCCAGCGCTTTCCTGGCCATCCGCGCAAGGAAGTGCTGCTGTCGCGCATGCAGTTCATGATTTACAAGAAATTCAACGAACTGGTCAATCATAACCTGCACCCTTATGGCCTCAACGATACAGTGTGGACCGCGCTGATGATGCTGTATTCCAGCCCGGAACGCTTCATCTATCCGAGCGACCTGAGCCACATCATCGTCTCCTCGCGCACCAACATCACGCGACTGGCGGACGAAATGGTGGAAAAAGGCTGGATCAGCCGCCAGGGATGCGAATCTGACCGGCGCAAGATCATCCTCACGCTGACACCGGCCGGCATCGCGCTGGTGGAGAAAGTCATGCCGCGCCAATGGACCTTGTACGAAGCCATATGGCAGGGATTCAACGCAGAAGACAAGGACCACATCGAACAGGTATTCCACACCCTGCTGGGCAATCTGTCCGCCCTGCAGGCACATCTGCCGCCCCTTTCTGAAGCCCCGCAGGATCCGGGCGACGGCCACTGACCGGAGGCAACAGACCATGCGTAATTTCCGCCCTGCGCGAATCACCCCTCTCGTCGCATTGCTGGCCGTGTCTGGCTGCACGATGGGTCCGGATTTCCATGCCCCGGAAGCGCCCGCGGTAACGGGCTATACTGCCAGCCCGCTGCCAGCCACCACTCAATCGACCCCCGTGGCGCTGGGTTCGGCACAGCATTTCGAAACCGTGTCGACCCAGGGCAACGAACAGTGGTGGCACAGCTTCGGCTCGCCCAAGCTCAACCGGCTGATCGATGAGGCGTTTGCGGCCAATCCGACCATTGCCGCCGCCCAGGCCACGCTGCAGCAGGCTCAGCAGACGCTGGCGGCACAACGGGGTTCGACGCTCTACCCACGCGCCAACCTCAACCTGTCCGGCGAACGCATGCTGTTCAACCCGGCAGCATTCGGCCAGCCGGGGCAAAGCAGCATATTCAACCTGTACAACGCCAATGTCGGCGTAAGCTATCTGTTCGATCTCTTCGGCGCCAACCGCCGCAGCCTTGAAGCCTATGCCGCTCAAAGCGACTACCAGGCGCACGAACTGCGTGCGGCGCGACTGACACTTGCCGGCAATCTGGTCACTGCGGCCATGACAGAAGCCGGTATCGCCGCACAGATCGAGGCGACGCAGCAGATTCTCGATATCCAGCGCAGACAGCTCGACATTGCGCGCCAGCGCCAGTCGATCGGCGCCCTCGGACTCGCCGATGTGCTCAGCCTGCAAACACAGATGGAACAGACACGCGCCACCCTGCCGCCACTGAATGAGCGCATGCAGCAGGAACACCACCTGATCGCCACGCTGTGCGGCAAGACACCCGGCGAATTCCAGCCCGTCGATTTCACGCTTGCTGACTTCCACCTGCCGGAACACCTGCCGCAGGTGGTGCCCTCGCAACTGGTGCGGCAACGTCCGGATATCCAGGCCGCTGAAGCCATGCTGCACAGCGCCAATGCGCAATATGGCAGCGCGGTTGCGGGCCTTTACCCGCAAATCAATCTGACAGGCAGCCTGGGGCAGGAATCACTCACCACCGGCAGCCTGTTCAACCCGCAGGCCGCCGTATGGTCTCTCGCCGCGCAGCTGACGCAACCGTTGTTTGACGCCGGACTGCACGCTGGCGTGCTTGCTGCCCGGGCCAACCTCGAAGCCGTCGGCGCCAATTACCGGCAAACCGTGCTTCAGGCATTCCGCAACGTGGCGGATGCACTGCGCGCACTGGACGACGACGCACAAACGCTCAACGCCGACGCCAACGCCGACAACGCCGCACAAGCGTCGCAAGATCTGGTCGGCCAGCAATACCGGCTCGGCAGCGCCAGCTATCTGCAATGGCTCACCGCCCAGCAACAGGCACAACAGACCCGCATCAACCTGATTGGCGCGCAAACCCTGCGCCTGACTGACACCGCCGCGCTCTACCAGGCCATGGGCGGTGCCTGGATTCCAGACCAGGACAAACCTTCGGTCCAGTCACGTTCCGGTGAGGCAAATCTGGCTGTCTATTTTCGCTCGCATGCACAATACGCCATGCCGTTCACATCGCCATGGACGCAAGAGGTAACGCTATGAAACAACGCTCAGGCAAACAGATGTTCATCACGGTGCTGGCCCTGGCACTGCTGTTCGGCGGCATCTACGGGTTCCAGCAGTTCCGCAACTCGATGATTGCGAAAATGATTCATGGCAAGGGCATGCCACCGCAAACGGTATCCACCACCGTGGCCGGCTATGACACATGGAATCCGTCCATCGATGCCATTGGCAGCCTGCGTGCGGTCAAAGGCGCCAGCCTGTCGACCGAAACCGGTGGCCTGGTCACCGCGATTCATTTTTCCTCAGGCGAAAATGTACCCGCCGGCAAACTGCTGGTCGAACTCAACGCGGCGCCACTGATCGCCCAATTGCAGCAACTGAAGGCATCTGCGCGATTGGCCAAAATCAACTACGACCGCGATGTGGCCCAACTGCACATCCAGGCCGTGAGCCAGTCCACCGTGGATGCCGACGCCGCCACGCTCCAGGGCGCCAATGCACAGGTTGCAGCGCAACAGGCACAGATTGCGCAGAAAATGATCCGTGCGCCGTTTGCAGGAAAGCTCGGTATTCGCCAGGTCGATCCGGGACAATACCTTGCACCAGGGGCCGCCATCGTGACCTTGCAGAAACTTGACCCGATCTACCTCGATTTCAGCATCCCGCAGGTCGACCTCGCCCTGGTACGCACCGGACTTCAAATCGATGCACGCAGCGACGCCCTTCCCGGAAAAATCCTGCATGGCAGGATCACCGCCGTCGAGCCACAGGTGGATGCCAACACCCGCAACATCAAGATACGCGCCGCCCTGCCCAATCCGGATGGCAAGCTGCTGCCTGGGCTATTCATGACCGTCAGGATCGACCAGAACCGACAACAGCGACTGATCACCCTGCCCAATGCAGCCATTGCCTACAACCCCTACGGCAGCACGGTATTCGTGGTGCAGGAACACGGCAAGAACGCCAAGGGTCAGCCGCAACTGACCGTCGAACAGCGCTTCGTCACTACCGGCCTGACCCGCGGTGACCAGGTCGCAATCATGACCGGTATCCGTCCTGGCGAAGTGATCGTGACCTCGGGCCAGCTCAAGCTGCACAACGGCGCGCCGGTACTGGTCGACAACAGCATCCAGCCGACCAACGATGCACATCCGCAAGTGGGTGACGAATGAGCGCCGCCGGTTCCGATACCATGCGCAAATTTACCGACCTGTTCGTCCATCGGCCGGTACTTGCGACAGTCATCAGCCTGGTGATGCTGGTACTGGGGCTGCGTTCAGCCGGGCTGCTGCCGGTATTGCAGTTCCCTTATACGCAAAACGCAGTCGTCACGGTAGCGACAGCCTATCCCGGCGCCGATGCCAACCTGGTCGCGAGTTTCATTACCACTCCGCTCGAAAACGCTGTCGCCCAGGCCAACGGCATTGACTACATGACCTCGAACAGCGTGCAGGGGATGAGTACCATCACGGCCAACCTGCGGCTGAACTATGATCCCGACAAGGCGCTGACCGAAATCAACACCAAGGTCAACGCCGTACTCAACCAGATGCCGCCCCAGGCACAGAAGCCCGTACTGAGTGTCAGTATCGGCCAGACCATCGACGCGATGTACATCGGCTTCTACAGCGACGTGCTCAAGCCCAATCAGGTCACGGATTACCTGTTGCGCGCAGTGCAGCCGAAACTGCAGGCCATCGAAGGTGTGCAGACGGCCGAACTGCTCGGCGCCAAGAATTTTTCCCTGCGCGCCTGGCTCGACCCGCAAAAACTGGCTGCCGCCGGCCTGACCGCAGCCGACATCAACACGGCGCTCATCAACAACAATTTCCTCTCGTCGAGCGGACAGACGCGAGGCCAGATGATCCAGATCAATCTGAACGCCTCGACCTCGCTGCATTCGGCGGACGAATTCCGTGCCATCATTGTCAAGCAGCAAGGCAACAACATCGTACGTCTGGGCGATGTTGCCCACGTCAGCCTCGGTTCGGATGATTATGACAGCAGCGTGGCCTTCGATGGCCGCAAAGCGGTGTACATCGGCATCCAGGTTGCGCCCAGTGCCAACCTGCTCGACGTGATCAAACGCGTGCGCGCCGTGATGCCCGAGATCCAGGCTCAACTGCCCAACGGCCTCAAGGCCAATGTGGTGTACGACTCGACCAAATTCGTCAATTCGTCGATTGACGAGGTCATCAAGACCCTGGCTGAAGCGATCGGCATCGTTACTCTGGTCGTGTTCATCTTCCTCGGTTCGCCGCGATCGGTGATGATCCCGGTCATCGCCATTCCGCTGTCACTGATCGGTACCTTTACCGTCATGCTGGCACTGGGTTATTCGATCAACCTGCTCACCCTGCTCGCACTGGTACTCGCCATCGGCCTGGTGGTGGATGATGCCATCATCGTGGTTGAAAACGTCAGCCGACATCTCGAAGAAGGGCTCAGCCCGATGGATGCCGCCATTCAGGCTGCACGCGAACTCGCCAACCCGATCATTGCCATGACCATCGTGCTGGTGGCCGTGTACGTGCCGATCGGTTTCATGAGCGGCCTGACCGGTGCCCTGTTCACCGAATTCGCCTTTACCCTGGTCGGCGCCGTCACCATGTCAGCCGTCATCGCACTGACGCTGTCGCCAATGATGTGCTCGAAACTGCTGCGCGCGCCAAAACCGGAAGGAGGCAACTGGATCGACCACCTCGTGCTTTGGCTCGATCGCCAGTTCGCCCGCCTTGATCATGCCTACGAGCGCCGCCTCGATGGCGTGCTCAACCACTTGTCCGTCGTGGCGGTATTCGCCATCCTGCTGCTGGGGGGCATCTATTTCCTCTATACCACATCAATGTCGGAACTGGCACCACAGGAAGACCAGGGTGTGCTGATCGCCATGACCTTCAGCGCCCCCGACGCCGGCCTGATGCAACGCGAAACGCAGACCGCAGCCATTCGCGATGTGTTCAACCGCCACAGCGAGACCGAACACATTTTCCAGCTCGACATGCCAACGCAGATCATCAGCGGCATGGTGCTCAAACCATGGGACCAGCGCACCACCAATGCCAATGTGCTGCAACCGATCGTGCAACAGGAGCTCAACAGCATCGCCGGCTCGCAGAACGCCGTATTCCAGCCGCCTCCCCTGCCCGGTGCGCGCGGTTTCCCGGTTCAGTTCGTGCTGACCACTACCGAGCCGTTCGCAAAACTGTATGACGTGTCGCAAAAATTCCTTCAGGAAGCCATGAAGTCGGGCAATTTCATCTTCCTGCAGTCCGATCTGCGCATTGATCTGCCACAGACCACTGTGGTGATCGACCGCGACAAGGCCGCTGCGCTCGGCCTGTCGATGGCCGACATTGGCAATTCGCTGTCAACCCTGCTGGGCGGCAACTATGTCAACTACTTTGACATGGCCGGCCGTTCCTACAAGGTCATCCCGCAGGTGCAGCAACGCTTCCGCCTCAATGCCGACCAGCTCAAGAACTATTACCTGCGCAGCGCCAGCGGCGACATGGTGGCGCTGTCCAATGTGGCGCACCTGCAAACTTCGACCGAGCCGGAGACGATCAACCACTTCCAGCAACAGAACATGGCAACGATCCAGGGGGTGAACTACCCGACCGTATCCCAGGGACAGGCGCTGGCCTACCTGAAAGATCTGGCGCAGCGCACCCTGCCACCCAACTACGGGTTTGACTACTCCGGACCGTCGCGCCAGTACATCCAGGAATCGGGTGGCTTGCTGCTCACCTTCTTCTTCGCGATCATCATCATCTTCCTCGCCCTGGCGGCGCAGTTCGAAAGCTTCCGTGACCCGGTCATCATCCTGGTTTCGGTACCGATGTCGATTGCCGGTGCACTGATTTTCATCAATCTCGGCATCGGTGGAGCCTCGCTCAACATTTACACCGAGGTCGGTCTGGTAACCCTGATTGGTCTGATTTCCAAGCATGGCATCCTGATCGTCGAGTTCGCCAACAATCAGCAGCGTGCAGGGCTGTCCAAACGTGATGCCATCGAAAAAGCAGCCGGATTACGTCTGCGGCCGATCCTGATGACCACCGCAGCCATGGTGCTCGGCGTGGTGCCGCTCATCATCGCACACGGCGCCGGTGCGGTCAGCCGCTTCAATCTCGGACTGGTCATTGCCAGCGGGCTGTCGATCGGTACCCTGTTCACCCTGTTCGTGGTACCGGGAATGTACATGCTGATGGCCACCGATCACAGCAAGCAGTAATCCTTCACCTGACCGGTCTTGCAGAAGCAGGGCCGGTCTCATCCGTTGCATGCTTCACAATGAACTCACGGCATCACCCAGGGCGCGAAAGGCAATGCCATTCCCACTCGGCATCGCTGGAGGAATCCACGCCCGAACACCCTGCAATCGCCATTCCCGCCGCATGCCGAAACCGCTGATTCAACGCAATCGGCACACTGATCGTGTAACTACTATCAGCATCCTCTTGCTTCATGGGCGAATTTATGACTCTGGCGCCAGAGCGTGTTCACAGTAATGGCATGAGAATTGCCGTAACCAATGGATCGGCGCATGCTCAAGGACTCCCAATGGAAATCGCTCGCATACCACAAGCAGCCGCGCTGCTTCATCCTGAGTCAGGCGCAAGCCCGGACAGCTGATTTGTTCTCTACAGACCTCAACACACAGATTGCAAAAAAAACAGGGATTGTGTAGCATTCCTTCATCGTCAGTCTTGACAACAAATAATACATTTGTTAAAGAATGGCTGCTTCAAAGATTGCGCACAACACTCTGGCGCCTCTGGGGCGCCATTAACCGATCAGGTGAAAAAATGCGGCTCACACGCGTATTGACACTTTTGAGCACGGTTGTCGTAACCATTTTTTTTGCTTCCCAAGGCTTGGCAGCCCCAACCTACTCTCCTTCGCCGGACGTGCTGAAAGCACGAAGCATCCTGCAAGAAGAATTGCAGCGCTATTCGAGTAGCACCCCCGTTTTCCAGAATGATCATGGTCCCACCGACTCGATCGATCTGACAAACCCCCAGGACGGCCAGAAATACACCACATATCTGGACTCGGTCATTCCCAGCACCATCACGACTTCCTATGTACCAGGAAGCGCAGTAATGCTTCCTGCATGGAAGATCGCCTGGACTGACAACGTCCACATGGATCACTACTATTGGCTCTGGTCGGGCTGGTCGCAATCCGATGCGCAACAGATCGCCTGGGCCCTGAAAGTCCTGGCACTGGACATGCGGAGTTACTTCCAGTTGTACCTTGATTCCCAGAGGCAGGCGCACCGGATCCAGTGCGCCAACTGGAAGACCATGCCGCCGATGAACGACGAAGAACGCTCGCATGCGCTGCTTGCACAGCAGGCTTATCAGCACGGTGATCTGGATGCGGCCGGATACCAGTATTCGCAAGTTTTCAGAACTTATCCTTGCTGGCCAAAAGGTGTGTTCAACACTGCCATGCTGCTTGGCGCCACGGGCAGCTACGATCTTGCAATCACCGACATGAATAGTTACCTTGACATGGTGCCTGATGCTCCGGATGCCGCTTTCGCGCAGAGCAAGATTGCTGAATGGACAGTAAAAATGGGGTACTGAGGCGTACACCACAAGACACGCGCCTGTAGCACAGGGGGAATTCGATGGCAAGAACCGGATTTTTTATGCTCTCGCTAGTCTTGCTAGGCATCTTGTCGGGCAGTGCATGGGCTGATGGATTCAATAACTGGGAAGAATTTGCCCAATGGTGCGCATCGACGGGTGGAACGCCTGTCCCCAATCCGCCGCGATGCTATCCAAAATCAACCGCCGCATCCGCCGGGTCGGTGCCTGCCGCCCAGGCAGGTGCCGCAATCGGCAGAGCCTTGGGCAACGCTGTGCTCGGCGTCTTTCAGGCTGGAGTCGCTGCAGCACAGCGCAGACAAGAGATTGCAAATGAACAGCAACAGATTGCGAATCGCGTCGCGGCTGAGCGCGCTGCCATGAATCAGAACGAGGCCCAGCAACACCAGCAGGCGGTCTCAGATCTTCAGGGAGAAATGAAATCTTTGGATGACGACCCACAAATGGGAGGCCAAGTCGTTGTTCAGACCAATCCGGGAGCCAGAACTGCTGCAGCCCAGGCCCTCCCGACGGCTCCGGACCGGGGGGCGCTTCCTGCCAGTTCTGCCTTGGGCCAGCTGACCAACGGCGGCTCAGAGTCCACAGGACGCCTGTTCGACGGCGGAGTGACCCCAACCGATGCCACAGTAAAAATGCCAGCCACGAATCTGGCAACACCTCCGGCACATCCTGTAGAAACCATTCGTGCTGCCGTTTTCCCCGGCATGTCCTCATCGGACTGGTCAAAGCTCCAGGGGAGCCAACAAGGCAAGTCCCTCATTAAAAAAGCCGATGCCTTGCTTGCCAGGCGTGATGCCCTGGAAAACCAGATCGAGGCCATCAAGCAGACGCCTGATCCCTCGGCCCATCAGCAGGAATTGATCTCTGCGACGAATCAGCAGAGCAATGTAACGAACCAGATTTCCGCTTTGCAGCCCCAGGCGCAGCAACTGGTCAACAAAACAGTACTGGATCCATGATGAACCATTCCTCTTTCATCCACCCTGCATGCCTATTGCGCAACCTGGCTTACAGCGCCCTCTCCGCCATGCTTTTTCTGGCTGTATCCCAGAGCGCATCGGGTCAGGACGCATGCCCTGACCATGCCCATGTTTCACGGGTTGAAGTGACCGGCAATGTCAAGACGACTCATTGTGCCTGCGACACTGGTTACAAGAATCTCGATGGTCAATGCAGGATGCCGTCGAAACTCAACCCCAATCAGGATCCGGATGTTGAGCGTGGGCTGGACAAAGCCCAGTCCGATGCCTATACGCACCAGATCGAGGACTGCATAAAGCGCAGGGAAGCCAACATGACCCTGATGGAAAAGGCCGAGAAACAGGATGAAATCATCCATGGCTGCACGGACGACGTTGCAAATGTCGCAGCTGTAAGGGGTTGATCTCCGGCGTTTTTCCATTTCCGCACATCGCAACATTACAGCGCAAGCGGTTCATTTACAATTCTCTGGGATTCCGTCCCTTCATGAACGACTGCTTAATGACATGGCGATGAATTCTCCACGAATCGCGTTGTAGGTGAAATCGTGATGATCGCGAACCGAATGGCGCAAGTCGTAGCCGGGACTACGATTGGCTGACCATTTCAAGGCTGGCGACTTTTCTTCTATCGAAACGGAGTTTGATCGTACCATCTCCCGGGTTGATCACGATCTACATGCTGCGATCACTGCTTCGAGTGCCATTCCCGCCGCATGCCGAAACCGCTGATTCAACGCAATCGGCACACTGATCGTGTAACTACTGTCAGCATCCCCTTGCTTCATGGGCGAATTTATTACTCTGGCGCCAGCAATCTGATTTATATTGGTTGCTGTCCTGACATGATCCCACTGCTGCATGTGGCAAAACGACGGGATTTGAGCCAATCTGTCATAACACGGGAAAAGCTGTGACACCGACCGGCATCGAAGTGATCAGCGCCGTGCTGTTTGCGGTCGCCATCGTACACACTTTCACCACCCGCTTTTTCGAGCATCTGGCGCACACCCGGCCAACACATGCCGGCGTTTGGCATTTGCTGGGCGAAGTGGAAGTGGTGTTTGGCTTCTGGGCCATGGTGCTAGCCGCGGTCATGTTTACCACCGGTGGCGTCGACGTGGCTACGCGATACATTGACTCGCGCAATTTCACCGAACCGATGTTCGTGTTTGCCATCATGGTGGTCGCCGGCACTCGCCCGATCCTGCACACGGTAATGGCTGGCGTACGATTGGTGGCGCGCCTCATCCCCCTGCCAGGCGGCATGGGCTTCTATTTCACCGTACTGATGCTGACTCCCCTGCTGGGATCTTTCATCACCGAACCTGCGGCGATGACGCTGGCAGCCCTGATCCTTGCCGACCACTTTTTCGGCAAGGGCATTTCCGTGCGCCTGAAATACGCGACGCTGGGCGTACTGTTCGTCAATGTGTCCATCGGCGGTATCCTGACACCGTTTGCCGCGCCGCCGGTGTTGATGGTGGCTATGAAGTGGCACTGGGGCTTCAACTTCATGATGACGACCTTCGGCTGGAAAGCAGTCATCGCGGTTGTCATTAATGCCTTGGGTGCGACGCTACTGTTCCGCAAAGAACTGGCACACCTGCCAACGACTGCAGCAGACAGTGGCAAGCCCGTCCCGTTCATCCTGACGCTGGTACATCTGGCGATTCTCGCTGGTATCGTGATGTTTGCCCACCACCCGGCCATGTTCATGGGGCTGTTCCTGTTCTTCCTTGGGGTGGCGCAAGCGTACCGGAGCCATCAGGAACGGCTGATTCTGCGCGAAGGACTGCTGGTCGCTTTTTTTCTGGCCGGGTTGGTAATATTGGGCGGACAGCAGCAATGGTGGCTGCAACCCGTGCTGATGGGTATGCGCAGCGACCAGGTGTTCCTCGGCGCTGCCTTCCTGACAGCATTTACCGACAACGCAGCGCTGACCTATCTCGGCTCGCTGGTAGAGGGACTGTCAGACGGTTTCAAATACGCTCTGGTGGCCGGGGCCGTTACCGGCGGCGGGCTGACCGTGATTGCCAACGCACCCAATCCCGCAGGTCTGGCCATCTTGCGCCGGCATTTCAAAGAAAATTCAGTCAGTCCGGTCGGATTGCTGATGGCCGCACTGCCAGCCACACTGACCTCAGCGCTGGTGTTCTGGCTACTCTAGGAGCGCCGATCAGCGCGTTTTCAAACCCATGGGTGTGGGTCGGCGTATGTGCGATGCTCGCTCTGCAAATGGTATTCACCTATGTGCCCGTCTTCAACGAGGTATTTCAAACGGCGCCCATCGGCGCACGGGAATGGTCATGGATCATCGCTGTCGCGATGACTTGTGCAGCTGCGGTCGAGGCGGAAAAGTGGCTGCACCGATACACCCGCTCATCAGAATGAAAGGATCCTGTCACTGTCAACGACCCAATCCGACAGTGCCTGCATCGTCGATGTTTCAGCACCATCAAAATACGGCTGGTTCTTGTAAATCCCGCAACGCGCCATGCAGGTGCCGCACACCTTGACCGTGGCATGACGGACGATCAGCGCCTTGAGCATGCGGGTCAGATCCTGATCGTAGCCTTGCGGCGGCACGCAGGCATCCCGGGCCATGTCGACAGCCTCATTCATCAGGAATATCCGCACATCACACCCTGCATCGAGCAGTTTATCGGCCAGGCGCAAGCCGTTCCAGCTCACATCGGTTGAATCATATGGTGCATGGTTGAAAATGAGCAACGTTTTCATGGCTTGTCTCCATTGCAGGTTATTTTCTGGTCGCCCACCATCGACGCATATGCCTTGCATCATTGGGCGCGTGATACTGTCAGTCATATCGGCTACCTAATTAAAACATTCTAACGAATATTAGATTAATAGTAAACATGAAATTAAGACCTGTTGGTAATTTTAGTTACCCGGGAAAATCCACGCAGACTGTGACCCGACCGAACGTGGCAGATGCCGGATATTCAGGCACTCAGGCCCGGAATCAAGCCAGGGAGATTGCGTGTGACGCAACAGAAAGCGGGTACCTTTTCCAGCGGTGCAATACGTGATGGACGCATTGCCGGATCGGGACATATCAAGCCGTCACCGCTCCGGACTGCTGTACCATACGCTCGGCCTGTTCCAGGTCGACCGAGACGATGCGCGACACACCCGGTTCCTGCATGGTAACGCCGATCAGCTGCGTGGCCGCTTCCATGGTGATGCGGTTGTGGGTGATGAAGAGGAACTGCACGCTGTCGGACATTTGCCGCACCAGTCGCGCATACCGTTCGGTATTGGTGTCGTCGAGCGGCGCATCGACTTCGTCCAGCAAACAGAATGGCGCCGGATTGAGGCGGAACAGCGCAAAAACCAGCGACAGTGCAGTCAGGGTTTTCTCGCCCCCTGACAGCAGGTGGATCGAACTGTTCTTCTTGCCCGGCGGTTGCGCCATCACCTGCACCCCGGCTTCAAGCCAGCCACCCTCGGTCATGCCCAGATGTGCCTGCCCGCCGCCGAACAGTGTGGAAAACAGTTCCGCCATGGAAGCATTGACCGTGTCAAAAGTGGCGCGGAACAGTTCACGCGTTTCCTGATCCATCACTGCCATGGCCTGTTCCAGAGTAGCCACTGCGGTCAGCAGGTCATCGCACTGAGCCTGCAGATAGGTATCGCGCTGTCGCGCCTGTTCCAGTTCGTCAAGCGCCAGCAGATTGACGGCACCCAACCCATCGATGCGTTGACGCAACTGCTCGATCTCGCCTTGAAGTGCGGGCGCACGCGCCTGCGCAAGACGCGGGGCCAGCGCCTGCTCATCGGCATCGAGCTGCTGCAGTTCTTCACGGCATTGCGCTTCGAGCAACGTGTTCTCTTGCTGGCGCAGGCGCGCGGTTTCGAGCTGGGCCTGCAACGGTGACAGCTGCTGTTCCTGGTGCATGCGCTCCTCCTCCAGCAACCGCAACTGCTCACGTAGTGCCTCCAGTGCATTCCTCGCCTCGGCCAGCGTCTGCTCGGCCACGGCCCGTTCTCCCAGTGCGGCATCGAGTTCTGCCGCCGGCGTATTTTCATCCAGCGCCTTCAGTTCATCGCTCAGCACATTGTTATGCAGTATGAATTTTTCAGACTGTTCAAGCAGATCGGCCTGCTTTCGCTGCAACTCGGCCAGTTTTTCCCGCTCCAGACGCGCGGAAAAATCCCACTCCTGCGCCTGTTTTTCGCTCTGCTGCAATGCCTGTCGCTGTGCGGCGAGCACCGTTTCCAGTCGCTGGCGTTCAGTCCGCGCCTGCTCGAGTCTTGCGCGGCATTGCTCGCCGGCCGCCTGTTGCTGCGCAAGTCGCGCTTCGAGCCGCTCGCGCTCGGCTGTGCCGGCCTGAAGCGCCGTTGCCAGTTCTTCGCGTGTCGCTGCGATCTGTTCGCGCCGGGCAGCGAGACGTTCATGCTGCTGGCGCGTGCGCTCGACCTCCAGCTGCGCCTGGTGACGTTCCTGTTGCAGGCGGCCCGCCCGGCTGCGTTCCTGTTCCAGCTGCTGGCGCAATCCGGCAAGCGTAGCGTCAAGCCGGGCGATCTGTTGCTCCTGTTCGCCCTGTTCGCCTTCGCGCACCTCCATGGTTGCCCGCAGGGCATCGATGACGCGCTGGCGTTCGAGAACACCCTGTCCCGCATCCGACGAGCCTGCCCGCTGCGCTGCGTAGCGTGCCAGCACATGACCATCGCGAGTGACGCAGCGCACTCCGGACGGCAACTGGTCACGCAACGCCAATGCCTCGTCAACGCTGGACGCCACCCACCAGCCGGCCAGCCAGTCGCGCACGGCGGCATCCCCTGCAGCCTGGACCTGAACATACTGCGCCAGCGTACCCGCTTCGGCCGGCGCAAGCCGTGCACCCGCACTGGCATCGAACCAGACAGCTCCGCCCGGGGCATCGGCAAGCAGCTGCGCGTCGGCAGGTGCATCCAGCGCCAGCGCCTGCAAGCGCGAACCCAGCGCCACCTGCACCGCCAGTTCCCAACCAGGCTCGACACGCAGACATTGCCACAGCCGTTGCACATCAGCCAGCGCATGCCGGGCCAGCCAGCCATCGATCGCCTCACTGGCGCGCGCATCGCGCTGGGCCGCAGTCAATCCGGCCAGTTCGCCTTCGGTACGGTGCAACTCGCGCCGCAAGCGTTCGAGCGACTCCCGCAGCGGCTTGATCTGCTGCTCCAGTTCACCCGTCTGATCGCGCATTTGCCGCACATTGCGCTCGGCAGCTTCGAACTGGCAGGCCAGTTCGGCCTGACGTGTTTCGATCTGCTGCAACACAGCAGCATCGACCGGCGCCAGCCCTTGCTCTTCCTGATGCAACCGTTGCAGTCGCTGCTCGCGCTCGGCCTGTGCCCGTGTTTCATGCTGCAGATGGGTACGCGTCACCTGCTCCGCCTGACTGTTCTGCGCCAGCTCGTGCTGCGCGGCGGCCACCTGGCCGCGCGCCTCGCGTTCGGCCGTTTCATGCGCCGGCCACTGTGCGCGCTGTCGGTCGCGTTCCTGCTCGCAGGCCAGCTTCTGCTCCTGGGTATGTGCTGCACGCTCTTGCCATTGCACGATCTCGCGCGCAACCGATTCGCCAAGGGCATCGCGCTGGGCCTGGGCCGCTTCCCCCTGCCCGATCTGCTGCCGAATGCGCTGCCGGGTCTCGGCCACATGGCGCACCACCTGTTCCAGGCGTGACACTTCCGCCATCACCGCATACAGTGCACCCTGTTTCTGGTTGAGTGTGGCGCTCGCCACGTCCTGCTGATTGCGCAGACTGGCCAGTCCGGCATGCAACAGCGCCAATGCCTGCTCGCCCGCCTGTTTCTCCTGCTCCAGTGCCTGCGCGCGCGCACCGGCCTGACGGCTTTTTTCCGTTGCATCGCGCAACTTGAGCAACCACAACGTCTGCCGCGCCAACAGCAGCTCTGCCTGCAACGCACGCCATTGCCCGGCGGTTTCGGCCTGAGCCGTCAGACGCTCCATCTGCTCCGCCAGCCCGCGGCGCACATCTTCCACACGCAGCAGGTTTTCACGCGTGGCCTCGAGCCGGCTCTCCGTCTCGCGCCGGCGTTCCTTGTAGCGCGAAATGCCGGCTGCCTCCTCGATGAAGCCGCGCAGTTCTTCCGGACGCGCTTCGATGATGCGCGCAATCATCCCCTGTTCGATAATCGCATAAGGGGCGCGCGCATTGAGTCCGGTACCGAGGAATACGTCCAGCAGGTCACGCCGGCGCACCTGCGTCTGGTTGATGTAGTATGTGGAATCGCCGTTGCGGGTCAGCACGCGCCTGACCGACAGTTCGGCATATTGCGACCACGCTCCCGGCGCGCTGCCATCGGTGTTATCGAACAACAGCTCCACCGAAGCACGCGACACCGGTTTGCGCGCACCGGATCCGTTGAAGATCACATCCGCCATGCTGGCACCGCGCAGATGCCTGGCCTGCGATTCGCCCAGCACCCAACGTACGGCATCGATCACATTGGACTTGCCGCAACCGTTGGGTCCGACCACGCCGACCATCTGGCTGGCAACCGGAATATGCACCGGGTCGACGAACGATTTGAACCCGGCAAGTTTGATGGCAATCAGGCGCACGCGAGCGGAATCAGGGTACACTGGCAAACTTCGATTGTACCCGAATTCTTTACATGCACGCTCTGGGACTGGATTTCGGCACCTCCGGCGCACGCGCCTGCATTTGCGGCGCCGACGGCGAACCGCGCTGGCAATGGCGCATCGAATGGAACAGCCGGCAGGCCATGGATCCGCAATGCTGGCAGCAGGCGCTCGACGCGCTGCTGGCGGCCATTCCGCCAGAACTGGGAGCGACGCTGCACGCCATTGCGCTCGACGCCACCTCCGGCACCGCCGTCCTGACCGACTCGGCATTGCACCCGATCACGCCCGTGCTGCCGTATTTTCAGCCATTGCCCGCGCAGCCGGGCGCCAGGCTCGACTGGCTGCTCGCACAC
>JAJXUP010000001.1 GCA_021782795.1 Pseudomonadota bacterium | reverse complement strand
GCAAACGGAACTCGGGATTGCAAACGCGAAGAAACAGACATCATTCGACTCCTGACGACTCACATGTAACTGGGCTGGCGACCGGTACCAGTCGGATCACCTTGCGCAGGGCGTCCACGTCGAGCGTAGCCTGCGCCTCGAATTTGCCGGCATACGCCAGCTCTTCCTGCTTGAGCTCGTAACAGTTCGAGCCGCTGATGTCCATCAGCATGGCCGGCAACCCTGCCTGCTGAAAGGCCCGGTGACGCTTGATGAAAAAGCTGCTGCAGCACATGCCGATGTAGGCCGGCACACCGCGTGCTTTCATGTCACCCAGCGTCCGTTCCAGATGTTCGTAATTCATGATGGTGGTGACCTGCATACCACGCTCGCGCGCCAGCCGGTAAGCCTCGCCGACTTCGCACAGGCCGCATTCCGGGCACCCGTCGCGCATACGCCACTTGCACCACGCCGGTTTTGCGCAATAGGGCACCAGCATCACCGTCGCGTGGCCGAGAATCTCGCCCGGCGCCTGTCCCCGGGGGGTATACAGCATCAGCGCGTTCGTTTGCGCGTTGTCCAGCCCGATTTCCCGTTGCAACCGGCGTTTATCTGCCAGAATTGCCAGCAGTCGCGCGATGTCTTCAGCGCCGAACCCGGGCATGTCGGCAACATGGCGCCGGGCATAGGCAAGCGCCACCGCCGGCGCTGCGTCAGGCGTCGTCGCCTGCAGCGCATCCTGCAGCCCCGGCAGCCAGCCGGCAGGCTCGATATGGATATCGCCAGCCAGTTCGACTCCGTCCAGCTGGCCGGCCGCATTCTCGCGAGCACGAACGCGCAATGTACCACCAGCGGTTTTCCACAGCGATTCCATGCCACCTGTCTGGATGGTGCGCCAGTCGAGCCGCCACAATTCTTCCGTTTCGACCGACTGCCACTGCGGCGGCAGACGCCGCTCGCCGGCATCGGCAGTCATGCCGCCAAAATTCCGTCCGAGCAACGTCGCCAGCCCTTGCACCACAACCGAACGCACCCGCTGGACATCGATGTCCTCACCGAGACATTGGCGCAGGGTGATCAGCCGCTCGCGCGCAGCCGACAGTCCGTCGCGGGACAGTTTTTCCGTCGGTGCGCGTAATACCTCAAGCATGGTACGGATATTGGCATCGAGGAGGATCACCCCCTGCACCAGCAGCGAACTTCCATTACGCCCAATGAACAATGAAGCGAGCTTGCGCCCGCCAATTTCCACATCATTCGGATATTTGTAATGCGCATCCGCACCCAGATGCTGCAACCCGGCGGCGAGTGCACTGGCAAACAGCGCCAGCAGCTGGGCTTGACCCACCGACTCCCAGCCCGGTGGCTGGTGCAGCAGCAACGACCAGCACAGCTGGTCAGGATCGAGGTACAGCGCCCCGCCGCCGCTACAGCGCCGCACCATGGCGATGCCGGCCTGCTCGCAATGCTCAATACGCAGTTCACGGTCAATCACCTGGTATCGGCCGATGGCTGCAGTCGGCAGACTGCGATGGAAGCGCAACTGATCGCCGAGTTCACCGCACGCATGACGCGCCCAATCATGACGATCGCGCGCAAAATTGATGGCTCCGGACTGCAGCCCGCTATCACACAGCGCCACACATCCGGTCACTACGGGTCTTTCGGTTACGTTCACGGGAGACCTGCCCGCTGTGTCTGGTCCATGCCCGGGCGGTCGTGCCAGTAGCCGTTGCAGCTTTCCATCTCGCCCAGACGATCCAGCCGGGCTGCCGCAGCAACCGGGGTGATGCCCCCCTCGACCGCCTCACGGATCACGGCAACGATCTCGCCCGTGTTCCGGCTCTGCGGGCTGATGCGCAGCACATCCACCCCCAGGCTGCGCATGGCATCGAGCTCGGAGATCAGATTGCATACACGCGAAGACTGTGTCTGGATGCCATTGAGCACGAGAAAGGCTTGGTCGTCGCGCGTGCTCATGTCCAGTCCGTCCGGATAATCCATACAGCGGAACTGGCAGTCATCCTTGGGCAGATTGTGTGCACGCGCGGTAAAGCAGCGTGCCGAATACGCCAGCGGCATGCGTCCCCAGACAAACACCTCCGTCTGCATCCCTTGCGGCTGCGCGGCACAGATCGTCTGCAGCATGTCCATCGAGGCCTCGACCGGCGCTACCCAGCGCCGCGCACCCAGTGCCGCCAGCTGTTTCAGCGTCTGGCTGTTGTAGACATTGAGGTGGGTTCCGGCGACGAACCCTTCCGTGCCGCTCATCAGGCGCACTGCACCCATCTCGTTGGCTTCGACCATGAATTCGCCATTGCCGGCAATGTTGCGTAGCGTCTTGAGGTCGGATTCGGATTCGATCAGCACCTGCGTCGACAGTACGACTTCCTTGCCCGCATCGCGCAACCGGGCAGCGGTTTCCAGCCAGTCGGGCAGGCGGAAACTGTGGCGGCGCGAACATACGGTTTCGCCCAGATAGACAATATCCAGCGGCGCTTGCGCCATTGCCGCGTAAAACTGCTGCAACTGCTCGCGCGGCCAATAATACAGTACGGGTCCCAGTGCCAGTTTCATTGTGTCATTTCCAGGGTCTGTGATATGCGCCCAGGGTGTGCTGCTGGCCCTCGGCCACCTTGTTCAGTTCCGCCATCCAGGCGCCCTGAACGACGAACTGCTGCGGTGCGCGGTAGCAGGTGTCGATCGCATTGCGCCACACCCGGGTAACCTGCGCCACATACGCCGGGCTGCGCTGCCGGCCTTCGATCTTGATGGCGGATACGCCAATGCGTGCCAGTTCGGGCAACAGCTCCAGCGTATTGAGGCTGGTCGGCTCTTCGATGGCGTAGTACGTTTCGTCGTCCACCTTGAAACGCCCCTTGCACAACGTCGGGTAACCGGCGTTCTCGTCATCGGCGTAGCGATCGATAAGCACGCCGTTGAGGCGCGATTCCATGCCCAGCGGGGTTTTCTCCCAGCGCACCGCCCTGGCCGGCGAACATACCCCGGCGGTGTTGGGTGATTCGCCAGTCACATAGGACGACAGCGCGCAGCGGCCTTCCACCATGACGCACAGGCTGCCAAAGCCGAACACTTCGATTTCGACCGGTACATTCGCCCGCAGGTGCGCCACCTGTTCCAGCGACAGCACCCTGGGCAGCACGGCGCGACTGATGCCATATTGCTCGTGATAGAAACGGATGGCCTCGTAATTGGTTGCCGATCCCTGCACCGACAGGTGTCTGCGCATCGTTTCGTGACGGGTGGCGGCGTATTCCAGCAGCCCGACATCGGCGAGAATGATGGCGCTCACGCCCAGGTCTGCAGCAGCATCGACGGCATTGCAGGCAGTCTGCCAGCCGCCATCGCGCGGATAGGTATTGAGCGCCAGCAGCACCCTTGCACCGGCGGAACGCGCATAACGCACACCCTCGCGCGCGCTGGCCAGATCGAAATTCAGACCGCCGAAATTACGCGCATTCGTCCCATCGCGAAAACCGATATAGACACAATCGGCCCCGTGGTCGACCGCCGCCTTGAGCGCTACCAGGCTACCCGCCGGGCACACCAGTTCCATTTTTTTCTGCAACATTGTCCAGGCTTTCTGCGTATCGCACTGGTCAGGTCCTGGTCACCCATGCAGCATTGCCGGACGCCGGTGCGTGAAAATGAGTTGAAGATATTTTGATCCTGTAAAACTAACATACCCTCCCCGGTCAGACAAGCGTCCATACATCAAGTGAACCACAATATGTTGACAATACGCTGATGATTTCCACACAGGCTTGGCCCGGCCGCAACGGTTCCGGTAAGGGTTTGTGTGCGTCGAAGCCATGCCACATGCGTCTGCAATACGAGACAACCTGTTGTTGGTTTCAGGCAACAAGGTAAACTATTAACTCGATCTTTTTATCACCTTTGATGACATGCATGCGAAATTTGGGTAACCTTGCTCCATTCCGGTTCAACGCGCGCCACCTCTTGACCGGTCAACAGAAGATCTGCCTGTTTTCAAGGAGTTAAGATGCAGAACAATACCGCATTGCGCATGGACAACGGCCCATTCAAACTGCTCGACGAAACCAGCATCCGCAACGCCGTGCTGCGGCGCGACCCATACGATTATTCCTATGTGGAAAACGCCATCGACGCATCGCACAAAAACGCGGTTCTGGCCGATGCGCCGCAGATTCCGGATCGCGGCAGCTACGGGTTGCCCGACCTGCGCTACGGCCCCCGCTTCGGCGAAGCCATCGATGACCTGCTCAGCGTGCGTTTTCGCAGCATCGTCGAAGAAAAATTCGACACCGACCTGAGCAACCGCCCCCCCGTCATCGTCATGATGGGCAATACCACCGGTCACTACAACGAGGGCTATGCGCATACCGACTCCAGGCACAAGATCATTACCGTGCTGCTCGGTTTCACCCGCGAATGGCCCTACGAAAAAGGCCGTCTGCGCATCATGCGCAGTTCCGACCGCGAGGATTTCGCATTCGAATTTGCGCCCGAATTCGGTCGCATGATGATGTTCCGCGTCTGCGACCATTCCTGGCACGGCTTCCTGCCGCAGAAGGGCCAGCGCATGAGTCTGCAACTGTGCTACGTCGATTCCGACCTGTACGTGCAGAAAGAATACGTCCGCCACCGCGTGAGTGCGTTCGCCAAATCGGTACCGGTACTGCGCAAGGTCATCGAGTGGGCGCCGCGTTGAACGCTTCGTGACATGCCGTCGATCAACATGCCGAGGATGAAATGAGTTTTCCGAGAGTTCCCGAAGTTTCCGCCGTGGTCGAGCATTTTGGCAACGCGCTGCGTGCAGCGACAACAGACGACTTCCCGTATCGCCACTGGCTGCTTTCCGACATGATCCCGGAGAGCCTGGCGACCGCCGTACTGATCCTGCCCATTGCGCCGCCACTCATCGATGAGTGCGGAGGAGTGCGCGACCTCAACGACAACAACAGCAAGCGCAGTTTCTTCACGCCCGAACTGCGCGCGATGTTTCCCACCTGCGAGGTGTTCGCCCAGGCCATGCAAGCGCCGGAAATTGCCCGTCTGTTCGGCGAAACCTGCAATATCGACGTGGAAGGCAGCTATCTGCGCATGGAATACATCCAGGACACCAACGGTGCCTGGCTCGAACCCCATCATGATGTGCCGGAAAAAATGTTCTCCCTGGTGCTCTACCTGTGTACCGGGCCGGAAGCCAGCGAATGGGGTACGGACATCTATGACAACCAGCGGCGTTGGGTGGGACGCAGTTCAGCCGAATTCAATTCGGCGGTCATCTTCGTTCCGGGCGACAATACCTGGCACGGTTTTGAAAAACGTCCGATTCGCGGCGTACGCCGCCTGATGGAGATCAATTACGTCAAGCCAAGCTGGCGCGACCGCAACCAGCTGTCATTTCCTGACCAACCGATCACGCTGTCGAAATGAATGCCATGCTCGATTCCAATACCTTGTTGACTTCACGCAAACCCGGTACCGACCCGAACAACGTGCGCATCCGCAGCTTCGCCGGTACGCACGCCAACTCGGAACATTACATCACGGTCGAGGCACCTGCCGGCCTGCCATTTGCTGCTCAGCTCGAATTCGTCGAACAGCGCTATGCCGCTGTGGTCCATGCGCTCGGTCTGTCTGAAGCCAGTGCAATGTTCCGCCGCGTCCATCTGAGCGACATCCTCAACCAGGCCGCCGCAGTAAGTGCCAGCCGGCTGGGCGACCACAACGAACAGTATCCGGTGGCGGTTTCGCTGGTACAGCAGGCACCGATGTCCGGCGCCAAGATCGCGCTGCTCGCCCACCACGTGGAAGACGCCGAACAACATCCCCGCCAGCGCCAGAATGACGGTCAGATCGTGTTTCACCGCCATGGCCTGCAACACCTGTGGAGCACGCAGCTGTGCGCCGGTTCCGACAGCGTGCCGCCGACCCCGGCCGACCAGCAGACCACGCTGGTCTTTGACCAGCTGACCGATGCGCTGGCACGTCTGGATGGCACCCTGCTCGACCACTGTGTGCGCACCTGGATCTACCTCAAGGATGTAGACGTGTACTACAAGGACATGGTGGAAAGCCGCATCCGCCTGTTCAACCAGCATGGTCTCACCCGCGACACGCATTACATCGCCAGCACCGGTATCGAAGGTGCCTGCAGCCACCGTGCCGACCTGATCATGATGGATGCCTATTCCATCGTCGGCCTGCAACCGGAGCAGATGTCCTGGCTCAACGACTTCGACCGGCTGTGCTCGGCCGGAGATTACAACGTCACCTTCGAACGCGGTACCCGCATCGCCTGGCGCGACCGCTCGCACCACTTCATTTCCGGTACGGCCAGCATCGATACCGCCGGCGAAGTGGTCCACCCCGGCGATGTGCTGCAGCAGCTGGATGTGGCGCTGGAGAACGTCGATGCGCTGCTGCGCTCCGGCGGATCAACGCTCGACGACATGATGTACCTGCTGGTCTACCTGCGCGACCCTTCCGACCACCAGGCGGTACGCGCCCGGCTGACGGAGCGGCTTCCCAATCTGCCCATTGTCATCGTGCAAGGCCCGGTCTGCCGGCCTGAGTGGCTCATCGAGATCGAGGGCATTGCCATCGCTGCCGAGCGCAACCCCACACTGCCAGAATTCTGACCTGACGACGCAGCAGGGTCGCTGCAGGCTGCCCTGCGGCCAGCCGCGCCCCGCAGCAATACAACCACATCATGGTATTGACAGCAAAATCGGGTAATATCTGCTTCAGCCGTTCATTCCGGTATACGCAAGTTACACAGGGCTGAACCGTGCGCCTGTTTATCCGGGAACGAGCGCGGCTGTTTTTCACAACATGACGTTCGAGGATATTGCATGCCGACATTATTCGATCCCATTCAAATGGGCGACCTCTCCTTGCCCAACCGGATCATCATGGCCCCGCTCACCCGTTGCCGCGCAGGCGCCGGCAGAGTACCCACCGCCCTGATGGCACGCTATTACCGCCAGCGGGCTTCGGCCGGCCTGATCATCAGCGAAGCCACGTCTGTCAGCCCGATGGGCGTGGGCTACCCTGATACCCCGGGCCTGTGGAACGAAGCACAGGTGGCTGGCTGGCAACAGGTCACGCGTGAAGTGCATGCAGCCGGCGGCCGGATTTTTGCGCAACTGTGGCATGTCGGCAGGATTTCCGATCCGTACTTTCTCGACGGCGCCCTACCGGTTGCTCCCAGTGCCATCGCCGCCAAAGGTACCGTCAGCCTGCTGCGTCCGCAACGCGAATTTGTGACGCCGCGCGCGCTCGCTACCGAGGAAATCTCCGGCATCATCACCGCCTATCGCCAGGCAGCGATTCATGCCCGCGAAGCCGGGTTTGACGGTGTGGAGATCCATGGCGCCAACGGCTATCTGCTCGACCAGTTCCTGCAGGACAGCACCAACCAGCGTGAAGACATCTGGGGCGGCAGTCTGGAAAACCGTGCCCGACTGCTGCTCGAAGTCACTGACGCCGCGATTTCAGTATGGGGTGCAGGCCGGGTTGGCGTGCATCTTTCGCCGCGCTGCGATGCGCACGACATGGGCGACTCCAACCCGCTCGCCACGTTCAGCCATGTCGCCGAACAACTCGGCCGGCGCGGGATTGCCTTTATCTTCACACGTGAATCGCTGGGCGAGAATCGCCTGAGCAACGAACTGAGAAAACGTTTCGGCGGCATGCTCATCGCCAATGAGGCGTTCGATGCGGGCAGTGCCAGACACGAAATCGAAACCAGCTGTGCGGATGCAGTCGCCTTCGGCAAGGATTTCATTGCCAACCCCGACCTGCCACGGCGTCTGCTGCACGGCCTGGCGCTCAATCCGCTGCGCACCGACTCGATGTACGGTTACGGCCTCGACAACCCGGAAACCGGCTACACCGATTACCCGGCGCTGCCGGACTAAGCGCCATGCGCCACTCTGCCGGCCGCGAGAATCGCGGCCGGCAGTTCTCCCAGTGACAGCGAGCGTTCGACCGCGCCCAGCTTCACCGCTTCCTTTGGCATGCCGTATACCACACAGGTGGCTTCATCCTGCGCGATGGTACAGGCACCAGCGGTTCGCATTTCTTTCAGCCCGCGTGCTCCGTCATCTCCCATGCCGGTCATGATGATGCCGAGCGCATTCCGGCCAGCGCACCCTGCCACCGAACGGAACAGCACATCCACCGACGGCCGGTGCCGATTGACCAGTGGTCCGTCGATCACCTCGACATGGTACTGCGCACCGCTGCGCTTGAGCAGCATATGTCGACCGCCCGGCGCAATCAGCGCCTGGCCGGGCAGCACACGCTCGCCGTTGGACGCTTCGCGCACGCTGATGCGGCACAGACCATCCAGCCGGTGCGCAAATGCGCCGGTAAATTTTTCCGGCATGTGCTGCACGATGATGATGCCCGGACAGTTCGCCGGCAATGCCGTAAGCACGGCTTCGAGCGCCAGTGTGCCGCCGGTCGAGGTGCCGATCGCCACAATCCGGTCAGTGGTGTGCACCATCGCCCCACTGGTCGACGGCAGCACCGCATCCGCGGACAGCTTCGGTGCCACCGGAGCCGGCGCCACGCTGGCGAGCAACCGGTGCACATTGGCGCTGGCCGCAGCCTTGACCGTCTGAATCAGGTCTTCCGATGCATCGCGCAAAAATTCCCGCAACCCGAGCCTGGGTTTGGTCACGATGCTGACCGCGCCGGCAGCCAGCGCCTGCATCGAGGTTTCCGTTCCCGCTCCCGTCAATGTCGAGCAGATCACCACCGGCATCGGCCGTTCGGCCATGAGCTGGCGCAGGAAGGTAATGCCGTCCATGCGCGGCATTTCCACATCAAGCACCATCACATCCGGTCGCAGCGCATCGAGCTTGCCACGCGCAAACACAGGGTCGGCTGCGGTACCACACACCTCGATCCCCGGATCAGCGGCCAGCACAGCTGACAACATCTGGCGCATGAGCGCCGAGTCATCGACAATCATTACGCGAATCGGTCGCACATCCGTTGCTCCATCTCCTGCTGGGCACAGCCACCCGATTCCGACTCCACATGCCTGACCCAGACCTGGCCACTCCACACATCGAAAGCAATCTTGCGGTGACCAACGCCGCCGGTATGCTGTGCGACGCATTCCAGCCCGTGTGCCTGCAGCAACTCGTGCGCCCGCGCAACATTGCGCGCACCCACATGAATCTCGCTCCGCGCCGCTTGCGCCGGAAACATGTTACCGCCACCGAACAGCTTGATTTCGCAGTCACGCGGGTCGATTCCCGCAGCAGTCATTTTGCCCAGCAGCAGCCGCACGGCCTCGTCGCCATAGCGGCCGTCACGCTCCGCCGTGCCCCGCCCGACTGTACTGCGCTCCTCGGCACGTGACGGCAGCATGTAGTGGCACATCCCCCCCATCCTGCGTCGTGCGTTCCAGAAGGTCAGCGAGACGCACGAACCCAGCACCGTCCAGATGCGGGTGTTGGTGTCACCAAAATGAACATCCCCAGGCTGGAGGAAAATCTCCGCGAGTCGGGATTCAGACGCTGGCATCGGGTTTCCTGTAAATGGACGGCGCAACGAGGTCGAAACGCTCGCTCACGCCATTGAGGCTTTCCGAATGGCTGATGATGAAATGACCACCTGGCCGCAGCAATGGATACAACCGTTCCACCACATTGCGTTTGGTTTCAAGATCGAAATAGATCATGACATTGCGCAGAAAAATCACGTCGAAAGCTCCGAGAGCCGGCAACGCACCAATCAGGTTCACCTGACGGAACTGCACACGCGAATGCAACGGTTTGGCCACCATGAGCTTGCCATCATACTCGCCCACACCCTTGAGACAGAAGCGCGACCGATAGGCTTGCGGCAGGTCGCGCGCGCGTTCCAGCGGATAGATGGCGCGTGTCGCGGTTTGCAGCATGCGTACACTGATGTCCGAACCGAGCACCTCCCAGGCACTGTCGCCGAGCTGATCCTGCAGCAGCATGGCCAGGCTCCACACTTCTTCGCCGGACGAACTGGCCGCGCTCCAGACACGAAACGGAGATTTGCCGTCATGCGCCGTCAGAATGCGATCACGCAGGAAATCAAAATGTCGCGCTTCACGAAAGAAAAAGGTTTCATTGGTGGTCAGCAGATCGACTGCCGTCTGGAATTCTTCACCGCCCTGCATCACCAGACGAAAATATTCACCATAGCTGCCCAGACCATGTTCGCGCACACGCCTGGCCAGCCGCCCACTTACCAGTGGCTTCTTGCTGTCGGCCATGCTGATGCCGGCCACCTGGCGAATCATGGACTGGAACTGGGAAAATTCGCTGTCACTGAGCGTCAATCCATTCATTGCTGGCTGCCCCATCACTGCAGTAGTCCTGTCTGTTCAAAATCGGTGCGCGGCATCGGTCGGCCATACAGATAGCCTTGCGCCATGTCGCACCCGTGCGACTTGAGAAATTCAGCCTGTTCGACAGTCTCCACGCCTTCGGCCACGACCACCTGGCCAAGGCAGCGAGCGATCGACAGCATGGCCTTGACCAGTTCCGCATGCGATGCCTGCTCGCACATCTGGCTGATGAACGAACGGTCGATCTTCAGCGTCGTGATCGGATAACGCGCCAGATAATTCAGCGCCGAGTACCCCGTGCCGAAATCATCGATGGCGATGCCAATCCCCATGTCGCGAAACGTCAGCAGCGCCTGCAGCACATTACTGGTTTCGTCGAGCAACAGGCTTTCGGTGATTTCCAGTTCGATCCATTCCGGTTCGCAACCCGTATTTTCCAGAATGCGCCGCAACCTGTCGACCAGGTCGGGCAACTGAAACTGGCGCGCCGACAGGTTGATTGCCATGCGATGCCCGCCGGGCGAGGCTGCGTTCCATTCCCGCGCGACGCGGCAGGCCTGATGCAGCACCCATTCGCCCACCTCGAAAATCAGTCCGGTCTCCTCGGCCAGTGGTATGAAGTAACCGGGTGGAAGCAGGCCGCGTTCCGGATGATTCCAGCGCAACAGTGCCTCAGACCCCATGAGTGCGCCGTCAGCCAGCCTCAGCTTGGGCTGAAAATACAGTTCCAGTTCGCCACGACTGACGGCCTTGCGCAGATCGGCTTCGAGCAGCCATTCGTCGCGAGCGGTTTCTGTCAACTTGCGCGCATAGAAACTGAAGCTGTTACGCCCGGAGCGCTTGGCATGATACATCGCGGCATCGGCAAACTTGAGCAGGTCATCGGCATTGTTGCTGTCCTGTGGATATACAGTCACGCCAATACTGACGGATGCCACCATCTCCCGGTCGCCGATCACGACCGACTCCTGAAAGGCGTGCAGCAACTCCCCGGCACTCACGGCAGGATCATCGTCCGCTTCGAGCCAGAACTGCAGAATGGCGAACTCGTCGCCACCCAGCCGCGCCACCACATCGCTGGCTCGCGCCATCCGCAGCAATCGCTGCGCCACGGCGCGCAACAGCGCATCGCCAGCCGGATGGCCCAGACTGTCGTTGACCGACTTGAACCGGTCCACATCGAGAATCATCAGCGCAACCCGGTAATCGTGTGCAGCAGCCTGTTCCAGCGCATGCTGCAACCGCTCGGCAAACAGCACCCGGTTGGGCAACCCGGTGAGCGAATCATAATAGGCCATCTGATGGATGCGCTGGCGCTGAACATTCAGTTCGGTGATATCGCGTCCCACCCCAAGCACGCTGACGATTTCACCCGATCCATTGCGCTCCGCAGTCAAGCGTACCAGGCTGCACGCCTCTTCGCCGTCATGTGCCGGCCAGGTGAATTCGATTTCACGGTCAGCCCCGTCGGCAAACACCGAGCGGATCGTCTGTTCGAAACGCTCGGCATTCGCGCCGCCGGGAAACTCGCACGGACGCATGCCCAGCATGACGCTGGTGCCACCCGCGGCTTTCTCGCCCAGCGCCGCATTCACATAGATGCGGCGACACTGCTGATCGTAACGTGCGATATGATCCGGGTTGTTTTCCACCAGCACGCGGTATTCGCGCTCACGCGCCGCCAGCGAGCGCTCCATCGCCTTGGCGCGGGTGATGTCGCGCAATATCACGGCAATGCGCCATGCACTGCCCTGACTGCCACTCAACGGAATCATGCTGGCAGAAAAACAGCGCTCACGACCTGCTTCGCGTAACCAGACCTCTTCCTGCAGCGTGTGCGCGCGCTCAAGGCGACGGCGATCCAGCCCCAGCAAAAACCCCGAAAGCGCTGGCGACAGCGCTTCCTGCACCGGACACCCAGCGACGGCTTCGCTGCGCAGGCCAAAACCGCGTTCTGCCGCAGGATTGATGGCCGCCACGCGCATCTGCCAGTCTGCCTCGACGTCAATGAACAGGATACTGTCATCGAAATTGGCGAACAGTTGCTGACACCGCGCATCCGATTCAAGCCGCACCTGCTCCAACCGTGCCTGCTGCAACCGCTCGGCTGTCTGCTTGCGCTCGCTGATATCGAATACCATGCTGACCAGCCATGTACCCTGCGCACCGTCTACATGTGCCAGCAGCACCTCCACCGGCACCAGTTCACCGTTGGCGCGACGGTGCAGGGTTTCAAAACGGTGCCCGCCTGCACGAACCGCCTGGCCGTCCGCTGCGCCGACTTCGGCCGCCGATGACGACGGATCGTAGTCCTGTGGTCGCCAGCCCAGCAGCGTCGAACGATCCACGCCGAAATGCCGGCAAGCCGCTTCGTTGGCATACACAATACGTCCGGCATCATTCATGTCGTGCAGCAGGATCACCGGACCGCCCGGGATCTCGGCCAGGCTGCGCAACCATTCGTCGCCGGGTTGCATGCCCGGACCGGAGCGCACCACCATCATGCCGGCTCCGTAAACACCGCAAGCAGTGCCGCAGGCACACCGGTTCTTACCGACAGCATGCCGACCCAGTCAATGAAATGCATTGCGTCCGCTCCCTGACAAATCGCCCCTGCCGAGGCGCAGAAGTTCATTTTCATCCAGCTTACCGGTTCGTTCACCACAACCACCCAATCCTGTGCCCACCCATCCAGTCAGACGCCTGAACCGGTGCCCTCAATGCGCAACCTGTGTCTCGGCCGTGTCCAGTCCGGCCATCTCGTCGATCAGGAATACTTGCTCGACATTGAGTATCATGACGAACCGCCCGCGCACCTTGCCCATCCCGGCAATGAAATCCGCGCGGATACGGGTGCCAAACCCTGGCGCCGGTTCGATATCGGCCTGCGGGATTTCCAGCACCTCGCTCACCGCATCGACCATGACCCCGATCACCTGCCGCGCTTCGCCTTCGCCAGTTTCGACGATCACGATGCAGGTGCGACGTCCTGGCTCGGTCACCGGACGACCGAAACGCACGGAGAGATCGATGACCGGCACCACAGCACCGCGCAGATTGATCACCCCGCGAACGCAACCAGGCATACGCGGCACTTCCGTCACCTGGCCGAATTCGATGATTTCCTTGATCACCAGGATACCGATGGCAAACATTTCGCCCCCGAGCAGGAACGTCAGATACTGTTCCGGCTCCTGCCGCGTCCGGACCTCCGTCGCGGCATTGTCCATTTTGACCAATGCTCCCATGGCCGCCTCCTAGAATGCAACGAAGCCGGACTCAGGAGCTTCGCTCTGGGCTGCAAGCACCGGTTTGGCGCGCACAGCCTTCACTCCGGACTGGGGCGCACGGTGCATTGTCGGCATCGACGCACGCGATGTTTCCTCGTTGAGACGGAAGAACTGCATCAATTGCTGCAACTGCTCGGCCTGTCCACTCATTTCCTCGGACGTCGCCGCCAGCTCTTCACTGCTGGATGCATTCTGCTGGGTCACCGAATTGAGCTGACCCATCGCCATATTGATCTGTGACACGCCTGCAGACTGTTCCTGCGACGCAGCACTGATTTCCTGCACCAGATCGGAGGTCCGCGTGATGGCTGGTACGATCTCATCGAGCAGTTCCCCGGCACGGCTGGCCAGACCAACGCTACCCTTGGCGGTTTCACCGATCTCCTGCGCTGCGACCTGGCTGCGTTCAGCCAGCTTGCGCACTTCGGCGGCCACCACCGCGAACCCCTTGCCGTGCTCGCCCGCACGCGCCGCCTCGATCGCCGCATTCAGGGCCAGCAGGTTCGTCTGATAGGCAATGTCGTCGATGATGCCGATCTTGTCGGCGATCTGTTTCATGGCCGCAACCGTTTCCACCACCGCCTTGCCGCCCTCGACTGCCTGTCTGGCCGCAGTGGTCGCCATGCCATCGGTCACTTTGGAATTTTCCGTGTTCTGGTTGATCGATGCCGACATCTGCTCCACCGACGCCGACGTTTCCTCCACACTGGCGGCCTGTTCGGACGACGCCTGCGACAGCGACTGCGCGGTCGCAGACACCTGTTCGGAAGCCGCCGACAGATTGTCGGCCGCGCTGCGCACTTCGGTGATGATGGCGGAAATCTTTTCCACCATGTTCTGCATGGCCCGCATCATCTGCCCGACCTCATCACGCGAACTCACGTTCAGACGCACGGTCAGGTCACCTTCCGCCAGTCGGTTCGCGGCAGTTACAGCCTGATTGATCGGGCGGGTGATCGACAGCGTGATCCACAGGGCCAGTCCGATGCCGAGCGCCAGCGCCACCGCACCGATCACGATCGTGCTGTGGCGGGCCGACTGGTAGTCTTCCTGCGCCACGGCCTCCGCCTGATCCATGCCGTCCTCATAAAACTTGATATTGTCATTGATGGCCTTCAGGTAGCCTTCCTGAGCCGGGCGCACATCGCTGAGCAGGAACGTCACCGCCTGATCATGCTTGCCGCTCTGGATCAGGCCGACATACTGGTCCTGAGCTTCCTTATACTTCTCTCGCGTCTGATGCACGGTATCGAACAACCGCTTGCCTTCTTCGGTGACCAGCGATTTCTCCAGCTTGTCCAGCAGTTCGGTATTGTGCTGCCGATCAGTCTGGATGATGTCGATCTGGCGACGGATGTCTTCGGCCGAGTCAGTCAGCGCCATATCACGCGCCGCACGTCCCATTTCTTCCACAGTGATGGCGATCTTGTTGGCCTCGCTGCTTTGCGGATAACGCAACTGCATGATGTCCTGCATCGATTTGTTCATGTTGCCCAGCTGCGACAGCCCCTCATTACCGAGCAACAGCATCAGCCCCAGCAGGATGACAAACGCCAGACCCATCCTGACGCCGATTTTCAGATTGTTGAACATGGTCATTCTCCCAAACTAGTCAGATAAAAATTCCGATTGCCTCCAGCAGTCGCCACAGCATCCAGGCCATGACACCGCCGCGTTTTTATTGCCTTCCCATCACCAGCCCATCCTGTCATCCGGTTCATGCCGCTGCGGGCAGGCCGCCTGCCCGGGAATGCAGCGGTCCGGCCGAAAGCTCGATCAAGCGCGCCACGTCGATCACCGGGGTCACCTCGCCATCCCCGAGGATGGTGAAGCCCCCGACCCCCTGAGCCGCCTCGAACAGTCGGCCCAGCGGCTTGATCACGGCCTGCAGTTCGCCATAGAGCGCATTGACCACCAGCCCGACACGGCGCGCACCATGCCGTACCACCACAATGCTTTCGCGCGTCGCACTGCTGTGACGCACATCGAACACATCGCGCAGACGCACACACGGCAACACCTCGCCACGCAAATCCATATACCCTGCCTCGCCAGACGCCAGATTCAGCTCGGTCACGGAAAACTGGATACATTCCTCCACTGTCTCCAGCGGAATGACATAACGCTCCCGGCCCACCCCCACGAGAAAGCCGTCGATGATCGCCAGCGTCAGTGGCAAATGGATGCGTACCGCCGTTCCGGCACCCGCCTGGCTCAACAGTTCGACGCTACCGCGCAGGGATTCGATGTTGCTGCGCACCACATCCATGCCCACGCCACGTCCGGACAGATTGCTGACCGCATCTGCGGTGGAAAATCCGGCGGCAAAGATCAGCTGATGAATATCGTGTTCGCTCAAACCGGCATCGGCTGCGATCAATCCGCGTTCGATGGCCTTGGCACGAATCTTTTCCGTATTGAGTCCGCCACCGTCATCAGCCACCTCGATGACGATGCTGCCCGACTCGTGCCACGCATTGAGACGCAGCACACCCTGTTCGGGTTTGCCATTTGCCGCGCGCTGCGCACGCGATTCAATGCCATGATCCATGGCATTGCGCACCAGATGCGTCAGCGGATCGGTGATTTTTTCCACCACCGTCTTGTCCAGCTCGGTTTCACCCCCGGAAATTTCCAGACGAATATCTTTGCCCAGTTCCTGCGCCACATCATGCACCACCCGCTGAAAACGGCTGAATGTCGCGCCGATCTGCACCATGCGCAGCGACATTGCCGAATCCCGCACTTCTTCCACCATGCGGGTCATGTTGTAAGTGACTTCCAGCAAAGCGGGATGCGCAATCTGGCGTGCGATCAGATTGGCGCTCGATCCAACGATGATGAGCTCACCGACCAGGTTGATGAGCTGGTCGAGCCGGGCGGAATCCACACGAATCGAGGCATTCTGCGCGTTGCGGTTTTCCTTGATCTGCTTCTGCCGCACCAGCGCCGCTTCGACCACCGGTTCCTGGACCACTTTCTGCTCCACCAGCACCTCACCGATCGGCGCATGTTCCGTTGCGTCTCCCTGGCGCTGCATTTCCAGCATGCTGTCCAGCTCAGCAGGTGTGAGCGTGCCGCAACGCACGAGAATCTCACCCAGGCGCATGTCTTCGTTGGGCAGCGCATCGATCAGGCGCAGGTATTCGGCAATCCGGCTCCGGGGTGGCAAAATACGGATATGACTGTCCTCGCGCACGAAATCGAACGCGCTTTCGATCGTGGCTTTGTCGGCTTCGCTGCTGAACACGATTTCAAAACCCAGCCAGCATCCTTCGGCATCCAGTTCCGACAGCGCCGGGATGTCGTCCGTCAGCGTGACAATGCGCACGATCCGGCCCAGTGTGCCGAGATAACGCAAGAATGCCAGCGGATCCATGCCATTTCGCAACACTTCCCTGCCGAAACGCAACGAAATATGCCAATTGTCGGTATCGGCGACCCGACCGGTCTCGCGTTCCGGAATCTGCGCATGCTCGACCGGCATTGCCGCTCTGGCTGCTGCCGGCGTCTGGTTGAGATAACGGTGCAGTCGCTCGGTCAGTTCGCTGCCCTGCCGATGCGTCGCCGCGTCCGGCGTTTCGCCCTGAGCCAGATGATCGATCAGCGAGCCGATGTGGTCGCGCGAGGCGAGCAGGATCGCCACCAGCTCGGCATCGATGACCAGCAACGAGTCGCGCACGCGATCGAGCACGCTTTCGGCCACATGGGTGAACGCAACGATCTGCTCCAGGCCAAACAGCCCGGCCGAACCCTTGATCGTGTGCGCCGCACGGAAAATGCCATTGATGAGTTCGGCGTCGTCCGGCTGTTGCTCGATGCCGAGCAAGGCTTCTTCCATCTGTTCGAGCAGCTCACGACTTTCGTTGATGAACGTTTTCAGCGCATCATCCAGATTCATGATCCTGCCCCTTCCCAGGCCTGTGACGAGATGACCACCTGGTCGCCAAAGAATGCGCCGAGGTCACACAAGTCCAGTGCTTCCTGCACTGGCCGGCTGTGTCCGGCAAACCGCAGCGGCTTGTGCTGGCGATTGGCCTCGCGCTTGGCTGCGACCATCCATTGCAAGCCTGCGCCATCGATCTCGTTCACCTGCGACAGGTCTGCGTCCACGGCATCGCAACGCCGCAACAGATCCAGCAGTGTCTGCTGCAACTCGGTCACGCGGTAAATCGTCAGTTCGCCCTCGATGACGAACTGTCCCAGCTGTATGCGTGCATCCCCCATGTCTGCCTCCGGCCCGCTCAGGGCAGCACCAGTTTTGAAACGGCAGCCAGCATCTGCGCCGGCTGGAACGGCTTGACCACCCATGCCTTGGCGCCAGCCGCCTGGCCCTGCGCTTTTTTGTCAGCGCCAGCTTCGGTGGTGAGCATGATGACCGGAGTGAACTTGTAGGCCGGAAGTTTCTTCATTTCAGTCACGAACGTCAGCCCATCCATATTGGGCATATTGACGTCACTGATCACCAGATGGACCTTCTGTCCGGTCAGCCGGGCCAGCGCATCCTTGCCGTCAGATGCTTCGAGCACGTCATAACCTGCGCCCTTGAGGGCGATCGACACCACCTGGCGCAGTGTCGCCGAATCGTCCACGATCATGATGGTTTTTGCCATGGTTGCACCCTTTTCTAGAAAAATGTGATTTCGCCACCCTGGGCAGCTTCATTTGCCCCAAGATGATTGTTGCGTTCTTCGATCGTTGCGTAATCGCGTTCCAGATTCTCCAGCAGAATCATGTAATCCACCGGGCGCAAGGTCGCGCCCTCTTCCGCCTGTGCGCCCAGGCCATGGTGTGCTTCCAGCGATTTCATGTTGTCGGTCACATGAACCAGAATCTGGCTCACCCGGTCCTGAAACTGTAATGCAACCAGTGAATCGGCGACTTCGGCCTGGATGTGCCGGCTCGAATCGCGCAACGCATCGGCGGCCTGGGCCAGACCGGCGGTCATGCCCTGCAGATCGTCGAGCACGCTGCGGATGGTGTTGCGAACCTGTGTACCAGACTGCCGGTCACTCTCGGCATTACTTTGTGCGGTCTGCCAGGCAGAACTGATTGCCTCGCCGATCAGTTTGCTGGTCTCAGAAATGCGCTTTCCGGCCTCGCCCGACTTGCCGGCCAGCATGCGGACTTCCTTGGCGACCACGGCAAAACCGCGCCCCGCCTCACCGGCACGCGCAGCCTCGATCGCTGCATTGAGTGCGAGCAGGTTGGTCTGGCTCGCAATATCTGCCACGATCAATGCCATTTCCTGCAACTCGCGGGTAAACGGCACCAGATTGCCGACTTCGACCAGCAACTGTTCGGCATGACCGATGACTTCAAGCAGGGTGTCCGCGGTTTTCTGCAAGTGCTGTTCGCTGCGCTGGAACACTTCATGCACGCCCTGATCACTCCCCTGCGACAGCGACGAAGCCTGCACGGTCTGATCCAGTTGGGTGACGATGCCAGCGAACCGACCGGTCAGTTGCCCGGTCGCCTGCTCTACGTGCGAGCGGCCCGTGTCGACCTGACGCGCCCACACCCCGGCCAGCGATTCCATGCCGGCCATGCTTTCCATCCAGGACTCAATGTCTGCACGATGTGCCCGCCGCTCGCGTTGCTGGCGATACATGGCCCAGACGGTGGTGCCCGCAACCAGACATGCTGCTGGCAGCGCCACCCACACATTGCCTGCGGCACCGAACAGTCCCGTCACTCCAATCAGGCCCGGTAGGCCCACTTGCCAGTTTTCGCTGATCCAACGCCTGCTGTCTGCCACTTCTGCCTCCATTTGCTTGACTGCTGCATGGAACACAGATTACCCATGACAAACAAATGGAACCATCAGGCATTCTTGATTTTCCTGTCAGACGAACGGCACAGCCGGGTCAGGACTTTCCTACCCCCGGCAACAGCGCTTCGACCATGGTGCCCTGACCCGGCTGGCTGCACACCACGAACTCCCCCCCGAGGCCAGCCACCTGCTCCTGAGCCCATTCGAGTTCGCTCACACGGGCAGCACTGCGCTGCAGAATATTGAACCCCTTGCCGTCGTCACTGATCCTGAGCCGGTAACGTCCGTCAACGCTGTCGAGAACGATATGTACCTGACGGGCGTCGGCATGGCGCGCAATATTGTCCAGCGCGATTTCGGTGATCTGGTAAATCACGCGCACGCACGTATCGCCCATCTGGCTTGCTGATGTGTCCACCACAGCATCGCAGCCCACGGCGTACTGTGCCGCAAAGCGCCCGCACATCCATTCAAGGGCACTCTTCACCCCCAGATCGAACGCCTTGGGACGCAACGAAAGGGTCACATCGCGCATGCGGGCAATGGCATCATCAACGAGGCCATGCATCGTGGCCACACGCTGCTGCCAGGGTGCATCGATCCCGTTCATGGCAGACAATTGCATGCGCAATGCCGCGAGACACTGGCCGATGCCTTCATGCACCGATTCGGCCATGCGCCGCGAGGATTCCATATGCTTGTCGTCGCGACGGATGGCCAGTTGCCGCAAACGCAGGTGCGATTGCAGCATTTCGTATTCGGTGTGTTTGAGGGACGTGATTTCCCGCCCGACGGTGAGCACACTGGTGGCATAACCGTCGGCATCGAATTCGGGCACGCAACGCAACAGGTAGACGTGTTCTGTGCCAGGTTCGTCGTAACAGCCCACCTCAATCTCGCACTCGGTGGTTGTGTTCAGCACCTCTTCCAGTGTCGCCACCAGCACCCTGCGATCCCGCTCGAACCACAGCGGTCCGCGCCCGGCATGCTGTCCCAGCAGAATCGACGATGGCATGCCGCACAGGCTTTCGAAGGCTCGATTCACATACATCAGACGCAACCGTGTATCGTAGCGCGCGATCACATCAGGGATATTGTCTGCAAGGGTCCGGTATTCCTGTTCCTTGCGTTGCAGTTCGTGCTCGACCGACTTGCGCTCGGTGATGTCGATCATCAGGCCATGCCAGTCGAACGCCCCCCCTTCCGCACGCTGCGGCATGGAGCGGATCTCGACCCAGCGCATGCTCCGGTCGCGGTGAAAAATACGCAACTCGATACGGAAAGGCAGCAGATTATTCTGCGAATATTCCAGGCGTTCCAGGTACCGCGGCAGGTCATCCGGGTGGTACTGCCGCCGCAACAGGTTCACATCATCGCGCACGTCCTCCGGGCTCAGGCCGAACAGGTGTTCCACGCCATGGCTGGTAAACAGAAAATGCGTCCTGCCGTCGCTTTCGCGACGCACGGTATAGATGAAACCGGGTACGCTGGCCGCCAGCCCGGCCTGGCGGCCTTCGAGCTGACGCAGCAGATAGCGTTCACGCCCGGCGGCAAGCCGTGCCAGGATTGCGCCTGGCGAATGCCATTCGATCGCGGGCAAGCGGATGGCAACGCCGTGATTATCGACCAGCGCGCGTACACGCTCCGTGGATTTTCCGCCTTTCATCCCATGTCCATGACGCATTGAAACAGACGCAGCATGAAACAAAGTCGTGCAGCACACTATCAGGCAATCTTGAAAACCGGCTCAGAAAAACGGAATGCAGTGTAGGAATTTCCTGACAGGGGCACTGGCATATCCTGTCCGACGCGGCCACCGCAGTCAGACCGATCGACTGGCAACACTCCCGTGCCGGTTCCCGTCAGGCTCCGGGGCGCACCGTACCCTGATTTCACCCCAGCCGGTCATGATGCCTCGCGTCCGGATTTGCCGCATGACGCGGTTTTGAGCGGGCAGTCAATATCAGACGAGGTGGTATTCGATACCGTACCGCATCAGTTCGGCATTGTTGCGCAACTGCATCTTTTGCATCAGCCGCGCCTTGTGCGTACTGACTGTCTTGTTGCTGATCGACAGCTGGTCGGCAATTTCATTGATGCTCAATCCCTGCACCAGCAGCCGCAGGATATGCTGTTCGCGGTCGGACAACGCTTCGTGCGGCGCGCGCTGTGTCCCGGCAGCCCGATCAAACACCATTTCCTGCGCAAGCAACGGATCGACAAACCGGCCGCCGCCCGCCACCTTGCGAATCGCCAGCATGAGCATTTCCGGATCATTGTCCTTGGTCAGGTACCCCGATGCGCCCGCCTCGATCGCCCGCCGCGCGATCTGCGCCTCATTGTGCATGCTCAGCACCAACAGCGGCAGTTGCGGGTAATGCGCACGGATACGTTCGATCAGGTCGATGCCGCTGATCCCCGGCATGGTCATGTCGAGCAGCACCAGGTCGATCTCTCCCTGACGCAGCACCTCGAGCAATTGCCCGCCATGCACCGACTCGCCAACCACGGTCACGTCGCGGTACATGGCAAACAACTGTTTGAGCCCTTCGCGCACGATGGCATGGTCGTCCGCGATCTGGATGCGGATCATGCCGTGCTCCCCGAACGGGTGGCCGGAATACGCAGGCGCAGATGGGTGCCCTGGTTGAGCTGGCTGCGGATCGACAGTTCACCTTCCAGCAACAGCACCCGTTCACGAATCCCCATCAGGCCGAAAGTCTTGCGACTGCGATCCGTGGGATCGAATCCAATGCCGTTGTCGCTCACATTGAGTTCATAACCGTCATCCGACAGGCCAAGACTGATGCACACCCGATCCGCCCGCGAATGGCGCGCCACGTTGGTCAGTGATTCCTGCACGATGCGGTACAGCGCCGTGGCGCGTTCATTGTCCAGCGCGAAATCACCCGTGGCAATCTCCACTTCGCTCACGATGCCGCTCTGGCGCGAAAAATGTTCCGCCTGCCATTGCAAGGCCGCGGCAATACCCATGTCAAGCACGGCAGGACGCAATTTTCTTGCTACATTGCGCACCACCTGGATGATCGAATCCACCCGTTTCATGGCCTGCTGGATCTGTTGCAGCAGGCTCTCGTCCTGATGCCCGTGACGCAAGCGCAGCAGCGACATGTCCATGCGCAACGCCGTCAGCACCTGTCCCATTTCATCGTGCAGATCACGGGCAATGCGCCTGCGCTCCTCCTCACGCGCCTGTTCACGCCGCACGGTCAGTTCGACCAGCAGTTCGTAACTGCACCAGCGGCCGGACATCCCGCCCGCCACGACCTCCGCCATGCTTTCGACGGGCGCACACTGACTGTCCAGCTGTTTCTCCAGTTCGCGCACACGCCGTTTCAGTGCGCCAATCCTGACCAGCATGCGGATATGGCAATCGAGCACGGCCGGATCGGACGACAGGGGAGCCACATCCCAGGTACGCAATCCGGATAACAACGTCTCGTCGCCGTGCTGACCAAGCAGCAACAGCGGCACGTCCAGCATCTGCGAACACCCCGCCAGGCAGGACACCGTCTTCAGACTCACGGACTCTGGCGCAAGCAGCACCACCTGCGGCATTGGCTCGATCGCGCAGGGATCGGCCGCACCGTACTGATGCGTCACACGATGTCCCAATTGCGACAACCCTTCCGCCAACTGCGACAGTTCCACTGCCGGTTCACCAACCAGCAGAATGTTCATGGATTGCCCGCTGTCGATTTCCCTGTCCATATTACCGCTTCCTGCCCGAAAAAGTTCAGTATGCCTGACACACGACTCATGCCAGCCGCGCCAGCAATTGTGCCTTGAGTGTTTTCATCAGCGCAGCCTCCCCGGCCGACACGCCTTCGGGTGCCACCCGTGCCCGGTCGGCGTAAATGAAACCGAATGGCCGTCCGCCCAGTATCAACGGCAGGATCACCAGGCTCAACGCGCCAGCGGTCAGCGCAGCGCACGCCCCTGGCAGCAGTGCTCGCACATTGGGCTGACTGGCATCGCTGATGGTAATATCGACGTTGTTCTGCATGGCCAGATGAAACAGGTCGTTTCCGCCGGCCACCGGCAGCACGAAACCATTGCGCCGCGCCATGCCGTTCTCACCGACGGCAACCTGCGCATGAAACTGCTGCACCCCCGGCTGTTTCACGCACACGGCGACGAAACGAAACCCCATCGCACCCAGCAGCACTTCGGCGAACAGCATCATCAATGCCTCGCGCGACACCTTGCCTGCGGCAAGCGCCTCGGTGATGTCCTGCACTCCGGCCAGCAGCAGGTCATTCGCATGCAGCGGCTTGCCGCTCGGATAGCACTCCGGTTCCGGGTGTATCTCGGCTGCATCGCCGGTGTGCGGCGTCAACAGGAATTCATGAAGATCCGTCGTCTCCGGGGTTGTTGCCCCGCCATCCCCCTTCGGCGCGGCCAACCCGGCAGGGTCAATGCTGTACGCCAGCGCAGTCGCTTCCTGCGCCACGTAGCGGGCCAGTTCGTCCAGCGCCCGCGCATCGAGTTGCAGCGCCGCGCCATAGCGACCGAGCAACTGGCGCTGCCGAACAGCCAGGTCTCCCGGTGTGCTGCTGAACAGGCGGCTGGCCAGTTCCGCGCTGAAGCCGCCCACGTGCTGCAGCCATTCCTGTTCACCGCTGGGCCGGCGCAATACGCCCGACGGCAGCGGCGCCAGCGCCTGGATGATCGTGCCCGGGATCTGCCAGTCCCGCAGCACGGCTTCTGCCAGCGTGTCGAAGCCGCAACCGAGGACACGGATCGCGACCGCAGACGGGTCGGCTTCGGCCGATTGCGCCATGATCTCCTGATAACCGCGAGGATCGTGGACCGCCACCAGCAATCGACCAAAATTCTTGAACAGGGCGACAATGGCGGCTTCCTCGCCATCGCGGCGTCCACTGCGTTTCGCCAGTTCGCGCCCTGTCAGGCTGGCAGCCAGCGCCTGCTGCAATTCCTGGCGCGCAAGCTGCGCCGCCGCTCCGGTCAACCCTTCCACCAGCAACATGGCCAGCGCAATGGTCTTTACCGCATCGAACCCCAGCAGGAAAATCGCCCGCGATACCGTAGTGACCTGCGGTCGGGACTGGGTGCGGTACTCCACTGTGTTGGCAGCGCTGAGCACCTTTTGTGTCAGCGAAACATCCGAGAGGATAAAATGCGACAGTTTCTGCACCGCATCATCATCCCCCGAAGCAATCTGTACCACCTGCACCACGGCGCTGCCCAGCGCGGGAAGCGCCGGATTGGCCTGCACCTGTGCCAACAGCCGCGCCGAACGCGACGGCTCGCGCCCATCATCATACAACTCCATCATCCCCGACATCATTCACTCCAGCCACAATTCACGGCAATGCCGGATTCAGACGCGGATGCGTTTCCTCGGCACGCCACAACACTACGCCTCCGGACACCACGAGCAGACTCGCAGTCAACCAGAATGCCGGTTCCAGCCGGGCACCGGACTGCGCCACCGCCCCGAGCAGCACACCACCAAACACATAACCGATGTCGCGCCAGAACCGGTAGGCGCCCAGCGCCAGGCTGCGCCAGCCCGGCCGTGAAATGTCCGCCACCGCCGCAATGAGATTGGCGTAACCCAGCGCCATGCCCAGTCCCATGACGGCAGCCGCAGCCAGCCACCAGGCCAGACCCTGAAATTGCAGCACCATCATCACGCCAAGGGCCAGCACCCACTGCCCGGCGATGATCATGTTGCGCCGTCCGATCCAGTCAGACATGGCCCCGGTAAACAGCTGGAATACGCCCCATATCAGCCCGTATACCGCCACCACCCAGCCAATATGCACCGCATCGAGGCCGCGCTCATGCAGATACAGCGGGAACAGCACCCACAGCAGCGAATCGGCGATCTTGTTGACCGTTCCGGCCTGACAAAATGCGCTGAACGTCGGATGACGAAACGAGACCAGCAGAAATACATCGCGTGCGCGCGCATTCGCACCCAGCTCGACAGGAAAGCGCGGCATGTGCTCGACCGCCCGGCCACTGGCAAATTCCTGGTGCTCGGCCCGCGCCCACGGCAATGTGTCGCGCAGGAAAATCTTGCCCAGCATGCCCGCCAGCAGCGTCACCGACAAGGCAAACCAGAACAGGGCGAGGCGCGGGCCAAACAGCGCAGCACCATAGCCGATCACCATGCCGCCCAGTCCGACTGCGGCATAACCGGCAAACTCGTTGAAACCAGTGGCAAACCCGCGCTGACTGGCACGCGACAGGTCAACATTGCTGGTCACCGCCATGGTCCAGGCCAACCCCTGATTGAGGCCAAGAAACACATTCGCCACCACCACCCACATCCAGCTGTGTCCATACAGGATCAGAAACGGGATCGGCAATGCAGCCAGCCAGCCGATCAGCAATACCCGTTTGCGGCCGATACGCTCGGAAAGATGGCTGGCAACAAAATTCAGCACCGCCTTGACCAGTCCAAACGACACGACGAACGCCATGAGGTACAGAAACGAGCCTTTTGCCACGCCGAATTCCCGGCTAATGAGCGGCAACACGTTGCGCTCCATACCGATCATCAGACCGACAAAAAACAGTTGCAGTCCATGTTGCAGAAACTGGTGCAGATTGACACGGATACCGCGTTGATAACCATGGTCCACAACCGGCGCAACGCCAGGGCGGCGGTCAGCTTCCGGTTCCATGTCCACCCTGCCTGCGCAGGCTGTCGCGGATGTCTCGCAGCAACAGGATATCCTCCGGCGTCGGCGGTTCGGCCACAGGGGCAGGTGCCGGCGGACGCTTGAGGCGGTTGATCAGTTTGATGACCGAAAATATGACCAGCGCGATGATGAAAAAATCGACCACGCTGTTGACGAACAACCCATAACGCACAACGGGCGCACCTGATTTCTCCGCTGCGGCCAGCGTGGCGTACGATTGCCGGTCAAGACTGAAATAAAGGTCCTTGAAATCGACCCCGCCAACCAGCCAGCCCACCACCGGCATCACCACATCCTTGACCAGCGAGTCGACGATCTTGCCGAAACCGCCGCCGATGACCACACCCACGGCCAGGTCGATCACATTGCCCTTGACTGCAAATTCCTTGAATTCACTCACGAAGCTCATGCCGGATTCTCCCGATTCCAGTCTGTTGGTCTTGGTCGCACTGTATTTTGTCGGGCACACCAATGCTTCACAAAACACATGACAGACAAGTACAATACTTGCGTTCACTGGCGCTGTCCAGCCACCAGCCGCGTCAAGCCGGTCCAGCGCAGCATTCTCCTGACATTCTGTACCCGGAGGATCTTGCCCTGCCACAAAAAAGTGGATACAACCGGCCGGAACAGAGGAAAATGGTTTACGGCCATCCCGCCCGCAACTGGCGAGGTCACCGGAAGCGCCCCCGCAGCATGCAAATCGCTGCCCGACTAAACTTTTAATGTGAGCCTGCACATGCACAAAATCGGCGTCGCCGTGAACTGGATCAGCATCATCGCCTGCGTGGTCGGTCTGGTGATGGGTTTCCGCGATCTCGTCGTCTACGGAGAAAACAGCATCTGGCTGGCCATGGTACCGGCCAGTTTTCTCGGTCTGCTCACCGGTGTTGTCATCACCCTATTCTCAAAACGATAAATCGCTGCTACAATGCGCAGCTTATGAAATTTGACTGACCTTGCAGCCGTATTGCAACCGTTGCAGTTCTGACGGCAGTCAAATTGCATTGTCCCCATCGTCTAGAGGCCTAGGACACCGCCCTTTCACGGCGATAACACGAGTTCGAATCTCGTTGGGGACGCCAGATTTACTGCGCGGGCACCAGCCTCGCGCCATGCGCCGAACGGAATGCATGCAGGAGTGGTAGTTCAGTTGGTCAGAATACCGGCCTGTCACGCCGGGGGTCGCGGGTTCGAGCCCCGTCCACTCCGCCAACACCCTCATGGGCAGGCACGTAGCATTCGCCTGTCGCACGCGCCGGGAATCGCTGTTGCATGCCCTGCATCGACACGATAACGGCAAACATCACCGGAATTTGCCATCATGCAGATCACCATGCTGTTTTCAAAACTTCACCGCGTGCGCGTCACCCGCTCCGAGCTGCATTACGAAGGTTCGTGTGCCATCGACGAGACCCTGCTTGACGCGGCGGGCATGCGTGAATACCAGCAAATCGACATCTACAACGTGAGCAACGGTGAACGCTTCACCACCTATGCGATCCGCGCAGCACGCGATTCCGGCATCATTTCGGTCAACGGCGCAGCCGCACACAAAGCCAACCCCGGCGACCTGCTCATCATTGCCGCCTATGCCCGGCTTGACGAACACGAACTCAACGAGTTTGCGCCGCGACTGGTCTACGTCGATGCAGACAACCGCATCATCGACCAGCGCCGTCATATCCCGCTGCAGGCTGCCTGACCCAGGGCCCTCTGCGCGCGCCAGAGGCTTTCGCCACAACCGTACGCTTGTTTCATCCTGCCAGTTCCCCTATGCTAGGCACACCCGTCATCGCCACAGGATTCCGCATGTCTTGCCTTGCGCGCCCTCTGCTGACACTGATGCTATGCCTGATTTCGCTTGCCGCACTGGCCGGTGAAACGTATACCCTCCACATCGGTTCCCGCGACCGCAGCTACCTGGTCTACCGACCGCCCGGTCTGGCACAGGATCAGGCCGCACCACTGGTAGTCGTACTGCATGGCCGTCTGGGTTCGGCAAGACAGGCCGAGCGCACGTTACACTGGGACCGTGAGGCCGATGCCTATGGATTCATCGTCGCTTACCCGGAAAGCCTCGGAAACAGCTGGAATGCCGGTGGAGCATGTTGTGGCCCGGCGCTGCGCAACCATATCGATGACAGCGGGTTCATCACTGCCATCATCGAAACACTCATCCACACGCAGCATGTCGATCCGCACCGTGTCTACGTCAGTGGTTTCTCCAATGGCGCCGCCATGGCATGGCGCTATGCCTGCGACAGCCCGTTTCCGCTTGCCGCCATCGGATCGGTCTCCGGAGAACTGACTGATCTGTGCGCCAATCCTGCACCAGTATCGGTCATGGAAATTCACGGACTGGCGGACCAGAACATCCCGATGGACGGCGGCGAAGGCCCCAAAGCCCTGAGTCACATCATCTGGAAACCGGTACGCCAGGGCATCGAACGGTTCCGCGTTCTTGACCAGTGCGCTGCGCCGACCGACACCCGCAACGGCACGGTAGTCACCGACAGCGCCGCATGCGCCGACGACATGCAGGTGGTGCTGATCACCATTGACGGTGCAGGCCACCAGTGGCCCGGCGCCACGCCGCTGGGCGGCCTGACCGCCCGTCTGTTCAGGCCCGACCCTCCCAGCCATGCGCTCGATGCGACCGACACGCTGTGGCACTTCTTCCGCGACAAGCGTAGCCCCTGACCGGGCGACGCTCAGATATCGAGCCGGTTGAACACCACGGCTGGCAAATGCCGGATCACCCACATGATGACTCGCCAGCGTGGCGGCGCATACACCACGGCCTGACCCCGTTCAACACCACGCACGATGCGCAGGGCCACCTCGGCAGCACTGGCCATGCTGCCCTGCCCGGGCATGTGAGCCGTCATCGGCGTGGCGGTCGGCCCGGGCTTGACCAGCACCACCCTGACACCGCTGGCGGCAAACCGGTGCTGCAGGCCTTCTGCGTAACGGGCGACCATGCCCTTGGCAGCACCATAAATGTAGTTCGACTTGCGTCCGCGATCGCCGGCCACCGAGCCAATCAGCGCCAGCCGCCCATGCCCGGCCCGCTCCATGTGCTGGGCAAACGCCTCTGCGTACAATAGCGGCGACACACCGTTAATCAGCAGTGCCTGGCGGCAGCAGGCGATATCCTGCTGACAGCCGGTCTGATCGGGCAGCCAGCCATGCGCGATAAGCACGATATCGACGGGCGCGTGCGCAACGATTGCCGCCACCTGGGCAGCAATGGCCTGTGCATCATCGAAATCCGCCGCCACTGTCTCAATCGCAGCTTGCGGATGGCGTACACGCAAATCCGTCGCCAGCCTCGCCACCCGCCCGGCATCGCGCGCCAGCAATACCAGCCGGGCCGGCTCCTGCACCAGCCACAGACGGGCACACTGTTCGGCAATGGCCGATGTCGCCCCCACGATCACGATATGTTTCATGTTCCGCCTTTCTCGACGTGACAGCAACCTGCTGCCACGAATCAGTCTCCCATCAGGCGACGCGACATCGACGAGCGCATGCCATGATCGCGCCAGGACTGGAACCCATTCAGTTCGGGATATCCCGCCTCGAACAGTGCGCGCGGCATGCGTGCATCCTTGGCCAGATAGAGTTTGCCGCCTGCCTCACGCACAATGGCGTCCAGGCTGGCAAACAACCGGTGCGTGCGCGCGCCGCGATTGGGAAAATCCAGCGCCAGCGTCACTCCCGGCTGCGGGAAACCCAGCATGCCGAGCGAACGCCGTTCACCGAAGGTTTTCAGCACCGCCAGAAACGATCCTTCACCGGAGCGGGCGATTGCGTCAAGCATGGCAGCCAGCGCCGCCTGCGCATCGCGCCGTGGCACCACACTCTGGTACTGGTAGAAACCGTGCGGGCCATAGAGACGATTCCATTCCTGCACCTGATCGAGCGGACAGGAAAACGGTTCGTGCGCCACCTGTCGTTCCCGGCCCACATGGCGCCGCTGCAAGGCATAATAGGCAAGATTGAACGCTGGCAGGCTCCAGCGGTTCACCAGCGACAATGGCGGCGTCCACGGCACGCGTTTTTCGCGCCCCGGTGCCGGCGCAGCGAGGCCAGCCGGTGCCGGGTTGGCCCGCATGAAGATTCCCCGGCCGCCACGACTGAAGCAGTCGATCCATGACACTGTATGCTCCCAGTCCATCTCCGATGCATCGGACAGGGCAAAAAACTCCTCCAGGCTGGCATACGGCAGCGTCTGCACCGTCAGCCACGGACTGTCGATGCGGCGCAACTGCAGGCTGGCCGAGACGATCAGCCCGGTCAGGCCTATGCCGCCCAGCGTCGCTGCAAACCAGCCCGGCTCCTGCCGCGGTCCGCACTCGATCTGCTGGCCATCGGTACGCAGCAGGCGCAGCGCACGCACATGATCGCCGAACGAACCGAAACGGTGGTGGTTCTTGCCATGCACGTCATTGGCAATCGCCCCGCCCACTGTAACCCACTGGGTTCCCGGAGTCACCGGCAGCATCCAGCCGCGCGGCATGAACAGACGCTGAATCTCGCGCAGGGTCACGCCTGCCTCGCAGTGCAGCACGCCAGTCTGCGCATCGAACGCAATCAGACGCCCCAGTCCCGGAGTACGCCACAGCGTATCGCCAGGCGCCAGACAGGCATCGCCATAACTGCGGCCAAGACCATACGCGATACCGGGGCGATTGTGTTCAAGCTGCGCAGCCAGCTCAGCCGGATCGTGCAGGTCGATCACCCGGTGCGGCTCGAGTGCGAGCCGGCCCCAGGAATACACGCCCTTCATGACTGCGTCCCGCAGAACACGAAGCGCCGGTCGAGATGAAACTTGGCAAGATATCCCAGCGCCAGTCCCAGCGTTGCCCCGGCATAACGCATCGCGGCGGTACCGAACCACCACTGGAAACCAAACTCAAACCCCCAGAAGACCAGCGTGGTCACCAGCCCCAGGCCGGCGTAGAGCACGAACAGCCGCGCATCGTGACCGATACCGGCTGCACGGAAACAGAACACGAAACGCTTGTCGAGCACATATTTGACCAGCAACCCGACCCCGGTGCCGACCGCCACCGGCCACACCAGCCGCAGCGCACCGCCGGTCAGCGTCAGCACAAGCTGTTGCGCGGCCAGGTTGGCCATCATGGCAATTGATGCGACAATCGCATACACCAACGTCAATCTCATCGACTGTTCTGCCCTCACACGCCTCAGGATTCAAATCGCATGCACGATACCGGAACCCCCTCCCCGCGTCCAGCCGTATGGCGCGGCCTGCTGCAACTCATGCGCCCGCGGCAATGGATCAAGAATGGCTTCGTGCTCGCCCCGCTGATATTCGCCGGACAGTTCATGCACGCTGCAGCCGTGTGGCGGGCGCTGATCGCCATGGCTCTGTTCACCGTCGCCTCTTCCGCCACCTACATCGTCAACGACCTGCGCGACATCGAACAGGATCGGCAGCATCCGCAAAAAGCACTCACCCGGCCACTTGCTGCCGGAACGGTGCGACCGGCACAGGCGCTGCTGCTGCTTGGCTTCCTCTATGCCGTTCTCCTTGGCGTGGGATGGTATGCCGCCCCGGGCGTACTGGGCGTGGTCATCGGCTATCTGCTGCTCAACCTGGCCTACAGCTTCGTGCTCAAGCACCAGCCGGTGGTCGACATCTTCACTGTGGCCAGTGGTTTCGTGCTGCGGGTCTACGCCGGCGCCGTCGCACTTGACGTGCCGGTGTCCGCCTGGATGTTCGTCACCACGCTGTGCCTGGCGCTGTACCTTGCCGCAGTCAAGCGTCGTCAGGAACTGGCGCGTGGTACCAGCGACACCCGCAGCGTGCTGCGCCACTACAGCGTCGCACTGGTCGACCGCTACGCGGAAATGTCGGCCACGGGCGCGCTCGTGTTCTACAGCCTGTTCGTCATGTCAACCCATGCGCACCTGGTCATCACTGTGCCGCTGGTGCTGTTCGGACTGTTTCGTTACTGGTACGTCATCGAATCGCTCGAAGGCGGCGAATCTCCCACCGATGCGCTGCTTGCCGACTGGCAATTGCTGCTGACCGTCATCGCCTGGGCAGCGGCCTGCGTCTGGGCGCTGTGGCCGGGCGCCTGACTGGCCACAGCAACCGCCCAGTCATTCAGCGCCATTCCCGCGGCAGGTAATAGTCGCCGTAGCCATCCTCATCGACCGGAACCTCGATCACGCCGCTCTTCAACCCCGGATGGCTGGCACCGCCGGTAATGCCGGGAAAGGCGATCACCAGCGCAACCATGAGCAACTGGATGAGCAGGAACGGGATCGCGCCGTAATAGATCTGGCTGGAACGCATGGATTTCGGGGCGACACTGCGCAGATAGAACAGCGAGAAACCAAACGGCGGATGCATGAACGAAGTCTGCATGTTGAGCCCCAACAGCACACCGAACCACACCAGATCGATACCGAGTTTCTGCGCGGCAGGCGCCAGCAGCGGAATGGCGATGAAGGCAATCTCGAAAAAGTCGAGAAAAAACGCCAGGAAAAAGATGAAGATGTTGACGACGATGAGAAAGCCGGTGGTGCCACCCGGCAAGCCGGTCAGCAAATGCTCGACCCACAGGTCACCATTGAGGCCACGAAACACCAGGCTGAACACCGTGGAACCGATCAGGATGAACATCACAAAGCTCAGCAGACGCAAAGTACGTTCCGTGGCCTCGCCCAGCAACCGTCGCGACAACTTGCGTTTGATGCCCGCCAGCAGCAGCGCACCACTCGCCCCCATCGCACCGCCTTCGGACGGCGTGGCCCAGCCGAGAAAGATGCTGCCCAGCACCAGGCCGATCAGCAGCAGCGGCGGCAGGATCGCCAGCAGGGCCGAGCGCAGCAGCGCCATGCCCCGCAACGTGCGCACCTCCGATGGCAATGCCGGCACGGCCTGTGGCCGGATCAGCGTGATAATGAACACGAATAACAGATAGAAACCCGTCAGCATCAGGCTCGGCGGGATTGCCGCACGAAACATGTCCCCGACCGGCACGCCCAGTTGGTCAGCCAGCACGATCAGCACCAGCCCCGGCGGGATGATCTGCGCCAATGTACCCGATGCGGCAATCACACCGGCCGCGAGCCGGGCGTCATAGCCATAGCGCAACATGATCGGCAACGAAATGAGTCCCATGGCGATTACCGAGGCAGCCACCACCCCGGTAGTCGCCGCCAGCAGCACACCGACCAGGATCACTGCATAGGCCAGTCCGCCACGGACGCTGCCGAACAGCTGCCCGATGCTGGTCAGCAGATCCTCCGCCATGCCGCTGCGTTCCAGCACCAGCCCCATAAAGGTAAAAAACGGAATGGCCAACAGCGTCTGGTTGGAAACGATGCCCAGCACCCGGTCTGGCAGTGCGCGCATCAGGCTCCAGTCGAACAACCCGAGTTTCACGCCGATCAACGCGAACAACAGGCCGTTGGCGGCCAGCGAAAAAGCGGCCGGATAACCGATGAGCAGAATTGCCACCAGGCCGGCAAACATGGCTGGCGCCAACTGGATCATGCCTCGCTGTCCTCCATGGCCTCATGCCCGGCAAGCCGGGCGACATGATGGATCAGTTCGGCCACGCCCTGCAGGCCGAGCAGGAAAAATCCTGCGGGAATCAGCAGCCGTACCGGCCAGCGCGGCAGGCCACCGGCATCGGGCGACATCTCGCCGCTGTGCCACGAGTCAACGAAAACCGGCCAGGAAAGATCAATCATCAATGCGCAAAACGGCAGGAGAAACAGCAGCGTACCAACAATCTCGACCACCGAGCGCGCCCTCGCAGACAATTGGCCATGCAACAGGTCGATGCGCACATGCCCACCCTGCCGGAGCGTGTAGCCCGCACCCAGCAGAAAAATGGCGCCGAACAGATACCACTGCAGTTCCAGCCCACCATTGCTGCCCACACCGAAGCCGTAGCGCAACAGCGCGTTTCCGGCCGATATCAACGCCGCAACCAGCACCAGCCACTTGACCGTCTGACCGACACCTTCGGTCAGCGCGTCGATACCCCGCGCGATCCGCAGCCAGAAACGCATCTCAGTCCCCTGCAACGGTCATGCGCCCGATCAGGATCGAACCGGTGCGCCGCGAACTGCGCATTTCCACATCGGTACCGATCGCCACGATGTCGCGGTACATCTGCGCGAGATTGCCGGCGATGGTGATCTCTTCCACCGGGTACTGCAGTTCGCCATTCTCCACCCAGTAACCGGCGGCACCACGCGAATAATCGCCAGTGACCAGATTGATGCCATGACCGAGCAGTTCGGTCACCAGCAGACCGCTGCCCATGCGCCGCAGCAATCCGGCGAAGTCTTCACCACTGCTGTTGACCAGCAGATTGTGACTGCCACCCGCGTTCCCGGTCGTAGCCAGCCCCAGCTTGCGTGCACTGTAACTGGAAAGAAAATACCCCTGCACGGCACCGTCGCGCACCACGTCGCGATCGACCGTGCGCACACCTTCGTTATCGAATGGACTGCTGGCGAGTCCGCGCGGCAGGTGTGGCCGTTCGACGATCTGCACCCACTCGGGAAACACCTGACGTCCCATGCTGTCGAGCAGAAACGACGATTTGCGGTACAGGCTGCCGCCGCTGATTGCAGAGACGAAATGCGACAGCAGCCCCGTCGCCACCGGCGCTTCGAACAGCACCGGCACCTCGCGCGTGCTCAGGCGACGGGCACCCAGCCTGCGCACGGTGCGCTCGCCAGCACGTCGGCCGACCTCTGCCGCCGGCGGTAGATCCTCGGCGCAACGCGCCGAACTGTACCAGTAATCACGCTGCATGCCCTGGTCATCGCCGGCGATCACCGCACAGCTCACACCATGGCGCGATGCAGGGTAGCCCGCCAGGAACCCCAGGCTGTTGCCATAAACGAACAGCGACTGCTGCGTACTGACCGTTGCCCCCTCCGAGTTGCTGATGCGCGGATCGACACCTACCGCGGCAGCCTCGCACTCGGCTGCCATCGCGATCGCCTCGTCGACATCCAGCGTCCACGGGTGGAACAGGTCGAGGTCCGGCCTGGTCACCGCCAGGCTGTCAGCCTCTGGCAATCCCGCGCACGGATCTTCAGCGGTATAGCGCGCAATGGTCAGCGCCTTGTCTACCGTATCGCGCAGCGCCTGCTCCCCGAAATCGGAACTCGAGGCATGGCCACGCCGCTGGCCGAGGTACACCGTCACCGAAATCCCCTTGTCGCGGTTGTATTCGATGGTTTCGACTTCGTTTTTGCGCACCGTCACCGCCTGTCCCATGCCCACCGAAGCCTCGGCAGCACACGCACTCGCCCCTTGCCGCGCTGCGTGATCCAGCATCCTGTGCACCAGCGTCTGTAACGCTTCCCTGTCATGACCAAACTGTTCCGAAGCCGCCACTGCGTCACCCTGCCCAGAGCCAAAACCGTTATCATAACAACATTTTCCCCATACCGTGCGCCATGGAACCCTTTGACGAATCCGCACCGCCCAGCAAGAGCGCGCTCAAGCGCCAGATGACCGAATTGCAAAAACTCGGAGAAACACTGGTCAGCCTGCCAAAGGACAAGCTTGATCGCCTGTCGCTGCCAGACACACTGCGCGCCGCCATCGACGAAGCGCGCCGCATCCACGCCCACGGCGGGTTACGGCGGCAGATGCAATATATCGGCCGGCTGATGCGCGAATTTGACGCCCAGCCGGTTGCAGAACAGTTACAACGCTGGCAGGCGCGGCACAACGAAGACAATGCCCACTTCCACCAGCTCGAACGCTGGCGCGACCGGCTCATTGCCGACGATGCCAGCCTGCCACAATTCATCGAACGCTACCCGCTGACCGACCTCCAGCCACTCCGCACCCTGATCCGTAATGCGCGCAAGGAAGCCGCGCAGCAGCTGCCGCCGCGCAGCAACCGGGCGCTGTTCAGACTGTTGCGCCAGATTGCCGCGCCGACCGCGACGGAGGAGCCGGCCGACGAGACCGGGGAATCGTCCGGTGACACGGACGCATGACCATGTCATCGGCCACCCTGTCGGTTCGTGCAGGAATTTGCCACAGCCCCATGCTATGATCTACCCGCTATGGCACCACAGGAATTTTCGATGAATGCAATCCTCCACCCCGTCGTGCTGTCAGGCGGCTCGGGTACCCGGCTGTGGCCGTTGTCGCGCGCGGCATTGCCCAAGCAGTTGCTGGCGCTGCTGACCGAACGGACGCTGCTGCAGGATACCGTACTGCGGCTGGATGGCGTGATCCAGACCGCGCCACCGGTCATCGTCTGCAATCAGGAACACCGTTTCCTTATCGCCGAACAGTTGCGCGCCATCGACGTTCAGCCAGCATCGATCCTGCTCGAACCGGTCGGTCGCAATACCGCGGCTGCGATTGCCGTAGCCGCGCTCGATGTTGCCCGCCGCGACCCGCAGGGGCTGATGCTGGTGTTACCCGCCGATCACGTCATCCACGATGCGCAGGCATTTGCCACCTCGATCACTCACGCCATCGAGGCCGCCGCACACGGTTACCTCACCACATTTGGCGTTCAGGCCCGCTCTGCTGAAACCGGATTCGGCTACATTCACCAGGGCGAGGCCCTCGCAGGCTGTGCCCATGCGCGCAAGGTGCTGTCGTTTGTCGAGAAACCCGATCGCGCTACCGCACAGCGCTACGTCGACAGCGGCGAGTACTCGTGGAACAGCGGCATGTTCCTGTTCCGCGCCGACCGCATTCTCGAAGAGTTGCACCAACTGCGTCCCGACATTCTCGACGCCTGCCGCACGGCGCTGGACGCCGCACAGCACGATCTCGATTTCACCCGGCTGGGCAGCGAAGCATTCACCGCCTGTCCGTCGGAATCCATCGACTACGCAGTCATGGAACATACCGATCGCGCGGCTGTGGTGCCATCCAGCTTCGACTGGAATGACATTGGCGCCTGGGATGCCCTGTGGAACGTCAGCGTCAAGGACGAACAATTGAACGTCATCCGCGGAGACGTGATGACCGAATCCGCCTCCGGCAACCTGATTCGCGCCGAATCGCGGCTGGTGGTCGCAATTGGCGTCAGTGATCTGGTGGTGGTCGAAACCGCCGACGCAGTATTGGTGGCGCACAAATCCCACAGCCAGGATGTCAAGCGTATCGTGGACCGGCTCAAGGCACAGCAGCGCGCCGAGCACCTGTACCATGACCGCGTCTACCGTCCGTGGGGCTGGTACGAGGGCATCGACAAGGGCGAGCGCTTCCAGGTCAAGCGCATCATGGTCAACCCCGGCGCCAAGCTGTCGCTGCAAATGCACCATCACCGCGCCGAGCACTGGGTCGTGGTATCCGGCACCGCTCTGGTGGTCCATGGCGACGAAGAAAAGCTGGTTTCGGAGAACCAGTCCACGTATATCCCGCTCGGCAGCAGACACCGGCTGATCAACCCGGGCAAGGTGCCGCTGCACCTGATCGAAGTACAGTCCGGCAGCTATCTGGGCGAAGACGACATCGTGCGCTATGAAGACATCTACTTGCGCAACTGAACCGCATTCAATCAACACATGTGGAATCTGACATCATGACCACTGCAATCGTTACCGGCGTCACCGGACAGGATGGCGCCTACCTGACCGAGCTGCTGCTCGGCAAAGGCTATACGGTATATGGCACCTACCGCCGCACCAGCTCGGTGAGTTTCTGGCGTCTGGCGGAACTGGGTGTCGACCGGCATCCCAACCTGCATCTGGTCGAATACGATCTCACCGACCTGGGCAACAACATCCGCCTGCTGCAGCATGCACAACCCGATGAAGTCTATAACCTGGCCGCGCAGAGCTTCGTTGGTGTATCGTTCGCCCAACCGGTCACCACGGGCGAGATCACCGGCCTGGGCGCGACCAACCTGCTGGAAGCAATCCGCATCGTTGACCCGGGCATCCGTTTCTATCAGGCGTCCACCTCCGAAATGTTCGGCAAGGTGCAGACCATTCCGCAGCATGAAAACACTCCATTCTACCCGCGTAGTCCGTATGCCGCAGCCAAGCTGTACGCGCACTGGATGACGATCAATTACCGCGAATCCTACGACATCTTCGCCTCCAGCGGCATCCTGTTCAATCACGAGTCACCGCTGCGCGGGCTGGAATTTGTCACCCGCAAGATCACCGATGCCGCGGCGCGCATTCATCTCGGCCAGTTGGACGAGCTGCGCCTTGGCAATCTCGATGCCAAACGCGACTGGGGTTTCGCCAAGGAATACGTCGAAGGCATGTGGCGCATGCTGCAGGCAGCCCACCCCGACACTTACGTATTGGCCACCGGCCGAACCGAAACCGTGCGTGATTTCGTGCGCATGGCGTTTCGCGCCGTCGACATCGACATCCGCTTTGAAGGCCAGGGCGCCGACGAAATCGGCATCCATCCCGCGACCGGTCAGACCATCCTGCGCGTTGATCCAGCCTTCTACCGTCCCACCGAAGTCGAACTGCTGATCGGCGATGCGGCAAAAGCACGGGCCGAACTGGGCTGGCAGGCACAGACCTCCCTCGAATCGTTGTGTGCCATGATGGTGGAAGCCGATCTTGCCAGAGCCAGCCATGGCGTCCGCTGCTGAACCGCCAGCCGGCAACATTGCGCTCGTAACCGGCCTGTCCGGCTTTACCGGACGCTATGTCGCAGCCGGGCTGGAAGCCGCTGGCTATCGTGTCACCGGTCTCGGGCGCGATGAAAACGGGCAACGCATCGCGCTTGAACATCGCCAGCAGGTGCTGCGTGCCGTGGCCGACATTGCACCGGATGTGGTCATCCATCTCGCTGCCATCGCCCACGTTGCACATGACGATGCCGAGCAGATCTATCACACCAACCTGATCGGCACCCGGCACCTGCTCGAAGCCCTGGCCACCGCCGGCAACACGCCACGCAAGGTCATCCTCGCCAGCAGCGCCAACATCTATGGCCACCTCGAATCGGGCATACTTGACGAAAACGCTCCGCTGCGGCCGGCCAACGACTACGCCGTAAGCAAACTGTCGATGGAATACATGGCGCGCCTGTGGCTCGACAGGCTGCCCATCGTGTTCACCCGGCCCTTCAACTACACTGGCGCCGGACAGGACATCAGCTTCCTGATTGCGAAAATCGTGCACCACTATGCCACGCGCGCGCCGCACATCGAACTGGGAAACCTGGAAGTGTGGCGCGATTTTTCCGATGTACGCGACATTGCCCGCGCCTATGTCGCGCTGGTCGATCGCGGTGTGGCTGGCGAAGCCTATAACCTGTGTTCAGGAATGGCATGGAGCCTGAAAGAGGTGCTTGCGGCCATGGAACAGATTGCCGGATTCGCGCTGCCGGTACATGTCAATCCGGCACTGGTGCGCAGCAATGAGGTGCGCCGGCTCATCGGCTCACCTGCCCGTCTGGAACACTGCATCGGCCCCCAGACCCGTATCCCGTTTGCGGATACACTGCGCTGGATGTACGACAGCGCACGCGCCGCACCGCCCGCCGGCTGAACCGCAGTTCCCGCTGTACGACCGCGGCGAACAGGCTCAGCCCGTCTGGTAGCGCGTCGGGTCGGGAATGCCTGCTTCCTCGAAACCACGGTGCCGCAGACGACATGCATCGCAACGCCCGCAAGCGGCACCGCTCTCATCGGCCTGATAGCAGGACACGGTCAGCGAAAAATCCACACCCAGACGGGTGCCCAGACGGATGATCTGTGCCTTGGACAGACGTTGCAGCGGCGTATGGATAGTCATGATGCGGCCCTCGACACCGGCACGCGTCGCCAGGTTGGCCATGTGGGCAAACGCCTCGATGTATTCCGGCCGGCAGTCGGGATACCCGGAATAATCGACCGCATTGACCCCGATAAAGATATTTGCACAATCGAGCACTTCAGCCCAGGCAAGCGCAATGGACAGCATCACGGTATTGCGCGCTGGCACGTAGGTGAGCGGAATGCCTTCGCTCACGGCCTGTGGCACCGCAATCTGCGGATCAGTCAGCGCAGAACCGCCAAACATGGCGAGATCGAGATGAAACACCCGCTGTTCGACCGCGCCCAGCAGCTTCGCCACACGCGATGCGGCATCCAGTTCCGCGCGATGACGCTGACCATAGTCGAAACTGAGCGCATGGCAGGAAAAACCGCGCTGCACCGCCTGCGCCAGTACCGTCGCGGAATCCAGCCCGCCCGACAACAACACGATCGCCGCTTCGCTCATCAGCGTCCCCTTGCATCGTCCCACAACAGTTTGTGCAATTGCAGCTGCAGGCGCACCGGCAGTCGATCGCGCAGGATCCACTCCGCCAGTTGCCGGGCATTGCTGCCATGTACCGGCGAAAACAGCACTGGACAACGCGCTGCCAGATCGCGGCTGCGCAGCATCTCCCGCGCCCACTCGTAATCTGCCTCGTCTGTCAGCACGAACTTCAGTTCGTCGCGTGCGTTGAGCACGTCCAGATTCTGCCAGAGATTGCGTTCCATTTCACCAGAACCGGGCGTCTTGATATCCACGATGCGTGAAACCCGCGCATCGACCGGGCGAATGTCAAGCGCGCCACTGGTCTCCAGGGATACATCGTAACCTGCGTCACACAGGGCTGTCAGCAGAGCAGGTGTGCCGCGCTGCGCCAGCGGTTCGCCGCCGGTCACACACACCAGCGCAGACCCATGCAATGCCACCCGAGCCAGCACTTCGTCTTGCGACAGTGACTCGCCACCTTGAAACGCGTAGGCCGTATCACAATAACCACAACGCAACGGACAACCGGTCAGGCGAACGAACACGGTGGGTCGCCCCGCCCGGCTGGTTTCGCCTTGCAGGGAATGAAAGATTTCCGTGACGCGCAGCGTCCCTGCCATAAAACGGTCAGGCACCCTGCAACATCTGCAGGCGTTTCTTGCCGGTTTCCGCCGCCGGCGTGCCTGGGTATTTTCCGATCAGCTTCTGTAATGTCTTGCGCGCGGCGGCCATGTCACCCAGTTCAATCTGCGCACTGGACAAGTTGAGCATGGCGTCCGGCACCTTGGGACTTCTGGGATAGCTCGCAATCAGCTTCTGCTGCGCTGCCTGCGCGCTTTTAAAATCCCGGGTGGAGAAATAGGCATTGCCGATCCAGTATTGTGCACTGGCGGCAAGCGCATCATCAGGCCAGGTCTGGATGAACGATCTGAAGCTGCTGATCGCTCCGGCGTAGTCGCCCTGTTTGAACCGGGTCAGGGCAGCCTGATAGGCTTGTGCCTGCTGTGTCGCCGCCGAAGCGGGCGGGTTGTTGCCGGCTCCCGCGGAACCGGACTGGGATGCCGCGGCAGTGTCGTCAACCGCCGTACCGGCGGCCGCGCCCCCTGCCGGAGCAGATGAATGCTGCGATGCTGCCGCTGCGCCATTCTGGCTCAACGCACGCAATCGGGTGTCAAGGTCCTGGTACAGATCGGTCTGGCGCTTCTCCGCCACGGACAGTTCATGCGTCTGCACGTCAAGCATGCCGTGCAACTGCGCAATCTCGTCCTTGAGACGATCGATCTCGGACTGCAATTTTAGCAAGGCTCCCGCACCGGACTGGGCATCGAGCTTGTCCTGGCGCTGGGAGAGCGCGTCAAGCTGCTGTTGCATGGTTGCTAACCGCGCTGCGGTATCATCATCCATGGCTTGCGCCGGCAATGCCAGCGCAAGCCATGCAAGCAACGCGAATGACGCGCGTCGTGTCATACCGGATTACTCGCTCTGATAAACGATGTCGGTACGGCGATTCTGCGCCCAGGCGGTTTCGTTCTCGCCCTGAGCGCGCGGCTTGGACTTGCCGAAGCTGATGGAGGACATCTGGGCTTCCGGAGCACCCAACAGGCTCAGCGACTTGCGTACAGAGTCAGCACGACGCTGGCCCAGCGCCAGGTTGTATTCAACGCTGCCACGGTCGTCGCAGTTGCCTTGCAGTTGTACCTTGGCGTTGCTGTGATCTTCAATGTACTTGGCATGCGCTTGCAGCATGGGCTGATATTCGCTGCCAACGTTATACTTGTCGAAGGCGAAATACACGCTGCGTTGCGACAGGATGTTGTTCGGGTCGTCGAGCGGGTTGATCTTCTGCGCAGCCAGAGCAGCTTCACGAGCGCGGGCTTCGGCGGCAGCCTTGGCGGCGGCATCGGCAGCAGCCTTGTCAGCAGCGGCCTTGGCGGCTGCAGCGCGGGCAGCATCTGCCTGCGAGGTATCCGGCTTGGTCTGTTCGCTCGAACAGCCAGCCAGCAGACCCACGATAACCAATCCCAGTACTGTTTTCTTCATTTTTCAGCTCCTTGATTTAATAAAATACAACCCTGACCAGCATACCTCATACGACACGGCTGCCGCAACCGACGACGAGCCGTGATACACCAACAGCGCTGCCAACCTGCTATGGTCCCCAGATCGGCTGTTCCATGAGCCCGGCGGCATTGGACAGCCGCTCATGGGTTTCGCCATCCGAAGACACCACGGCCAGTTCGCCGCGACCATTGACCTCCGCCGCGTAGAGTATCATTTTACCATTCGGCGCGTAACTTGGAGACTCGTCGTCGATGCCGCTGCTCAGCACCTGCGCCTGCCCGCTGGCCATATCCATCACTGCGATGTGGAATTGGCCGTGCATGCGCTGCACGAATACGAAACTCTTGCCATCCGGACTCCAGCGCGTGCTGACGTTATAGCTGCCGTCGAACGTCAGGCGCGTCGCATTGCCACCGTCCGATGGCATCATGTACACCTGCGGCGTACCATCGCGTGCCGAGGTAAACAGCAGCGTCTTGCTGTCCGGACTCCAGCACGGTTCCGTATCGATACCGCCGCCAAAAGTCAGCCGCTTCAGATGCGAGCCATCGGCATTCATCACATACAGTTGCGAACCGTCGTCCCGTGTCAGCACCAGCGCGATCCGCTTGCCGTCCGGGCTCCAGGCCGGCGCGCTGTTGCTGCCGGGAAACGCAGCCAGCACGAACCGCTTGCCGGTATCAAGCGCCTGCTCGTAGACAATCGCCCGACCGGTCTCGAAAGAAACGTAGGCCATGTATTTGCCATCGGGACTCCACGCCGGCGACATGAGCGCTTCCTTCGACTTCAGCACGGTCTGCGGGTTCTGGCCGTCCGAATCGGCAATCTCGATCCGGTATTGGCTGCCTTGCTGGATGATGTAGGCGATATGGGTCGAAAACACGCCGGGCACACCAGTCAGTTTCTCGTATACGATATCGGCGATATGGTGCCCGACCATGCGCAACTGATCCGGTCTGACGGTATAGCTGTAACCGGCGAGCTGGGTTTGCTGCACGGCGTCCATGAGACGAAAACGCACTTCCAGCCTGCCATCCGGCTGCGGCAGCACATGGCCGAGCACGATCGCGTCCGCACCACGAGCCCGCGCCATGCCAAAACGCGGATCGTTGGGTTCCGCAATCGGCGGCGCAATGTCGCTGACATCGACCATGCTGATCTCGCCGGTACGCAGCAGATCGGCCGCCAGCACATCGGTGACCGTGCGATAGTCCTGTCCTGCGCCAGCAAATGGCGAAATCGCCACTGGAATGCGTGTTGCCGCACCACCAGTAATGTCGATGGTCATCTGTGCCCGTGCCGGCACCAGCCACAGCACCCAGAGACATGCCAGCCAGACGGCCAGCCATCGTCGCATATTCATTGTGTTGTTACTCCGATCATTTCGTTTCATCCGGTGAAAAGTGCAGGTGCAGGTCACGAAACATGCCGGCCAACTGAGGGTCGGGCGGCAACGGCAACGGTGACGCCTTGTAAATGGCCCGCTGTACTGCATCGTCATACGCCGGTTGCCCGCTGGCATGCATCAGGGTCACCCTGAGCACTTCGCCTGTCGGCAGCAGCGCAACGTCAAACACCGCTTCCGGGTTCCCCTGCAACCCGTCAGGCAGAATGATCCGGCTGCGAATCTTGGCGCGGATGCGCTGCTGATATTCATCGAGCAGGCGCTGTTGCTGCCGGCTGGCCTGTTGCCCGGCGACCACCATCGCCTGCGCACCCGCCAGTGCATGCTCGGTTTCACTGCGAATGCCGGCCTGCGTCTGCTGCACCAGCATCTGCCTCAGCGCCAGTACGCGTTGCTGCTGCTGTTGCTGCTGCGCCA
>JAJXUP010000076.1 GCA_021782795.1 Pseudomonadota bacterium | reverse complement strand
ATCAGCTTGACCAGCGCTGCCCACGGCACGACGTGTTCCATCTGCTCGAGAAACTCGCGCTTGCGCGTCTTCTTGAGGCTGAGGTCGAGGTTCAGGGTGGTTTGTTTCATGGGCTTAATATTGCCACAATGGGCTCGGGTGCGGGGCGCAGAAGTGAGTGGTTTTGCAGAGTTTCCTTAAGATGGTACGTTTTACAAGTGGCGTGTGAAGTACGGCGGACTTGACGTACCCATGATGGCACGTCTGAAGGAACTGGAAGCCGAGAACGCCCGGCTGAAGAAGATGTACGCCGAGGAACGGCTGAAGGGCGACATCCTCAAGGAAATTCTTGGAAAAAAATAACCCGGCCATCATGCATGGCAAACTGGCGTGTTGCCTGGGTGTAGCAGGAACCATTATCCGTCAGCCGCCAACGGGCAAGCGATTCAATTCCGGAAAAAGCACCCCGAAGGGTGCTTTTTCATAAGGTGCGTTTACTTGTCGGCGACAGGGGAACTGCCGGTTGTGGCCGGCAGGCGCGGCAGAGTCTGCTTGGGAAATTCGCCAGTCAGCGAATTGAGGAAGGTCACGATATCGGCCACCTGGGCATCGGTCAGCGTGGTGTTGAGCTGGGTCCGGGCCATGACACGCACGGCCTCGTCGAGCGTCGGCACCGATCCGTTGTGGAAGTAGGGGGCATTCAGCGCAACATTGCGCCAGGTGGGCACGCGCCACATGTGTTTATCGTTGTCGTTTTTGGTGACCTGGTAGCGTCCCAGATCATCTTCCAGGTGGTATTTTTTCACATAATCATTGTCGGTATTGAGCGGAAATTTCTGATAGAAACCCTGGCCCATCGGCAGGGCTGTCGGTCCGGCGAAATTGGGGCCCATGTGGCAGGCGGTGCAGCCGATCTGCTCGACCAGTTTCATGCCACGCTGCGCCTGGGCCGACAGGGCGTGCTTGTCGCCGTGCATGTAGCGGTCGAAGGGACTGTTGCGGGTGACCAACGTACGTTCGTAGGTGGCGATAGCCTTGGCGATATTGTCGTAGGTGACCGGGTCCTTGCCACCGAACACGGATTTGAACTCTTCAGCGTAGCCGGGAATGCCCTTGATGCGCGCCACCACTACATCGGCAGACGGCATGCCCATTTCGACCGGGTTGAGGATGGGCCCTTTTGCCTGTTCTTCCAGCGTGGGCGCGCGACCGTCCCAGAATTGCGCGGTGAGGTAGGCGGAATTCCATACCGTGGGCGCACTGCGACTGCCTTTCTTCCCGCCCACGCCTACCGAGACCGGACGGTTGTCGGTGCCACCCGCCATCACATTGTGGCACGAGTTGCACGACACGGTGCCGTCGACGGACAGTCGGGGATCAAAGTACAGCTCTTTTCCCAGTTCGACCTTGCTGGCAGTGATGGGGTTATCGGCCGGAACCGGAACCTTGGCCGGCAGCGGCTCCATGGCGTGCGCTGCGAGACCGGTGGCGAACAATGCGGCGACGAGTGTTGAGGCAGGCAGATGTCTGGCGTGCATGACGAATTCTCCGTATGATGGTCTGACAATGAAACAATTCAGTATGCAACAATTCAATATGACTTTTCATCAACCAGCGTCTGGTGTTTGCGGTGGCGGATCAACGTTGCGAATGCTTTCGCGAGCTGGCCACTGCAATTCCGTTTGCGTTTTCCGGGCGTGGTTGGTGGTGCTGCCGGATGATGCGATGGGCATGCGATATGCATGATGCCAGTGTTTCGGGGGGCGCGGCAACGATTGCCTGCGAAGAGGCGTTGCGGCAGGCGATCAGTCTGCATCAGGCAGGCCAGCTGGACGAAGCGGAATTGCGCTACCGCGATATCCTGAGTCGCTGGCCCGAGCAACCCGATGCCTGCCATAATCTGGGCATATTGCTGGCGCAGACCAATCGACAGGAACAGGCGCTGAACCTGCTTGGAATGGCGGTTTCCGCCGCGCCAACGCAACTCCAGTTCTGGTTGAGTCATGCGCAAATGCTGCGAGCCGTCGGCGATGTCGCGGGCGGTGAAATCCTGTTTGCGCGGGCGCAACGGCAGGGGCTGGCTGCCGCTGACCTTGCGCAGATCGCCGCAGTACTGCGGCGTTATGCCGCAGCGGTGACGATCCCGGAAACACATAAAAACACCTTGCTCAGGCTGTTGGGCAGCGGCCAGTTTGGCCAGTCCGCAGAACTGGCTCGTGAATGGACGCAATCCTGTCCGGAGGATGGGTTTGGCTGGAAAACCCTCGGCATCGCGCTGCACCTGCTGGGGCGGAATGCCGAGGCGGCGCAGGCAATGCGAGTGGCCGTGCGCCTGCAGCCCGACGATGCCGAAGCACACAATGCACTGGCGGTCATTCTGCTCGAACTGGGCCACGCGACGGAGGCGGAAGCATGCAGTCGGGCGGCGCTCTCGCTTGATCCTGACAATGCCGAGGCGCATTACAATCTGGGCAACGGATTGCGTCAGCTGAACAAGCTGGAAGCGGCGGCCGCCAGTTATCGACGGGCGATCGAACTGAAACCCGGGCTGGAACAGGCGCATTGCAACCTGGGCTGGGTCATGCGCGATCTCGGGCACATTGACGAGGCCATCGCCAGCTACGAGCGGGCACTGGCTCTCAATCCGGGCGATGCGAACTGTCACCGTGCCCTGGGTGAACTGAAACCCTGTGTCCACGACGATCCGCGCTTGCCGCAATTGCGTGCGTTGTACAGCACAGTCACTCACCCGGCAGAACGTGCCCATGCCTGCTTCGCGCTGGCGCGGGCGAGTGACGAGATCGGTGAGTTCGATACCGCGTTCGGGCTGTACGTCGAAGGTAACCGACTGCTGCGACAGCAATCCGGTTACGTCATCGACGAGGACCGGACGCTGTTTGCAGCTATCCGAGCAGCATTCACGCCGTTGCCGTCCGCGCAGCCCGTGGTGACCGGTCAACCGCGTGCCATACTTGTCGTAGGCATGCCGCGTTCGGGTACAAGTCTGGTGGAACAGATTCTGGCCTCGCATCCTGACGTGTATGGCGCCGGTGAACTTGAAGTGCTGAACACCCTGGTGGGGCAGCATTTTCTTGCTGCCCGGCCGGCGTCGCTGCAGCAGGTCAGCCAGGAAATTGCCAGCCGCTATCAGGCTGCCCTGCAGCAGATTGCGCCCGGCCAGATCTGTGTTACCGACAAAATGCCGCACAATTTCCGCTGGCTCGGCGTGTTGCTGCTGACGAATCCGGACGTCAGGGTGGTGCACCTGATGCGTGATCCGGTGGCGACGTGCTGGTCGTTGTTCAAACAGTTTTTTCCCCAGCGCACGCTGGGATTTGCCTGCGATCTGGCCGAACTTGCAGAGTACTACCGCATGTACCGGCAACTCATGGCGTTCTGGCATGAATGTTTTCCCGGACGCATCTGCGATCTGGATTACGAACGACTGACCGTAGATCAGGAAGCGCAGACCCGTCGATTGCTCGACTTCTGCGGGTTATCCTGGAATGACCGCTGTCTGTCATTTGAACAGACCCGGCGCCCGGTGCGAACGGCCAGCGCCACTCAGGTGCGTCGGGGCATGTATCAGGGCAGTTCGCAGGCATGGCGCAACTACGAGCGTCATCTGGGTGTGCTGCTCGACGGGCTGGGGGAATACGCAGCCGGGTAGGGCCGCGCAGAAGCATGTCCGTCAGTGGATCAGCTGGCGCAGCATGCCGATCATGCTGTCGCGCATGCCATACAGTTCGCCGAGCCGGGCAGTGGCCTGATCGACGTCTCCCGTCGCCTTGATGGCCAGCAGTTCGGCAGCGCAGTCATGTGCGCTGCGATGCAGATGCGTCAGGCTGGCGATGAGCTCCGGGTCGTGCTGTCGGATATCACCGGCCAGCCACTGGCTGAAGCGGCAGTCGTGCTCGCCAAGTTCAGGCGGTTCGCCGCCACGGTTGTTCAGGCTGGCTTCTACTGCCGTGACCCATGCCCTGTGTTCGACCTCGGCATACAGAATGGGCAGGCTGCTGCGGTGCGCGCTTGAGCGACTGCGCCAGCTGGCTGCAGGCTGCCATTGCGCCTGCCAGCCAGGCAGATCCATGGCCGGCATCGGATGTGCGATGCCGTAACCCTGGCCGACTTCGCACCCCAGCAACAGCAACAGTTCTCCGTGCTCGCGGGTTTCCACCCCTTCAGCGATGGCAAGGCGATTGAAAGCGCTGGCCAGGCCGAGCACGCCGTCGAGGATGGCAAGGTCGTCGGGGTCGTCGAGCATGTCGCGTACGAAGCTCTGGTCGATCTTGAGTACCTGGACCGGCAGGTGGCGCAGATAGGCGAGCGAGGAATAACCGGTGCCGAAATCGTCGAGTGCAAACGATACGCCGAGGCGCCTGCAGTCCTGGATGACCTCGGATACGTGGCGGATGTCTTCCAGGGCGCTGGTTTCAAGCACTTCGAGTTCGAGCAGCGAGGGCGGCACATCCGGATAGCGTGCGAGGACGCCGCGCAGTTGGTCCATGAAATCCGGTCGCTGCAGGTGGCGTGCGGCGATGTTGACGCTGACGGGCAGGTTCAGGCCTGTTGTCTGCCACGCGTCGATTTGTGCCAGCGCGCGATCCAGCGTCCAGTTGCCCAGTGTGATGATCAGCGGATGCTCTTCGATGACCGGCAGGAAGCTGCCAGGCGTCAGCAGCCCCCGTTCTGGATGTTGCCAGCGGATCAGCGCTTCGGCACCGATAAGTGCGCCGGATTTCATGTTGACCTTGGGCTGGTAATACAGGATGAATTCGTTGTTGGCGAGGGCCTGGCCGATCCGTTCGATTGCTTCGTGATGGCCACGCAGGTTACGGTCATGCTCGACGTCGAAGAAATGATAGCGGCTTTTGCCGGCCAGCTTGGCCTGGTACATGGCCTGGTCGGCCTGGCGTAACAGCTGGTCGGCGTCGACTTCTTCGCTTTGCGGGTAGAGTGCCACTCCCAGGCTTGCTGACACTCGTATCATGCGGTTGCTGTGGGCCAGGGTCACTTCGCGGGAAGCTGCGCTGAGCAGGCGCGAGAGTATGGGCAGGCAGGCTTCGACGTCGGACAGTTCGGGCAGCACGGCGACAAATTCGTCTCCGCCCAGACGGGCAAGCGTGTCGCCTTCGCGCAGGGCCTGTTTCATGGATGCGGCCAGGGCGATCAGCAGCTTGTCTCCGGTGTCGTGGCCGTGCAGGTCATTGATGGTCTTGAAACCGTCGAGATCGAGATACACCAGCGCAAGCGGCTGGACGTGGCGCTGTGCCTGGGCCATGGCCTGACGCAACCGGTCACCGAGCAGGCGGCGGTTGGGCAATCCGGTCAGCGGATCGTAGTGGGCAATGTATTCCAGCTGCTGTTCGTGGTCCTTGATCGCCGTGATATCGGAAAACATGGCCACATACTGGCGCTGTTCACCCTGCGTGTCGGGCACGGCGCTGATGGTGAGGCGTTCGGCGTAGATTTCGCCATTTTTGCGCCGGTTCCAGATTTCTCCGTACCAGTGTCCTTTCTTTTCCAGATCGTGCCACAGCCGGGCGTAGAATTCCTGGTCGTGACGCCCGGACTGGAACAGACTGGCGTTGCGGCCGATGATTTCGTCGCGCTCGTAGCCGGTGATGCGGGTGAAGGCGGCATTGACATCGAGGATCCCGCCGTTCCTGTCGGTGATCATGATGCCTTCGCGGGCAGAGGTAAACACACAGGATGCCTGGCGCAGGGCTTTTTCCGTGACTTTGCGCTGTTCCAGTTCGTTTCTGAGTTGCTGATTCAGTTCAAACACTTGCAGCGAGCGTGCGCTCAGGTTTTCATACAGTTCGCTCACGGTGTCGATGAGCAGGTCGCGCTGGCTGTGGTCGTCGCTGTCCTCGTCATTGGCCGCAACCGGGTTACCGTTGCGCAGGGCGCGGATTTCCCGGGCCAGTCGCACGTCGACGCTGCCAATGTGATGTACCAGCCATTTGACGAGAAACATGAGCAGTGAATCGATGGCATCGGCGGGGGTGGTGGCAATCAGTCTGCCTGTCTGTTCGATGCGGTCGATGAATTCCTGGTGGGCCCTGAGATGGGCATGCTTGCGAACCGGGTCGACCGGCCACGCATGCATCAGCTCGGCTTCCGTCTGGAAATGGTAATGCGTGTAGCCGCGCAGGTCGTTCAGTAGCGGCATCAGGTCGGGGGGGGTGGCGCCATTGCGGTGCAGTTGCACCAGCGCATTGACGATGTCGACCAGATGGCGATGCTGATCATCGACATTGGTCAGACCGGTAGTCATCTGTTCGTTCCATTCAATGATGGTCATTGTCCTGGCTCAAACGTGGGTTCGGGCGGCACGAAGTGGGTGGCCGAACGGGGAGGGTACGTCAAATCCCGTCTGTCGTGCAAAGAAAATTTTTCGATCCATGGCCGTGGCGGCACGGAGACCGTGGCATTGCCCTACGCGCTGGTGCCGTATAGAATCAGCTTTTCCGAAGGCGGGACAGCGGGACAGGTGTGTCATGACGGATGACCATGCTGCCGGTGCCTGCTTTTGGCCATTCCTGTCCCGTGCGCCCGTGATGAACGACTGGTTCGCCCTTCTGCGCCGATTGCGCAGCGCCGTACGTATCCCTTTGCCCGAAAGGGAGCGGCTGCGCTGGCTCCAGGGTGGGCGATTGGCCTGGCTGCTGGTGGTGCTGTTTGCCATGTTCTTCGGTCTGTCGTTCACCTGGGTGTCGCTGCACGCCGAACGCGAAGAAATGGCGCGCAATCTTTCGTTGTTGGCCGAACTGAGCGGCAAGTCGGTCGATGCTTTCTTCCAGCAGATCGATGGCCGGCTCGCGGTGCTGGCCGATTTTCGTAACAATACGGGCGAAACGCCGGCCCGGTTGCAACTGCGTCTTGCCCGCTTCATGCGCTTCAATCCACAGGTGGTGCGGATGGTGGCGATCGATGCACAGGGCAATCTGCTGGCGGCTGCCGTCCAGGGAGCGAGCGACGCATCCGGCAACGAGGCGCTCGTGCAGTTTGCCCGGGCATCGCGACATGGGTTATTGTCCAGCAAACGTATGCTGATCGGTCATGCACGGTACGATGTGGCCGCGCGTCTGTGGGTGATTCCGGCGCTGTACGGCGTGCGTGACCCGGACGGTCAGGTGCGCAGACTGTTTGTCTTTTCGATGCGCGCCGAGCAGTTGCAGGATCTGTGGCAAAGCATGTACCTGCCGACACAGGCACAGATGGGCCTGCTGCTCGACGGTGGTTATTTGCTGAGCATCTATCCTCCACCCACGGCGGCCAACAGCGAACGGATTTACGAGCAGCCGCGCAGTGGCGTGCTGGCACAGGCACTGCAGCGGCCGACGTTTGCGCGCCACGGCACCATCGAAGGCTACAATAGCGTGGCCCGCAAGGCATATTATTTTGCCTGGTACCACCTCGACCGTTACCCGCTGACTTTTTTCGTGGCGATTCCGGTGACCAACCTGTACCACCGCTGGTGGAGTCACAATCAGTTTTTTTACTGGCTTGGCATACTGTTTTTGCTCGCCGGCGCTGCTGTGTATCAGTTGATGGCGTCACGTACCCGTGGCTGGGAACGCGAACGTGCGCGGCAGAGCGCGCGGCTGGAGACGCAACGGCGCTGGAATCAACGCATCATTGATGCATCGCCGATCGGCATTGCCATCTATGAACAATCGGGCAACTGTATCGTCGTCAATCCGGCCATGGAGCACCTGTTCGGCGATGACTGGGGGGGCGGCCCGGCCAGACGTCAGTCGCATCGCCTGCAGGATTGGGAGGAATTTGGCGCGGGTACCCTGATTGCGCAGGCACAGACGCAGGTGGAGTCCAGTGCGGTGTCCGGCATGCTGGCATTCAGGCGTACAGATGGAACGCTCGTCAATTTCAACATCATGGTCAGCATGCTTGAGGATGAGGGTGAACGCCACCTGCTGCTGATGGCAACCGACCTGTCGGAAACCCTGCGTGTGCAGCAGGCATTGCAGGAAAGCGAACTCAAACTGCATCGGGTTATTGCCGTTGCGCCCCTGCCGATCATGATTCATGCCGAAGACGGCGAGGTGCTGGAAATCAACCATGCATGGCAGCAGGTGAGCGGGTATTCGTTCGAAGATATTCCAACGGTGGGCCGGTGGCTCGACCTGGCGTATGGCGAGGGTGCGTCCATCGTGCGCGAGCGTGTGAACATGCTCTACGCTTCCGAGCAGCGTGTCGATCAGGGTGAACTGCTCATTCGCTGCAAGAATGGCGAACTGCGTATCTGGCACATCGTTGCAATCCAGGTCGGACATCTGGCTGACGGGCGTCGTTATGCCATCAGCACGGCCCAGGATGTGACCGAACGCCGTGCGGCGCAAGATCGGGTCGAATTTCTTGCCTATCACGATGCGCTGACCGGATTGCCCAATCGCATCCTGGTGCGCGAGCGCTTCGATCTGGCGCGGACCATTGCCGAACGCCAACGCAACAAAGTGGCGCTGATCTATCTTGATCTCGACAATTTCAAGTTCGTCAACGATACGTTGGGACACGTGGTAGGTGACAAGCTGCTGCAGGCTGTTGCGATGCGGCTGCGCGACTGCCTGCGCGAATCGGATATTCTCGGCCGGCAAGGCGGTGACGAATTCCTCGTCGCGCTGTGCAATGTGCAGGATCCGGACGAGGTGGTCAATGTGCTGGAAAAGATCCAGCAGCAGCTCAGCAACACCTTTGTGATCGATGGAAACGAGTTGTCGACCTCGCTGTCGATCGGTGTCGCGGTCTATCCCGACGATGGCGACAACTACGATGTGTTGCTCAAGAATGCCGATACCGCTATGTACCAGTCCAAGGCGGCCGGCCGCAACACCTGGCATTTCTACACCGAGCAGATGAACCGCCATTCCGTGGAACACCTGCATATCCGCAATTCATTACGCAAGGCGCTCGAACGCAATGAATTCATGTTGTTCTACCAGCCGCAGATCGATATGGCGACCGGGGCGATCATCGGTGCCGAGGCGCTGATCCGCTGGCAGCATCCTGATCTGGGGCTGATTCCGCCGAACCGGTTCATTCCGGTGGCGGAAGAAAGCGGCACGATGCTTGAAATCGGCAACTGGGTGATGCTCGAAGCCTGCCGCCAGGCGCGTGCCTGGCAGCAGGACGGGTTGGGTGATCTGGTGGTCGCGGTTAATCTGTCGGCGGTACAGTTCAAACAGGGCGATCTGGAAGGCAATGTGCTGCGAGCACTCGAAGCATCAGGATTGGCGCCGTGCTGGCTGGAACTGGAGCTGACTGAATCGATTCTGATCCAGAACAGCGAAATCAACCTGGACAGGGTACGGGCACTGAAAAATCTGGGCGTCAAGCTGTCCATCGACGATTTCGGTACCGGTTATTCCAGCCTGGCCTACCTCAAGCGTTTTGCCGTCGACAAGCTCAAGATCGACCAGAGCTTCGTGCGCGACATGATGGACGATCCCAACGATGCCGTTATCGTGCGCACGATTATCCAGATGGCGGTCAACCTCAATCTGCAGACTGTGGCAGAAGGGGTGGAAAATGTCGAGCAGATGCGCATGCTGCGCGATTTCCATTGCGACCAGGCGCAAGGATATTTCTTTGCCCGGCCGATGCCGGCTGCCGAATTTCCCGGTTTCGTTCGTCAGCATATGACCTATTGAGGTGGAATGCCATCAGGATAAAACCATCCTGTTTTGTTGTTGAATCCCATTCTCATTTGTGTAATAATTCTCATTAATAAATTAACAGAGTCGACACAATGGGTTGGTATAATTCTGAATTCGGGGAGGGTGGGGTGACAAATTTACTTGATAACCTTTGTCTGCAGGCGGGCAAAGGGGTGTGTCTGCTGGCTTTGGGCTGTCTGCCATCGCAAGCAGTCCTGGCAGATGCGCTTACAGCTACGCCAGCGTCACCAGTTTCACTTTCCG
>JAJXUP010000075.1 GCA_021782795.1 Pseudomonadota bacterium | reverse complement strand
ATTGCAGTCACACGTGCCGCCGGTGCCGTTTGAACTGGTGGAAGCGGATGTTCTGGCGCAACTTGGCCGGCCGATCGATGAGGTGTTTGCCGAATTCGAGCGCGAACCGTTTGCTGCCGCGTCGATTGCCCAGGTACACCGGGCAAAACTGCTTGACGGTACGCGCGTGGTGGTCAAGCTGCGGCGTCCCGGACTGGAGCGCAAGATCGAGGCGGACTTGCGCATCCTGCAGCATCTGGCCCGGTTGCTCGAACTCGAGTTCCCCGATGCCCGGCGCTATCAGCCCCTGGTCATGGCCGGCTATTTCCGCCGCGCGTTGCGACGCGAGCTCGACCTGATGGTCGAGGCACACCATATCGATCGATTCCGCAAGCAGTATGCCCAGGAAGACTATGTACACATCCCGCGGGTGTTCTGGGCGTATTCCGGTGCGGCGATGAATGTGCAGGAAGAATTGCTGGGCATTCCGGCCTCGGAACTGGAAGCGGTGCGCGCCTCGGGGCTCGATACCCGACTGCTGGCGCAGCGTGGCGCTGACCTGATGCTGAAGATGATTCTGGTGCACGGCTATTTCCATGCGGATCCGCATCCGGGCAACGTGATTTATCTGCCGGAAAACCGCATCGGCCTGATTGATTTCGGCATGGTCGGCCACCTGACCGAATATCGCCGCCAGCAGCTGGTGAGCCTGCTCGATGCGCTGGCGCAGAACAACGAAGATGGCCTGCTGCAGGTGTTGATGGACTGGACTGGCGATGCCGAGATCAACGAAGTGCGGCTTGCGCATGACGTGGCAGACCTGTTGACCAATTATGACAACCTGCAGCTCAAGGATGTGCGCATCGCTGCGCTGCTCAACGACATCGCCAGCCTGATCCGCGACAATTCCCTGGTATTGCCGGCTGACCTGACGTTGCTGTTCAAGGCGCTGGTCACGCTGGAGGGGCTTGGCCAGCAGCTTGACCCGGAGTTCCAGCTGGCGACGCAGCTGACGCCGCTGGTGCACCAGGTCATCCTGCAGCGCTACACGCCGGAAGCCATCATGAAACGCGGTCGTCGCAGCCTGAGGGAGGCATTCGAGGTGGTGTCAGGGCTGCCGCGCGACATGGCGCGGCTGATGCGCGAAGTGCGGCGCGGCCGGTTACGGATCGATCTCGACCTCAAGCGGCTGGACTCGTTCGGCCAGCAGATCGATCGCGCCAGCAACCGCATCACCATGGGCATTCTCACTGCTTCGCTGGTGATCGGTTCTTCTATCGTCATGACCGTGGACGGCTGGCGGTTCATGGGATTCATCGGGTTTCTGCTGGCGTTTCTCAACAGCCTGTGGGTGATTCTTTCCATCTGGCGTTCGGGCAAATGAGCCCTTGCGTTGCGGAGAGGGCAGGCAAGGACTTTGGGTTGGTACCATCATGAGCTGGTTCGAGTTTTTTGTTGGATTGCGCTATACCCGTGCCAAACGGCGTAATCATTTCATTTCGTTCATTTCCCTGATTTCGATGCTGGGTATTGCGCTCGGCGTGGCGGCATTGATCGTGGTGTTGTCAGTGATGAATGGGTTCCAGAACGAATTGCGCACACGGATTCTCGGCGTGGCCGCACACATCGAGATCAGTCAGTTCGACGGCGCGCTGTCGGACTGGCAGTCGCTGGCCGTGCGCTGTCGCACCAATCCACATGTACTGGCCAGCGCGCCTTATGTTGCCGGGCAAGGTTTGCTGGCGTACGACCAGGCGGTGCAGGGGGTGGCGGTGCGGGGCATTGAGCCGCGGCTGGAGAACGGTGTGGCCGATGTCGGCCGGCACATGCAGGCTGGCCGCCTGGAAAATCTCGTGCCCGGCGGGTGGGGCATCGTCATCGGCAGCGATCTTGCGCATCTGCTGGGTGTGCAGCTGGGTGACAAGGTGACGCTGATCACGCCGCAAGGCCAGATCACCCCTGCGGGTATGATCCCCCGGCTCAAGCAATTTCGCGTGGTGGGCATTTTCCATATCGGCATGTATGAGTACGATGCGGGCATGGCAATGATCGACATGGCCGATGCGCAAAAACTGTTCCGTACCGGCGATCGCGTTTCCGGACTGCGCTTGCGCGTCGACGATCTGTATCAGGCGCCCCTGATCGCGCGCCAGTTGTCGCACAGTCTCGACGATGCGTTTTTCATCCGCGACTGGAGCCAGTCGCACCGCAATTTCTTTCGTGCGGTGGAAATGGAAAAGCACGTCATGTTCGTGATCCTGCTGCTGATCGTCGCCGTGGCCGCATTCAACATTGTGTCCACACTGGTGATGGTGGTGACTGACAAGCAGGCCGATATTGCCATCCTGCGCACGCTGGGCGCTACGCCGGGCAGTATCCAGCGTATCTTCATGCTGCAGGGTGTCGTCATCGGCGTGACAGGCACGCTGGCCGGCCTGGCCGGCGGGGTGGCGCTGGCGCTCAATATCGGCTGGCTGGTGCCGGCCATCGAGCACACATTCGGTGTACAGTTTCTTTCGTCCGATGTGTACCAGATCAGCGAACTGCCATCCCGGCTCGATGTGCACGATGTCGTGGTGATCGGCAGTGTATCACTGCTGCTGTCCTGGTTGGCGACGCTGTATCCGAGCTGGCGTGCGGCGCGTACCCAACCTGCGGAGGCTTTGCGCTATGAATGATGCGGTGATCGAATGCCGGGGTCTGTACAAGGATTACCGCCAGGGCCAACTGGATGTCAAGGTGCTCAATGGTGTCGATTTTTCGGTGGCGGCCGGAGAAATGGTGGCGATCATGGGGGCTTCGGGATCGGGGAAGTCCACGCTGCTGCATGTGCTGGGCGGACTGGATGGGCTGACGCGGGGCGAAGTGCGTGTGCTCGGACAGGATATCCACGCATTGAGCGAACGCGCGCGCAGCGTGTTGCGCAATCGCTCGCTGGGCTTCGTCTATCAGTTTCATCACCTGCTGGCGGAATTTTCTGCGCTCGACAATGTGGCCATGCCGTTGTTTATTCGCCGCATGCCGCATGCGCAGGCACGCGAGATCGCGGCGGCCATGCTTGAGGAAGTCGGCCTGTCACACCGTTTGTCGCACACGCCGGGTGAACTGTCGGGTGGCGAGCGCCAACGGGCAGCCATTGCACGGGCGCTCGTCACCCAACCGGCCTGCGTGCTTGCTGACGAGCCGACTGGCAATCTCGACCGTCATACCGCGCAGTCGATTCACGAACTGATGCGGCGCCTCAATGAAACGCACGGCACCAGTTTTCTCGTGGTGACGCATGACGTGCAACTGGCGGGATGCATGCAACGTATTCTGCGTCTGGAAGACGGGTCGCTGGTGGCAGCCCAGGAGTGAGCGAGGCGGCACAGTCCACGCAGGACCCGTGGCGTGGCGCAGCAGATTTCATGAAAGGGGCCGCAGGGCGGCATCCGGCGTGCGTCAGCCCAGCAGCACGTCCACCCCTTCGCTGGCGAGCATGCGGGTCAGCGCGATGAGCGGCAGGCCGATCAGTGCAGTGGGATCATCGCCGCGCAGGCTTTCCATGAGGGCGATGCCCAGCGCCTCGGATTTGGCGCTTCCGGCACAGTCGTAGGGCCGTTCACGCTGCAGGTAGTGTTCGATCTGATTGTCGCTGAGCGTGCGGATGCGTACTTCGGTGGTAACGGTTTCGCTGTGTATTGTGCCGCTGGCGGTATTGAGCAGGCTGAGCCCGGTGTGAAACCGCAGGGTCTGGCCGCGCATGGCCTGCAATTGCGCTACGGCCGCAGCATGATGACCGGGTTTGCCGATGTGCCGACCGTTGAGTTCGGCGATCTGGTCCGAGCCGATGATGAGCGCATGCGGGTGGCGGGGCGCCACGGCTTGAGCCTTCAATGCGGAAAGTCGCAGCGCAGCCGCCTGCGGCGATTCGCCGGCAGACACGCTCTCGTCGACGCTGGGGGCGTCGACGCCGAAAGGTAGCCCCAGCCGTTCGAGCAGTTCGCGGCGGTAGCGCGACGTGGACGCGAGTACCAGCGCGGGCACGGTGGTGCTCATTCAGGCTGGATTTCGAGCAGGGCCTGATCGGGTGTGACCGCATCACCCTTGGTGACGAACAGGTTGATGATGGTGCCCGAAATGGAAGCCTGGATCTCGTTTTCCATCTTCATCGCTTCGATCACCAGCACCGGATCGCCAGCGAGCACGCGCTGTCCGGTGGCGACCAGTACGTCGACGATGTTGCCCGGCATGGCCGTGGTAACGTGGCCGCTGTGCGTCGGCCGCGGACGGCTTCCGGCCGCGGGTTTGCCCGCCGTGCGTGGCTTGCCGCTGCCGCTGTCGCCGCTGATCTCGATTTCATTGAGCGCCTCGACGAAAACTTCTTCTGAAACACCATCCACCGAAACGTAGTACGGGCGTTCGGATTGCGAGCCGCGTCCAGTCCCGGTCAGACGGATGTGATAGGTTTCGCCGTGCAGCGTGACGCGGAATTCATCCGCAGCGAAGCGGGTGCTTTCGCCGCCGGCATTTTTCGCGCTCACCGGCAGCAGCAGTTCGGGACTGAGCGTGTCGGCGTTGCGTTCCTGCAGGAAGGTGCGACCCAGGTCGGGGAACATGGCGTAGGTGAGCACGTCTTCTTCCGATTGCGATACGCCTTCGATCTCGGAACGCAGCTTGTCCATTTCGTCCGGAATCATGTCGGCCGGACGGCAGGTGATGACGGTCGATTCGCCGATCGCCAGCGTGCGCACCTCGGGGTTGATCGTGCCAGGCGCCTTGCCGTAACGGCCTTGCAGGTACAGCTTGACTTCGTTGCTGATGGTTTTGTAGCGCCCACCGCTTAGTACGTTGAGTACGGCCTGACTGCCGACGATCTGCGAAGTCGGCGTGACCAGCGGAGGGTAGCCGAGATCGGCGCGTACGCGCGGAATCTCCGCCAGCACTTCGTCCATGCGGTCGAGCGACCCCTGTTCCTTGAGCTGGTTCGACAGGTTGGAGATCATGCCACCCGGCACCTGGCTGATGAGTACACGCGGATCGACGCCGGTGAAACTGCTTTCGTATTGCCAGTACAGCTTGCGCACTTCGCGAAAATAGGCGGCGATTTCCTCGAGCTGGCCAAGGTGGATACCGGTATCCCATTCGGTACCGGCCAGTGCCGCCACCATGCTTTCGGTGGTCGGATGGCTTGCGCCCTCGGAAAATGCCGAAATGCAGGTGTCGATGATGCCGGCGCCGGCTTCCACCGCCTTGAGGTGCACCATGCTGGCAAGTCCTGAGGTGGCGTGACTGTGGCAATGCACCGGCAAGCCGGTTGCCGCGCGGATGGCACTGACCAGTTCGCCGGCCCGCGCCGGCGTGAGCAGACCGGCCATGTCCTTGATGGCGATGGTCTGGCAGCCCAGTTCGGCAAAGCCTTGCGCCAGTTCGACGAAATGCGGGATATCGTGTACCGGGCTGGTGGTATAGGAAATGGCGCCCTGGGCGTGCTTTCCGGCCTTGAGCACGGCTTCGATCGATACTCGCATGTTGCGCAGATCGTTCATGGCGTCGAAGACGCGGAACACATCCACACCGTTGTCGGCGGCCTTGTGCACGAAGGCGCGCACCACGTCATCGGCATAGTGCCGGTAGCCGAGCAGGTTCTGCCCGCGCAGCAGCATCTGGATCGGGGTGTTGGGCAGGGCGCGGCGCAGTTGCGTCAGACGTTCCCAGGGGTCTTCCTTGAGAAAGCGTACGCAGGCGTCAAACGTGGCGCCGCCCCAGGCTTCCAGTGACCAGAAGCCGATGTCGTCCAGCTTGGAACAGATGGGCAACATGTGTTCGGTGCGCATGCGCGTGGCGATCAGGGACTGGTGGCCGTCGCGCAGCACCAGGTCGGAGATGAATACTTTGGCCATGGCTGAAATTCGATAGTCGTGTGGTTATAGTCCGTTGTGGGCTGCGATAGCCGCTGCGATGGCAGCCGCGAGGATCTCCGGCGGCTTTCCGGTGTCGTAGTGTACCAGCTCCGGGTGGGTTTCGACGAATGAGGTGTCGAAATGACCGCTGCGGAAATCGGCATTGCCGAGAATTTCCAGGTAATAGGGGATGGTGGTCTTGACGCCGAACACCACCATGTCGTTCAGTGCGCGCCGGCCGCGTTCCACTGCACCTTCCCAGGTCAGGTTCCATACCGTGAGCTTGGCGCACATCGAGTCATAGTAAGGTGGAATGACATAGCCGGTGTACATGGCTGCGTCGGTGCGTACGCCGGGGCCGCCAGGAGCATAGTAACGGGTGATGCGGCCGAAGCTTGGCAGAAAACCGTTTTGCGGGTCTTCGGCGTTGATGCGGAATTCCATCGCATACCCGCGGTGCTCGATGTCTTCCTGCCGGTATTGCAGCGGCAGGTCGCTGGCAATGCGGATCTGTTCCTGCACGATGTCGACACCGGTGATGGTTTCGGTGATGGTGTGCTCGACCTGCAGACGGGTGTTCATTTCCATGAAGTAGAACTGGTTGTCGGCATCGAGCAGGAATTCGACCGTGCCGGCGTTCTCGTAGCTCACCGCGCGTGCGGCCGTGACGGCCAGTTTGCCGATGTACTGACGCTGCGCTTCGGTGAGCTGCGGCGAAGGTGCAATCTCGATGAGTTTCTGGTTGCGGCGCTGAATCGAACAGTCGCGTTCGAACAGGTGCAGCGTGTTGCCGTGCTTGTCGGCCAGGATCTGAACTTCGATGTGGCGCGGGTTGACCACGCATTTTTCGAGAAACACTTCCGGCTTGCCGAAGGCCTTGCCCGCTTCGGAAACGACGCGGTCGTAGTTCTTGAGAAGTTCGGCCTCGGAATCGCAGCGGCGGATACCGCGGCCGCCGCCGCCGTTGGTGGCCTTGAGCATGACCGGATAACCGATGAGCGCGGCCATGTCGCGCGCCTCGCCGACGTTCTCCAGGTTGTGGTCGCTGCCGGGCACGACCGGGATGCCGGCACGGATCATGGCTTTGCGTGCTTCGATCTTGTCTCCCATCATGCGGATCACGTCGGCATCCGGGCCGATGAAACGGATGCCACGGCGGGCGCAGATTTCCGCCAGCACGGGGTTCTCCGACAGGAAGCCGTAGCCCGGGTGCAGCGCATCGCAACCGCTTGCCACGGCAAGGTTGACGATATTGTGCGCATTCAGGTAGCCCTGCACCGGGTCGGAGCCGATGTTGTAGGCTTCGTCCGCCTTCTTCACGTGCAGCGCGTGCCGGTCGGCGTCAGTATAAATGGCCACGGAGACGATGCCGAGTTCGGAACAGGCGCGAACGATGCGCACGGCGATTTCGCCCCGGTTGGCGATAAGTATTTTCTTGATCACGCGCTTGACTTACCTTGGTTTTTGACAAAAACGATTGAGGATTATATCATGCTCGACTTGCGCCGGAACAGGCGTGGCGGTTTCCGCTGCCGATGCAACCGGCACGACACCTGCTGGAACAGGTGATGGAACACCGTCCGCAAGACACGGAATTCTGTGCCGCGGCAATGATAGCAGACGTTTGAGCGACAGGGCTTTACCTGTTGCATGCGTGCCGGGCAAATTACTCAATGGAGCGTTAAACATGGCCGTTCAACAAAACAAGAAATCCCCGTCCAAGCGTGGCATGCACCGCGCACACGACTTCCTGACCAACCCTCCGCTGGCGGTCGAGCCGACCACGGGCGAGGTGCACCTGCGCCACCACATCAGCCCGAACGGGTTTTATCGTGGTCGCAAAGTGGTCGCAACCAAAGGCGACTGAAACCGGCAGTGCTGTTTCATTCCTCCGCCGCTGGCCAATGCCGCGGCGGTTTGCGAGTAATCCCGTCCTGACATCACATGACTGAATCCGTAACGGTTGCCGTCGACGCCATGGGCGGGGACCATGGTCCCCAGGTGACTGTTCCGGCCGCGCTGCACAGCCTGGCGCACGATCCGCAGCTCAATGTGGTGCTGGTAGGGCTGCGCGAACCCATAGAACATGAATTGCGCATTCACCGGCAACAGGTCGGCGAGCGTCTGCGCATCTGCCATGCCAGCGAAGTGGTCGGCATGGACGAGTCTCCTGCACTGGCCATGCGCAACAAGAAGGATTCCTCCATGCGCATCGCCATCGACCTCGTCAAGCAGGGCGAGGCGGGGGCATGTGTTTCGGCCGGCAATACGGGTGCGCTGATGGCTACTGCGCGCTTCGTGCTCAAGATGCTGCCCGGCATCGAGCGTCCGGCGATCGCCAGTGAACTGCCGACCATGCGTGGCAGCACTGTCATGCTCGATCTGGGCGCCAATGTTGACTGCACGCCGGAGCATCTGCTGCAGTTTGGCATCATGGGATCGGTGCTGGTATCGGCGCTCGAACGCTGCGAAGTGCCGAGCGTCGGTCTGCTCAACATCGGTGAAGAGGAAATCAAGGGCAACGAGACCGTCAAGCTCGCGGCGGAACTGTTGCGCGCCAGTGGTCTCAATTTCTACGGCAACATCGAAGGTGATGACATCTACCGTGGTACCACCGATGTCGTGGTGTGCGACGGTTTTGTCGGCAATGTGGCGCTCAAGACCTCGGAAGGCCTGGCCAAGATGGTGTCGACCATGCTGCGCGAGGAATTCAGCCGCAATGCGCTCACCCGGCTGGCTGGCGTGGTGGCGCTGCCGGTACTCAATGCGTTCAAGCATCGGGTCGACCCACGCCGCTACAATGGCGCGACGCTGCTTGGCCTGCGCGGCGTGGTAATCAAGAGCCATGGCGGTGCCGATCGATTTTCTTTCGAGCAGGCCATCGGTCGCGCTGTGCGTGAAGTACGCAGCCAGGTATTGCAGCGCATTGGTGAAAAAATGGAAACGGTACACAAGCATGCAGCCTGAAACGATGAAGTATTCCAGAATCGCTGGCACCGGTGGCTACCTGCCGGAACACGTGGTCACCAACCATGAACTGGCCGCGCGCGTCGATACCAGCCATGAGTGGATCGTGGAACGCACGGGCATCCACCAGCGGCATATCGCGGCCGAAGGTGAAATGACCAGCGACCTGGCTGCGGCTGCCGGGCGTCGGGCAATCGAGGCCGCCGGAATCGAGGCGTCGCAGATCGACCTGATCGTGGTGGCCACGACCACCCCTGACCTGGTATTTCCCAGTACGGCCTGTCTGGTGCAGGCGAAACTGGGACTGGAGAATCATTGCCCTGCATTTGATGTGCAGGCGGTGTGTAGCGGTTTCATTTATGCGCTGGCAACAGCGGATAATTTCATTCGCGCCGGCCAGGCGCGCTGCGCGCTGGTCATCGGTGCCGAGACCATGTCGCGTATTACCGACTGGAACGATCGCGGCAATTGCATCCTGTGGGGCGACGGTGCCGGCGCTGTGGTGCTGCGGGCAAGCAGTCAACCCGGGGTGATTGCCACGCATCTGCATGCCGACGGACGTTATCGCGACCTGCTGCATGTCGAGGGCGGCGTGTCGCACGGGATGCAATCACCGAGCGCGGTGCGCATGCAGGGCAGCGCGGTGTTCCGTTTTGCCGTCAACACGCTCGATGGCATCGTCGACGAGACGCTGGAGGCCAACCACCTGCAGAAATCCGATATTGCGTGGCTGGTGCCGCATCAGGCCAACATCCGGATCATTCAGGCGACAGCCAGAAAACTCGGCATGAGCATGGACCGGGTGGTGCTTACCGTCGATCGCCATGCCAATACCTCGGCGGCATCGGTGCCGCTTGCCCTCGATACCGCGGTGCGCGATGGACGCATCCGTCCGGGTGAACTGATTTTGATGGAAGCATTTGGCGGTGGCTTCACCTGGGGCTCTGCGCTGGTGCGATGGATGACGGAGGAATGACGATGTCGAACCCGATGTCTGCTTTGGTGTTCCCCGGTCAGGGTTCGCAGACGCCCGGCATGATGCAGGGCGTGGCCGAACTGGCCGGTGTACGCGAAACGTTTGATGAGGCCACCGAAGTGCTTGGGCAAGACCTGTGGCAGATGGTCGAACAGGGCAGCCAGGACACGCTGAATCTGACGGTGAATACGCAACCGGTCATGCTGGCCGCCGGTGTGGCCACCTGGCGTGCG
>JAJXUP010000074.1 GCA_021782795.1 Pseudomonadota bacterium | reverse complement strand
CGCTCAGGCGGTGGCCGCAGCATTGCGCGGTCTGCTTGAGTTGCTGGCAGACTGACAGTAGTATCTCAATACTTGATAATCGGAGTGACACATGGATGAAAACCGCAGCAAGGCGCTGGCGGCAGCTCTGGCGCAGATCGAAAAGGCTTTTGGCAAGGGTTCGATCATGCGACTGGGCGATGGCGAAGTGGAAAACGACATCCAGGTCGTGTCCACCGGATCGCTGGGACTGGACATTGCGCTGGGTGTCGGTGGTTTGCCGCGCGGGCGCATCGTGGAGATCTACGGGCCGGAATCGTCTGGCAAGACCACGCTGACGCTCCAGGTCATTGCCGAAATGCAGAAGATGGGCGGCACAGCGGCATTCATCGATGCCGAGCACGCGCTCGATCCGCAATATGCGTCGAAGCTGGGCGTCGATACCGCCAATCTGCTGATTTCCCAGCCGGACACAGGCGAGCAAGCACTGGAAATCGCCGACATGCTGGTGCGCTCGGGCTCAGTGGATGTGGTGGTGATCGACTCGGTCGCCGCACTCACGCCCAAGGCAGAAATCGAGGGCGAGATGGGTGATTCGCACATGGGCCTGCAGGCCCGGCTGATGAGCCAGGCGTTGCGCAAACTCACCGGTCACATCAAGCGCACCAACACACTGGTCATTTTCATCAACCAGATCCGCATGAAGATCGGCGTGATGTTCGGTAACCCGGAGACCACGACCGGCGGCAATGCGCTCAAGTTCTATGCGTCAGTCCGTATCGATATCCGTCGCACCGGCGCGATCAAGAAGGGTGAAGAGGTCATCGGTTCGGAAACCCGGGTCAAGGTGGTAAAAAACAAGGTCGCGCCGCCGTTCAGACAGGCCGAATTCGACATTCTGTATGGTGAGGGCATTTCGCGCGAAGGCGAGATCATCGAGTTGGGCGTGCAGGGCAAACTGATCGACAAGTCTGGCGCCTGGTATGCCTATAACGGGGAAAAGATCGGCCAGGGCAAGGACAATGCGCGCGAATACCTGCGTGAACATCCGGAAATCGCGCGCGAGATCGAAAATCGTGTGCGTGCCGCTATCGGTGTGCATGCGGCACCGGCGATGCGGGTGGACGAGGACGGTGTCATCCTCGAATGACCTCGCCGCCGCACAAGCCGGCGGCGATGACGCTGCGCCAGCGTGCGCTGGCCCTGCTGGCGCGCCGGGAATACAGCCGGACCGAACTGGCGCGCAGGCTGGCGCAGCAGGACGGGGTGTCCGCCGAGGCGCTGGAGGCATTGCTCGATGCGCTGGAAGTGCGGGGCTGGTTGTCGGACGCACGTTACGCGGAACAGCGCGTGCATGCGCGTCAGGCGCGCTATGGCAGTCGCAAGCTGGCGCTGGAGTTGCGCGAGCGTGGCGTGGACGGGGCGGTAATCGATGCCGCGTTGCTCGGTTTGCGCGACACCGAACTGGCGCGCGCGCGTGCGGTCTGGCAACGTAAATTTCCCCTGCCGGCCCAGGACGCCAGAGAACGTGCCCGTCAGGTGCGATTTCTGCAAGCGCGCGGTTTCGGTTTTGATGTCATCAGGCGTGTGATCGACGGGCTGGACGCAACCGACGACGTGGGCTGATGCCGATGCGTTGCGCTCACCAGCCGAGCCAGCGTGCTGTCTGGTAGAAAATGAAACTCACCAGCCAGGCGAGACTCAGCGGCCACAGCACCGCGAGCACGGTAAATCCCGTACTTTTCGATTCCTGACGCAAGACGGCGATGGTCGACAGGCACGGGGTATAGATGAGCGTGAACAGCATGAAGCTCATGGCCTGAACCCAGTCGATCTGGTGTGCAAGCAGGCTGGCCAGGTTGTTTTCTCCAGCACCATAGATCACGGCCAGAGCACCGATGACCACCTCCTTGGCAACGAAGCCGAACAGCAGTGTGATCGACAGCAGGCGGTCAATCCCGAGCGGACTGAATACCGGACGCATCCAGTCGGCCAGTCGTCCGGCGAGCGTGCCGGCGCTGGCCGGAGGCAGGTCGAAGGGAATATGCGTCAGCGCCCAGACCAGGATCACGCCGGCGACAATGAAGCCGGAAGCGCCACGCAGGAAATGCCCCGACTGTTGCCATGCCTGGGCCAGCATTTGCCGGCCGGTAGGGAAGCGATAAGGCGGCAGTTCGAGCAGCAGCGGTTCGTGGTTACGGAACTTGCCGCGCCACACCAGTGCAGTCAGGAAGGCGACGAGGAAACTGGTGATATACAGGCCAAACATGACCGAGGCTGCGGCCACCGGCTTGAAGATGGCGCTGCTGAAGAAGAGGAACACCTGCAGCCGGGCCGAACACAGCGAAAACGGGATCACCAGCATGGTCAGCAACCGCAGCGCGCGTGAACGCATGACCCGTGTACCCATTAACGCCGGCACGTTGCAGCCGAAACCCATCAGTTGCATGACGAACGAACGACCATCCAGACCGAGCCGTGCCATCAGCGCATCCATCAGCCAGGCTGCGCGTGCAAGGTAACCGCTGTCTTCCACGATGGACATGAACACGAAAAACACCACGATGATCGGCAGGAAACTCAATACGGTGCCGATGCCGTTGAACAGTCCGTCGGTGATGAAGCTGCGCAGGGCCAGCGGCGCATCGTGCAGCCAGGGGTTGAGCGCGTGGTTCTGGAACCGGTCGAGCAGCCAGCTGATGCCGTCCTGCAGCGGGGTGCCGATGCCGTAGACGAGCTGGAACATGGCGAACATGCTGAGGAAAAACAGCGGCAATCCCAGCCATGGATGCAGGAAAATCTTGTCCAGCCGGCGCGTGAGGTTGGGGGGGAGTGTAACCGGGGTGGTCACGGTTTCACCAATGATGCGATCGAGTTCGGCCTCGATGCTGTCATCCTGCTGTAGCGCCTCGGCGCTGGCCAGTCGGGCCGGCGTGGCGGAATTGAGCAGGGATTCCAGCGCGGTACGGGCCTGACCGAAGCCGTTGCCATATTTGGCGCTGACCAGCGTGACCTCCATGCCAAGATCCTGTTGCAGCCGTTCGCGGCTGATGTGAATGCCGAGCTGGCGGGCCTCATCGCTCATGTTGAGTATCAGCGTCAGCGGCAGTCCGAGCGTGCGCAGCTGCAGCAGCAGCGCGAGCTGGCGGTCGAGTTGGGTGGCGTCGAGAATGACCACCAGGCCGTTGAGTGGCTGCGACTCGAGGAAATGGCGCACCACGTGTTCGTCGTCGGAAAAGCCATGCAGGTTGTAGATGCCGGGCAGGTCGATGACTTCCACCATGCCACCGGCCAGCAGGATCTTGGCCGACAGCAGGTCGACGGTGATGCCAGGCCAGTTGCCGACCCGCGCTCCCGCTCCGGTCAGACGATTGAAGAAAGTGGACTTGCCCGTGTTGGGCATGCCCAGGAGCGCCAGGCGTTTCATCGTTTCCTCAGTGATCGGTTTCCACGTGGATGCGCGCGGCGTCGCTGCGCCGGATCATGATGTCGGTGTGGCCGACACGGATTTGCAGGGGGCCATTCCATGGCGCGGCGCGAATGACTTCGACGCTGCGGCCCGGCCTGAGTCCAAGCGCAGACATGCGCCGGGTCAATTCCGGGCTCGCCTGGATGGCGGTGATGACACCGCTCTGTTCGGGAAACAGGTGGTCAAGCGAGTTTTGCATTACCGATCCTGAATGAGAAGCATTTTTATTTATAGCACGTTCCAGCCTTGCGCGCAACGCTTCACCGGGCGACGTGGTCACTGGCCGCCGCATTGCGGGCCACAGGCTGTGAAGCGGTTGCCCTGCGTACGTCGCAGGACCGCCGTTGCGAACAATGAATGCACTCCGGTCATGATGTGTAATCGGCGCAGCGAAACTGTTGCTCATGCAGCACGACATCGTCGCAACCGCATGTAGCCTGTCAGCATACCCGATTTGTAGGCTATTGTGGGCAGTCCCGTGTCGGTGTCGTGCAAAATGGAATAAATCGTCAAAAAACCCGTCATGGCGGTGCGCTACGGTGGTAACACGGCGATGTGGGTATGTTATGCTGAACAAAACTGCGCATGCAGCGGAATACAGTCAGCGATCCTGGCGACAGAAGATGACATCCAAATCCTATATTTCGCGCTGGCACGATCCCCATAACACACTGGGATCACAATCCGTCAATCTGGTGGCGGGGGATATCGGCGGCACCTGGAGCCGACTGGCCTGGTTCAGCCAGGCGTGGCAACAACCACGCCGCATCGCTTTTGAGCACGTCTATCGCAGCGATGCATTCACCGATGCCATCCATTTGCTGCGAACCTTCTTTGTCGATGCTGCACAATCCGGCCTGCCGGAACGAATCTGTCTGGCGTTGCCTGGCCCGGTCGATGAACAGCGCGCGGCGCTGACCAACCTGGACTGGATCGTGGATGCGCAGCAGATTGCCACTGAGCTGGGTCTGGCCGAAGTCTGTTTCGTCAATGATTTCCAGGCCGCTGCCGCCGGTGTCGAAAGCCTGGGGCGGGCCGACCTGCGCGTGCTCATTCCCGGGGTGCCCCGCCTGGGTGCCACACGGGTCATCACCGGAGCCGGCACCGGGTTGGGGGTGGCGTGGATGCAATCGGACGAGCGGGGCAACTGGCAGGTGTTTGCCAGCGAGGGCGGGCACGCTGATTTTGCCCCGACCGATGCGCGCCAATGCGAGTTGCTGCATTGGCTGGCTCGGCGTCATGGCGGGCATGTGTCCTGGGAACGCGTCCTGTCGGGCGGCGGATTGTCTGCGCTGCATGCGTTTGTCTGCGGCCGCGACCCGATCACGGATGAACAGGATATCGATCCTGCGCGCATTCACGAGCTCGCCCTGCAGGGTGGGCGGGAGGCGGTGCAGGCCATCCAGCTGTTCGCCGACGTCTATGCGGCCTGGGTGGGAAATCTTGCGGTGCTCTACCAACCCCGGGGCGGGTTGTACCTTGCCGGAGGCATGTCCATTCATTTGCAGGACTGGCTGATCGCACAGCGTTTCGTGGAACTCGCGATCGCCAAAGGACGCATGTCGGCCCTGGTCACGCAAACGCCGGTTTACCTGGTGACCCATGGGCGCGTCGGGTTACTGGGCGCCATGCACCTGTGTACGAGCAGGGCTGCGGCGCTGGGTTGCCGCCCGGCACGATTCTCGCGTCAATAAACACCAATAAGCATGAGGAGGCGTTCATGACCATCAGCAAGGAACAACAGGAAAAACTGTATCGCTACTACACAGAACCAAAAATGGTCACGGACCTCACGCGGCGCACCATGGTGCTGGTGCTGGCCGGTGGCGAGGGCTCTCGGCTGAAGAACCTGACTGCCTGGCGTGCCAAGCCGGCCGTGCCGTTCGGCGGCAAATACCGCATCATCGATTTCGCGTTGTCCAACTGCGTCAATTCCGGGTTGCGCCGCATCGGCGTGCTGACGCAGTACAAGTCGCACTCGCTGATCCGCCACCTGCAACGCGCCTGGAGTTTCATGCGCGCCGAGATCGGCGAGTTTGTCGAGATTTTGCCGGCGCAGCAACGCACGCACAAGAAGGAATGGTATCAGGGCACGGCCGACGCGCTGTTCCAGAATCTGGATATCCTGCGGCGGCACAATCCACAGTATGTCATCGTGCTCGGTGGGGATCACATCTACACCATGGATTATTCCGCCATGCTGCTGCACCATGTCGAGACGCGCGCCGATTTTACCGTAGGTTGCATCGAGGTACCGCGCGAGGAGGCCACGGAGTTTGGGGTGATGTCGGTGGATGACGAGATGCGCATCACCCGGTTTACCGAGAAGCCGGCCCACCCCGAGGCCATGCCCGACAAGCCGGGTACGGCGCTGGCCTCGATGGGCATTTATGTGTTTTCGACGGAATTTCTCTTCGATATCCTGATTTCGGATGCGGAGCATGAAAATTCGTCGCACGATTTCGGCAAGGACATCATTCCTGCCAATATCCATAAGGCGCGCGCGATTGCCTACCCGTTCCGCAAGCCGGATGGCGAGCCGGGCTACTGGCGGGATGTGGGCACGGTGTACTCCTACTGGAAGGCCAATATGGAATTGTGCGCCATCGATCCGGAACTTAACCTGTATGATCGGGACTGGCCGATCTGGACCTATCAGCCGCAATCGGCACCGGCCAAGTTCATTTTTGACGACGAGGGCCGGCGTGGCGAAGCCATCGACTCGCTGGTATCGGCCGGCTGTATCATCTCGGGTGCGCGGCTCAAGCGCTCGATGGTGTTCTTTGGCTGCCACATCGAGAATTACAGCCTGGTCAAGGACAGCGTGATCTTGCCCAAGGTCAGCATCGGACGCAATTGCCGCATATCGCGGGCAGTGATCGACAAGGCGACGGTGATTCCGGACAATACGGTCATCGGCGAAAATCTGGTGGAAGACGCCAGGCGCTTTCATGTAACCAAAGAAGGGATCGTACTGGTGACGCCGGAAATGATGGGGCAGAACCTGTACCGATGACGGGAACCGAATGAACAGTCGACTGAATGTGGTGTTGTGCTGGCACATGCACCAGCCCTATTACCGTGACGGTCTGGAGGGCGAGTATCGTCTGCCGTGGGTATACCTGCACGGAATCAAGGACTATACCGACATGGTTGCGCATCTGGAGCGGCATCCGCTCATGCGCGCCGTGGTGAATTTCACACCGGTATTGCTTGAGCAGATCGACGATTATTCGCAACAGATCGACCGTTTTCTCAGCGACGGCAGGCCGACTCAGGACCGCATGCTCAACCTGCTGGCCGGCGTGGAGCCGATTCCGTCCGATGCGCCCGGGCGCGAGCAGTTGTTGCGTGATTGCCAGCGCTGTCATGCCCCGCGCATGATTCATCCCTATCCACCATTCAGCCGGCTGTTGCGGCTGGCAGGGGTGTCCGAAGACCCGGCCATCAGCCCGGACAGTGGCCAGCACCTGCTCAGGTATCTCGGTGACCAGTATTTTCTTGACGTACTCACGTGGTATCACCTTGCCTGGCTGGGCCACAGCCTGCGCGATCATGCCGATGTCCGCGAACTGATGGAGCGCGCAGAGGACTTTACCCTGCAGTATCGCCGCAAGCTGGTGGTTCTGATACGCGATGCGCTGTCGGGGTTGATGGCCCGCTACCGTGCGCTTGCCGACCGTGGCCAGATCGAACTGTCGATGACACCCTACGGCCACCCGATCATTCCGCTCATGGATAGTTTCGACAACATGAACTGTTCCATGCCCGAAGCACCGCATCCTGAATCGGAGACGTATCCCGGTGGCGAGGCGCGCAGCGAATGGCATGTGGCGCACGGCATCGAGGTGTTCGAGCAGTATCTGGGACGCAAGCCGGCCGGAGTGTGGCTGGCCGAGGGCGGGCTCAGCGAGGATGCGCTTCGTCTGCTCGACCGGCACGGCATCCGCTGGACGGCGTCCGGCGAGGGCGTGTGGCGCAACAGCTGCCGGCTGTCAGGCATCGAGCCTGGCATCATCCAGAGCAAGAAGCCGCTGTTTTCACCCAATCTGAACCCGGATGCCTCGGTACGGATGTTTTTCCGCGATGACGGGCTGTCCGACCTGATCGGCTTTCGCTATAACAACTGGCATGCCGAAGACGCTGTCGCCGATTTCATCCAGCACCTCAACAACATTGCCGCGTTTCTCGGCGCCGAGGCAGAGCAGCACGTGGTGTCGGTGATCCTCGATGGCGAGAACGCCTGGGAATATTATCCCGATAACGGCCACCATTTCCTTGACGGGCTGTATTCGGCACTGGAGTCTTCGCAGCGACTGCGCGTCAGCACGTTTGCCGACTGCGCCGAGCGCCTGCCGCCCACGGCGTTGCCGCAGCTGTGTGCCGGCAGCTGGGTGTACGGTTCATTTTCGACCTGGATCGGATCGCCGGACAAAAACCGCGGATGGGATTACCTCGTCAGCGCCAAGCGTGCCTGTGATGAGGTACTGGCCCGTGCTGGCGATGATGAGGCGCGCGCGCTGCAGATCCGTCGCCAGCTGGCGATTTGTGAAGGTTCGGACTGGTTCTGGTGGTTTGGCGACTACAATCCGGCAGATAGTGTCAGTGATTTTGAACGGCTGTATCGCGAGCAGTTGCGCGCATTGTATGTCATGCTTGGCGAGGCACCGCCGGCGCAGCTCGATGTTCCGTTGTCGCGCGGCGGCGGGCAAGCGGAGAACGCCGGCACCATGAGAAGGAATGCGTAATGAACCCATGGTTGTCCGGGCGCCGTGCCGGCGTGCTGCTGCATACGAGTTCACTGCCGTCGGGACGGCTGGATGCCGACGCCTGGCGCTGGATCGACTGGCTGGCCGAAGCCGGCATGTCGGTGTGGCAGATGTTGCCGCTCGGTGTGCCGCTGTCTGGAGTTTCTCCCTATCAGTGCGCATCGGCGTTTGCGCTCAATCCCGCCCTGTTCCCGCTGGAATTGCCTGCGGTACGCATCAGCTCGCGACAATGTGTCGAGTGGCGCGAACGCGAACGCGCGTGGATCGAGGATTATGCCCTGTTCATGACCATTCGGGAGAAATACCACAATGCGCCCTGGGTGACCTGGCCCGAACCGCTGCGCCTGCGGAAAGCGGATGCCCTGCGCGAGTTCGCCGCAAGGCATGAACGTGCGATTGCCCGCCATGTGCGCCAGCAGTACCAGTTGTTCGTGCACTGGCAGGCGCTGCGATCTCATGCGGCTGAACGTGGTGTGGCGCTGTTTGGCGACATGCCACTTTTTGTCGCGCATGACAGCGCTGATGTCTGGGCGCATCCGGAGTGTTTCCTGCTCGATGCTCGCGGTCAGCCCACGTTCGTTGCCGGCGTACCGCCCGACTATTTCTCTCCGACCGGGCAACGCTGGGGCAATCCTCAGTACGCATGGAACCATCTGGAATCCGATCATTTTTCCTGGTGGTGCGAACGATTGCGTTATCATTTCGAATGTTTCGACCTCGTGCGCATCGATCATTTCCGTGGCCTGGTGGCCTCGTGGATGATCCCGGCATCCCACGACACGGCCACTGAAGGCTACTGGCAGGCGGTGCCGGGCAGGGAACTGCTGCAGCAGATACACGATTTGATGGGCGATCTGCCGCTGGTGGCCGAAGATCTTGGAGTGATCACCCCCGATGTCAACGCGTTGCGCGAACGATTCGGCTTGCCGGGAATGAGTGTGCTGCAGTTTGCGTTCGACAGTTTTCCCGACAATCCGCACAAGGTGGAAAATGTTGATCTGGACCGGGTGTATTACACCGGCACGCACGACAATGACACCACCGCAGGTTGGTTCGACAAGCTTGAAGCGCCGGTGCGCGCCGACGTGATGGCTGCGCTTGGTGTTGAACAGCCCGGCGAGGTCGTGGCGGCGATGCGCATGCGCGTATTGTCCAGTCGCGCAGCACTGGCCATGCTGCCGATGCAGGACGTGCTTGGGCTGGATGGTCATGCGCGCATGAACACGCCCGGCACCGTGGATGGAAACTGGCTGTGGCGTTTTGGCTGGGAGCAGCTCCCGGCCGGACTCGCCGCTTCGTTGCATGCTCAATTGGAACAGACAGGACGTTTGTATCATGCCTGACAGCATTACCCGCTTGGCGATGGGACGCCATCACGATCCGTTTTCCCTGCTCGGGTGGCATGCCCAGACCGGGGGCGGCTGGGTATTTCGTGCCTGGATGCCGCAGGCGGAACGCCTGCGCTGGGCTGACGGGCAGGAATTGACCCGTCGCGATGGCACCGATCTGTTCGAGCTGGTGCTGGCGGAAAAAACCGTTCAGCATCCGGTATTGCAGTGGCTGGACAAGGACGGCGGTGGCTGGCGCGACACGGTGTCGCCCTATACCTTTGCACCCCAGGTCGGCGAGCTCGACCTGTATCTGTTCGGTCAGGGGCGTCATCATCATCTGTGGCGCGTGTTCGGCAGCCATGTGCGCAGCATTGACGAGGTGTCAGGCGTATTGTTCGTCGTGTGGGCGCCGGGCGCGCAGCGCGTAAGCGTGGTAGGGGATTTCAACCGCTGGAATGGTCTGAGTCACCCGTTGCGGGTGCGCGGCGAAAGCGGGGTGTGGGAGCTGTTCGTGCCGGGCCTGACCTCAGGTCTGGCCTTCACGTA
>JAJXUP010000073.1 GCA_021782795.1 Pseudomonadota bacterium | reverse complement strand
CCTGTGCAAAACCACATTCGTTACACTTGTATGCATAGATCGGCATGATTCGGACTCCTGGTCGTTCGACGATTGGACGCTATTGTACCTGAAACCGCCCGCATGAAGCAGAGTGCCTGCCACAGCAGCCAGGAACGAAGCAGACCCGCCCGTGCCGTGCAATGGCATCCCCGCGCAGCATCGAGGTGCGCACGGTTTCCGTGGCACCTACATGGGGCCGGGCACGCTGATTGCAAGAGGTGTGGCACATTCAGGTCGATGTCAGTGCTTTACGCGCATGATGCGTTTGACCGCCTGTATTTCGCGGACGCTCGTCACCCGGGCGACACGCAGATTGAGTGCAGGCGCCGCAGCAGTGGCAGCGCGGCAAACAACGGGTGGTGTGGCGGTAGCCAACCTGCTATCCTTTGCCGGTTTTTTGGGTTCACAACAGGACGGGAAGACGATGTTGAAAAAATGGTTGATCTGGGCGCTGCTGGCCGTGCTGGGGTTGTCGGCGTGTGGCCAGGCCGAGGATACCCACCCTGGCCAGCCGGTGACCAAGCGCAAGGTGATATTCAAGACCATACTGCGCACGCTGGAACCAATGGGGCTGGTGGTGCGCGGCCATAACGAATATAACGCGGCGCAATTTCGTGCCGCGGCCGCCAAGCTGCAGGAGCTGAGCACTCAGCCATGGCAGTATTTCACGCCGGGAAGCAATTATCCGCCCACGCGCGCCAAGCCGGATGTGTGGGCCAAGCCGGCCGAGTTCAAGCAGGCGCAGCAGAAGTTCATCACTGCGGCAGCAGGGTTGAATCAGGCGGCGCAGAGCAATAATCTTGACACCATCAGGCCGGCGTTTGCCGCAGTGGAATCCAGCTGCAAGTCGTGCCACCAGCAGTTCCGTGGCATTCCGCACTGAGGCTGCGTGTACGGATCATGTGGCTCGATCTGATCCTGTCGACGCTGGCGTTCATGGGGGCAGCCTGGTGGCTCAGGCGTTATTTTGACGACCAGGGGTTTCCGCCCGGGCTGACGCGTAACGTGATGGTGATGGTGATTGCCACCGCAGCGTCGTTTGCCGTGTCAGCGCTGGTGTCGTGGGTTGATGGTGAGCCGGCTGCCGAACAGCAGCTCATGCAGCAGGCAGGTCAGCCATTATCGCAACTGCCGCTGGGGCACTGAACCGGTACTCGTTTCTTTTCTCACCCGACGCCTGTCGGGTCGTGCTCCCGGCCCGGCCGGGACAGTGCCGCGTGTCTGCCTGCCGTTCAGCCTGCCAGCAACGGCAGCAGGGCGACCGCCGCAGCGGCGACGGTGAACAGCAGCAGCGCGCGTCCATTGCTGGCCAGCGCCGGACGGGGCACAGCGGCGGAGACCGGCTTGCGTCCGGTGATCATCGGCAGAATCAGGTTGTCACGCTTGTACAGGCGGTAGAACAGCACGGCCAGCACGTGCAGCGCGATCACGCCCGCGAGGACGTTGAAGGCGATGCCGTGCATATCGCTCAACCGGTCACTCAGGTCGGGGGTGATACGGTGCGCCAGTGGCCCCCAGGTTGAGACTTCGTCATTGGAAAACAGTCCGCTGACGGTAACCGTCAGCGAGAGTGCAAGCAGAACCAGCACTGACCAACCACCCAGCGGATTGTGTCCGGCATGCGTTCCTGGTTTACGCTGCAGCAGTGTACGCACATAGGCGGCTACCTGAGGCGGACTGGTGACGAACTGGCTGAAGCGGGCAGTTTCACTGCCAAAAAAACCCCACATCACGCGGAACAGCAGCAGGGCGAGGGCGCAGTAGCCGGCCCAGATGTGCAGCGTCATGGCGTCGTCGAGCAATTCACCACTGACCCAGCACACAGCAATCGTCCCGACCAGGCCCCAGTGAAACAGGCGGGTGGGCAGATCCCACAGGGTGATTTCGGTGGTATCGGTCATGGGTGGCCTTTATCAGTGCATGTTTGCGGAATTATATCGCGATCCCGGCGTCGAGCGCATGCAGGCTCAGCCGGTATCCGGTGTGCTTCCACAGGCGCGATTCCTCGCCAAGCGCGGCCGCGGTAAGCGGGTTGGCTTCGAGCCAGGTACGCGCCAGATGCAGCGCACAGCTCTCGCTGTCGAACAGCAGGCGCAGTTCGGGCATGCTGCGGTTGCTGCGGCTGCGGCAGAACAGCACCGCAAGTCGCAGGATGATGATCATCGCGTGGGAAATGCCACCTCGGGGGACATCACTCATCTTGTCGAGGCTGCCCCGCTGCATGCGCACCAGCATGGCGACGCGTGCCTGATCCTTTTGCGAAAAGCCCGGCATGTCAGCGTGGGCGAGGATGTAAGCACCGTGTTTGTGGTAGCCGGAATGTGCGATCGACAGGCCGACTTCGTGCAATTGTGCCGCCCATTGCAGATAGTTCAGGCATTCCTGCGATACGCTGGCATCTGTGCCCAACTGGTGCATGACTTGTCGGAACAGCGCCAGTGCCAGGTCGGCCACGCGGCGTGCCTGGCGGCTGTCGACGTGGTAGCGGCGCGCAAACTGGCTGACTGTCGCGCTGCGCATATCGTGGTGATGGAAACGCCCGAGCAGGTCGTAGAGCACGCCTTCACGCAATGCACCGTCAGCCACGGTCATGCGCTCGATGCCGAATTCGTCGAACAGCCCGGTCATCACCGCCACCCCGCCGGTGAACACTGGCTTGCGGTCGGACTTGATGCCGGCGAGGTCGAGCCGGTTGATGTGGCCGGCCTGCAACATGGTTTCACGCAGGCGGGCCAGGCCGTCGCGCGTGATGCCCTGTTCGGCCCAGCCGTTTTGTACCAGCACATCACTGATGACGCGCGCGGTACCGCTCGACCCGACGGCTTCGGTCCATTTGTCGCTATAGCTGATGGCGATTGACTGGGCCTGACTGCGGGCGACGATTTCGGCCTGGCCGAGGTTCTGTCGCGTGATCTGGCCATCGGCGAAGAACCGCTGGCTGAAATGCACGCAGCCCAGGGGGAGGCTTTCCATGACCTGTGGTGTCATGGCGTGCCCGATGACGCATTCGGTTGAACCGCCGCCGATATCGATGATCAGGCGGGGGTGTTCTGCGGCCGGCAGCGAATGCGCCACGCCGATGTAAATGAGTCTGGCCTCTTCGCGTCCGGCGATGATTTCGATCGGGTAGCCGAGTGTGGCTTCGGCAAGCTGGAGGAATTCTTCCGAATTTTCCGCCACGCGCAATGCGCTGGTGCCGACACAGCGAACCGCAGCCTGGGGCAGGCCGCGCAGGCGTTCGCTGAAGCGGCCCAGGCAGGCCAGCGCCCGGGTTTGCGATGCGCCATCCAGCCGTTTGTCGGCGCCGATTCCGGCGGTCAGACGTACCGGTTCTTTCAGCGCGTCGAGGGGATAGAGCTGGTCTTCGACGATGCGGGCAACTTGCAGCTTGAAGCTGTTGGAACCCAGATCAACGGCAGCGAGGGTAGTGTATTCGTTCATGTCATACGGCTGGCGGTGAGCATCGGCAACCTCGCCGAGCGAGGGTTGGCAAAAGCCATGCTACATTCTCACATTCTGCACCGTACGTCCAGCGCTGGCAGCCAGCGGTTGCCTTTCAGGCGCCATGGCGCACGAACTGTTCGGGGCGAATGCCAGTCAGGCGGAGCAGGGCGAAATAAACCAGTCCTCCGCCACTCACCCACAGGCTCAGGTGGGCGAGTTTCCAGCGAAAACCGGCGTGCAGCCAGGATGGATCATGGCCGGTGCCGAACCAGAGCAGGGCGGCCATGAGCGCGGTGGCGACCGCTACGCGTACGATGAATCCCGGCCAGCCCGGTTCGGGGCGATAGATGCCATGTGCCAGCAGCCGTTGCAGCAGAATGGCAGCGTTGATGCAGGCTCCCAGGCCGATCGCCAGCGCCAGTCCGGCGTGCTGCAGTGGACCGATGAACAGCAGGTTCATCAGCTGCGTGGCGGTCAGTGTGAGGATCGCGATCTTGACGGGCGTGCGGATGTTCTGCCGCGCATAGAAGCCGGGGGCAAGAATTTTCACCATGATCAGGCCCAGGAGTCCCAGACTGTAGGCGATGAGCGCGCGTCGCGTCATCCAGGTGTCGTGTATGCTGAAATGGCCATAGGCGAACAACGTACTCACCAGCGGCAGCGCCAGCGCTGCCAGTGCAGCTGCAGCCGGCAGCGCCAGCAGCAGGGTGAGGCGCAGGCCCCAGTCGAGCAGGCGCGAATATTGGGTTGCGTCGTTGTCGGCGTAATGCTGCGACAGGCTGGGCAGTAAAATGGTGCCCAGCGCCACGCCCAGCATGCCCGTGGGGAATTCCATCAGCCGGTCGGCGTAGTACAGCCAGGAAACGCTGCCGGTGGCAAGGAATGAAGCGAAAATGGTGTTGATCAGCAGCGATAACTGGGCAATGGACACGCCGAATACGGCCGGCCCCATCTGGCGCAGGATGCGCGACACGCCTTCGTCGTGGCGGGAAAACCGCAGCCGCGGCAGCAGTCCGAGCCGGTGCAGGAACGGCAGCTGCAGCGCCAGTTGCAGCATGCCGCCAAGCACCACTCCCCAGGCGAGCGCCATGGCCGGGGGATGGCACCAGGGAGCCAGCCACAGTGCTGCGCCGATCAACGCCAGGTTGAACAGTACCGGCGTAAAGGCAGGCACGCCGAAACGGCTCCAGGTATTGAGGATGCCACCGGCCAGCGAGACCAGCGAGATCATCAGGATGTATGGGAACGTGATGCGCAGCATGTGCACTGTCATGTCGAAGCGTTGGGGGTCGTGAACAAAGCCCGGCGCGCTCAGCCAGACCACCAGTGGCGCGGCAAGCATGCCCAGCAGTGTCACCGCAGTCAGCGCAAGCAGCAGCAGGGTGGTGGTGTGGTCGATCAGCAGCCGCGTGGCGTCGTGACCGCGCCGGGCCTTGTACTCGGCGAGGATGGGTACGAAGGCCTGCGAGAAGGCGCCTTCGGCAAACAGGCGCCGCAGCAGGTTGGGAATCTTCAGCGCGACGAAAAAGGCATCGGTGTACAGGCTGGCGCCGAAGCTGCGGGCGACGATGGTGTCACGCACGAAGCCGAAGATGCGTGACAGCAGCGTCAGGCTGCTGATCCGGGCCAGTGCGTGCAGCAGGTTCATTGGGGTGCGCTCATTGGCCGGCCGTGATCGGCTCAAGGCGTGCATAGGCCAGTGCGAGCCATTTTTCGCCATGTTCCCGGCCAAAACGCACCTGCACCCGGGCATCGTCGGCGCCACCTTCGGCGCGCAGGATGACGCCGATGCCGAATTTCGGATGGCGCACCGACATGCCGGGTGGCCATGCTGGCGTGGCGCTGCGCGCGGTTGCCGCGTCTGTCGGGCGTGCCACCGCGTGAGCCGTGGCCACAGGTTCCGCAGCAGTCACGGCCGGGCGCATCAGTCCAGGCGGGATTTCGTCGAGAAAACGTGACGGGATGCCATATCGGGTCTGGCCATGCAGCATGCGTACACGCGCCAGGCTCAGGTAGAGCAGTTTGCGTGCACGGGTAATGGCAACGTACATCAACCGCCGTTCTTCCTCGATGCCGTGCCGTTCGTTGAGCGACTGCTCGCCGGGGAACAGTCCCTCTTCGAGTCCGGTGAGGAATACCGTACCGAATTCCAGCCCTTTGGCGGCATGCACGGTCATCAGTTGCAGGGCGTCCTGGCCCGCATCGGCGGCGTGGTTGCCGGCTTCGAGCGAAGCCAGCGCGAGGAAGTCCGACAGCACGTCGTCCGAAGGCACATAATGCTCGTCCTGAAGGAACACACGGGCCGACTGAACCAGTTCATCGAGGTTGTCGAGCCGGTCCTGGCCTTCTTTCTCGCTGCGGTAGTGTTCGATGAGTCCGCTGGCATGCAGTGTATGTTCGATGATTTCCGGTAATGCCAGTCCGCGCGTGTGCTCGCGCAAGGTGTCGATCAGGGTGACGAAACCGCCTAGACCGCGGCCACCCGGCTTTGCATCAGTGTATGTACATGCCTGCCACAGGCTGCATCCATGCGCGCGTGCGGTGGCATCGAGTTGTTCCAGGGTGCGGGCGCCGATGCCGCGGGTGGGAAAGTTGACCACACGCAGGAAGGCGCTGTCATCGTCGGCATGGGCGAGCAGGCGCAGGTAGGCCAATGCATGGCGAATTTCCTGGCGTTCGAAGAATCGCAGGCCGCCATGCACCCGGTAGGGGATGCCGGCGGAAAACAATGCATGTTCGAGAACGCGCGATTGTGCGTTGGAACGGTAGAGCACGGCAATATCCGACAGCGCTTGGCCTTCGCCTTGCAGCGCCAGCGCGCGTTCGCAGACGAATCGTGCTTCCTGCTGGTCATCAAGGGCCTCGAGCACGCGGATCGGTTCGCCTTGCCCGGCGGCAGTCCACAAGGTCTTGCCCAGTCGCCCCGGGTTGTTGCCGATCAGCGCGTTGGCGGCGTCGAGGATGTTTCCCTGGCTGCGGTAGTTCTGTTCGAGCCGGATCAGGTGTTCGCGCGCGAATTCGCGCTGAAAATCCAGCATGTTGCCGCTGTGGGCGCCACGGAAGGCGTAAATCGACTGGTCGTCGTCGCCGACGGCCATCAGCGCGCTGTGTTCGCCGGCAAATTGCTTGAGCCAGCGGTATTGCAACCGGTTGGTGTCCTGAAATTCATCAATCAGGACATGGTGGAACCGTGTGCGGTAGTGTTCACGGATTTCCGGGTGGCGTTCGAGCAGTTCGTTGCTGCGCAGCAGCAGTTCGGCGAAATCGACGACGCCCTCGCGCTGGCATTGTTCGTCCCATGCCGCATGGAGTTCTGCCATGCGCCGGTTCCATGGATCACCGGTTTCCGCCCGGTCGGCGCGCAGGCCGTTTTCCTTGTTCTGGTTGATATACTGCTGCACCTTGCGCGGGTCGAAGCGGTCGGTGTCGACCTGCATTGCCTTGAGCATGCGCTTGATGCCGGCAAGCTGGTCGGCCTGGTCGAGAATCTGGAACAGGCGCGGCAGTCCGGCGGCGGCATGGTGAGTGCGCAGCAAGCGGTTGGACAGGCCGTGGAAGGTGCCGATCCACAGGTCTCGTGGCGACATCGGCAGCATGGCGGTCAATCGGGTCTGCATTTCCCGCGCGGCCTTGTTGGTGAACGTGACCGCGAGGATGTTGTGCGCGCTGGCCTGTCCGGTCTGTAACAGCCAGGCGATGCGCGTGGTCAGCACGCGGGTCTTGCCGCTGCCGGCACCGGCAAGAATCAGCGCTGATACCGGGGGCAGCGTGACGGCAGCCTGTTGTTGCGGGTTCAATCCATCGAGCAGGTCGGGCATGGTAGACTTCGGGCTTGGCCGTTGGGGCAACGCATGGCAAAGGGGACATTATAATGGCTAAACAGTTTGGTTGCTTCATCAAGGAAGCACGAACGCATATCGACGAATGGGATGCCGAGACCGCGCACGAGCGCGTGCAGACTGGCGGGGTGCTGGTGGTGGACGTGCGCGAGGCCGACGAATGCGCCACGGGTCGTATCGCCGGCGCGATTCATGTGCCGCGGGGCATCATTGAGGCGGCCGCCGATCCGGGTACGCATTATCGCCATCCGCTGTTGTGCGAGGCACGCCGCCAGCCGGTGCTGCTCTACTGCCAGTCGGGCGGACGCTCAGCCCTTGCGGCCTGGGTGCTGCAGCAGATGGGGTTCGAGGATGTGCATTCGCTGGCGGGCGGACTCGAGTGCTGGAAAGCCGAAGGTTACGGGCTGGAATGAGCGTGCTGGCGGTGACGCTGCCGCGGGCGACAACCCTTTCGGTGGTACAATAGCCGGTTTGATCGATAACGCGTGAGGATGCCATGGCCGGCCACAGCAAATGGGCTAACATCAAACACAAAAAAGCCGCTGCGGATGCAAAGCGCGGCAAGATTTTCACTCGCCTGATCAAGGAAATAACCGTTGCGGCCAAGCTGGGTGGCGGTGATCCGGCGAGCAATGCGCGTCTGCGCCTGGCGATGGACAAGGCGTATGACAACAACATGCCCAAGGACACCATCGAGCGTGCGATCAAGCGCGGCAGTGGCGAACTGGAGGCGGTCAATTACGAAGAAATCCGCTACGAAGGCTACGGCCCGGGCGGAGCAGCGGTGATGGTGGATTGCCTGACCGACAACCGCGTGCGCACCGTGGCTGACGTGCGCCACGCGTTTACCAAGTTCGGTGGCAACATGGGTACCGACGGTTGCGTCGCATTCCAGTTCACCCACTGCGGGCAGATGCTGTTCGCACCCGGCACGAACGAAGATGCGCTGATGGAAGCTGCGCTTGAGGCGGGCGCCGATGACGTGCTTGCCAACGATGATGGCAGTATCGAGGTCATCACGCCGCCGTACTCGCTGCATGCGATTCGTCAGGCGCTGGAACAGGCCGGATTCAAATCCGAATTTGCCGAGGTGAGCATGAAGCCGCAGAATGAAGTCGAGCTCAGCGGCGATGACGCAGTGCGCATGCAGAAACTGCTCGATGCGCTCGAGGCGCTGGACGATGTGCAGGAAGTGTATACTTCGGCGGTGATCGATTTGCCGGAATGACGGCGGGAGGCGCGATGTTTACCGGAATCATCCAGGCAACAGGACGGGTGGCGGTCGTGGAACCGCGCGGCGGTGATGCGCGCCTCGAACTGGCGGCAGGCGGGCTTGATATGGCCGATGTGGCTGCAGGGGATTCGATTGCCTGCAATGGCGTGTGCCTGACGGTGGTCGGATTGCGGCCGGAGGGTTTCCTGGTCGATGTCTCCGCCGAGACATTGCGCTGCACCTGCGGGTTTCGTCTGGGGGATATGGTCAATCTTGAAAAAGCCATGCGGCTGGAAGACCGCCTGGGCGGCCATCTGGTCTCCGGGCATGTCGACGGTACCGCGCAGGTGGTGGCTTTCGACCCGGCAGGCGAGTGCATGGAACTGGTGATCCGTGCGCCGCAGGAGTTGGCGCGTTACATTGTGACAAAAGGGTCGGTGGCGATCGATGGCGTGAGCCTGACTGTCAACCGGGTCGACAGCGCTGATTTCAGCATCAACCTGATTCCGCATACCCTGCAGAACACCGGCCTGCAGGTGTTGCGGCCCGGCAGTTGCGTCAATCTCGAAGTCGACATGCTGGCACGCTACGCCGAGCGCATTCTGAATTATTCTCCGCGGGCCTGAGACCCGCAGGTGGTCAGCCCGTCTGTCCGCTTCATTCAGTCAGGAACAGAATCATGAGTTTGAGTCCGATCGAAGACATCATCGCCGACATCAAGGCCGGAAAAATGGTCATCCTGGTGGACGAGGAAGATCGCGAGAATGAAGGCGATCTGCTTATGGCTGCCGAATTTGCCACGCCGGAAGCCGTCAATTTCATGGTGACCCATGCGCGTGGTCTGGTGTGTCTGACACTGACGGACGAGCGCTGCCGCCAGCTGGGTCTGCGGCAGATGGTCAGCGATAACCAGACGCCGCACAATACGGCGTTCACGGTATCCATCGAAGCGGCCACCGGCGTTACCACCGGCATTTCAGCAGCCGATCGCGCACGCACCATCCAGGCGGCGGTAGCGCGGAACGCACGGCCGTCGGACATCATCCAGCCGGGGCACATCTTCCCGCTGCGCGCCCAGCCGGGTGGCGTATTGATCCGTGCCGGGCATACCGAGGCCGGCTGTGACCTTGCCGCGCTGGCCGGACTGGAACCGGCGGCTGTCATTTGCGAGATCATGAAGGAAGATGGCAGCATGGCGCGTTTGCCCGACCTGGTCGGCTATGCTCGTGAGCATGGGCTCAAGATCGGTACCATTGCTGACCTGATCCATTACCGCAGCCGCAACGAATGTCTGGTCGAACGCGCTGGCTCGCGCCTGATTCGCACGCCATTTGGCGAGTTCGGTCTGGTGGTCTACCGCGAAGTGGTCACCGGGGCAGCGCATCTGGCGCTGGTCAAGGGCGAGATCAGTCCCGACCAGCCGACGCTGGTGCGGGTGCATGAACCGGTGTCGGTGATGGATGTGCTGGAACTGGACAGTTCCATGCACAGCTGGAGCATCGGGGAGGCGCTGCGCAGGATCGATGCGGCCGGCAGCGGGGTGCTGGTGCTGCTCTACCGGCAGGAAACCGCCGATGATCTGCTGGAGCATGCCTTGCCTGACGGCCAGCCGCGCGCTGCGCAGAAATGGGACGCGCGCACCTATGGCACCGGCGCACAGATCCTGCGCGATCTGGGTGTGGGA
>JAJXUP010000072.1 GCA_021782795.1 Pseudomonadota bacterium | reverse complement strand
CGATGGCGAAGCCGGCCTCCGTGCGTCCGAGTACCTTGCCGCTGGCAGAAGTTGCCTCGGAACCGGTCATGCATCCGAACGAATATCCTTTGCCCGCATTCGAGACTGTCGAACCCGAGCCCGTATCACGCCCGGTACAGTCACAAGATTCCGGCCGCTCCCCCGTGCAGGCGCATTCGGCAATGCAGGCCAACGCCTCCGCCAACATGGAAGTCGAAGAAATCTCCGATGTCAGTCAGGAAGCCGAGTTCTGGATGTCGGTCAACAATCCGCAGAAGGCCATCGAGGTGCTCGAAGCGCAAACCATCGACAGCGCATCTCCCCTGCAGGAGTCACCCGCGCCGTGGCTCTACCTGCTCGACCTGTACCGCGTGACCGGTGCCCGTGACAAATACGAACAGCTTCGTGACCGCGTCAGCAGCCTGTTCAATGCACGCACCATCGACTACGATGAAGACCCCGCCATTCTCGACCTGCGGCAGATCGAGGACTATCCCCACCTGATCCGCAACATCACCGAATGCTGGAAGACACCCTCCGAAGCCATCGACTACCTGAAGAGCCTGTTGCTGGCCAATCCCGAACACAAGCGTGTCGGCTTCGACCTGCCAGTCTACCGTGACATCATGATGCTGATCGGATTGGCCCAGGAACTGGAACGCGGCGAATTTTCCTTCGCCGACGCGCGCCACTTGTTCAACGTCCGGACGGCTGACGACCTCGACCTCGACATTGCCGACTTCCACGAGGCGTGCCGCATCGTCAAATGACACGACAGGCGGGAATACGCGGGTTACAGCAGACGTTGCGCCCAGAAAATCGCTTCGAAATGCGCCTGGTTGACTTGCCGCTGATCGATCCCGAGGCCGTCGGCCAGCAAGCCAATATCGCTGCTGTCGGTTTCGCACGCCAGCGCCAGTTCAAGAAACGGCAGATAAATGCCCGTGTGTCCGATCAGCGCATCCACGACGGCTTCCGGTAGACGGATATTTTCCAGCGCCACCTCCATGTCGATGCCGAGCAACCGGTCCAGCATGGAAAACATGCCGGTGATGAACAGATTTTCCGAGTCCGCCTTGGACAGACAGATCTTGCCGATCAGTTCGATGAGCCGACCACGGATCAGCGCCGCCTGCAACAGTACCGGCGAACTGAGCGACTCATCCGAAGTGGCGAACAGCACGCACAACCAGCGGTACAGGTGCTCGTACCCGAGCATCTGGATCGCATGCCGCAATGATTCGATTTCGAAGCTGAGGCCGAAGGCCGCAGAATTGATATAGAACAGCAGCTTGTACGACACCGCCGCATCATGCTTGAGCAGCTCTTCGAGCCGGGCGATGTCCGCATTGGCGCGCACGCCTTCCATCAGTTGCAGCAGTGTGGCCTGCGACGGATTGAGCGAACGCTCTTTGTTGCCCGCGGATGGCGGCGGGCTCATGTAGAACTTGCCAACGAAGGCATTGAGTCCCAGCTTGGTGCATACGGCATATTCCTGCCAGCTGGCCACATCGGTAGCTGCCATGCGCATCGACGACTGCTTGAGCAGCGCATAGATGCGTGCCTGGGTCGTAAAATTGCCCGGTTCGAAATGCACATCGACCATGCTGCATACCTGCAGCCATTCCGGACGCAACCCTCCCGGATCAGCGCCATGCAGCAGGATTTCGAAGCCCTGGGCACGCAACGTCATCAGCGCCCCGCGCGCGGCTTCGTCATCCAGCGTTTCCGGACTGACAATGAGGCCGGTATTGGCAACTGGCAGCGCCTGAAACGCCTCCTCGTGCAGCAAATCGGCAGTCGCCGGAATGTAGAAACGGTAACGGAACGTCACCGGGTGCTCGCTCTCCTCGTTGCTCGCCAGCACTTCCTGCAATCTGGCCAGCAGACTGCGTGCTTCGTCGACTTCACTTACCTCGCCAGACGACAGGCGGGACCAGTAAAAGCGGTAGCCCAGCAACTGCTGGCGCGGATCCAGCAATGGATCGCGCACCACCATTCGTTCCCGATTCATGGTTTGTCTCCCGTCCGCCGTCTGGCGGAGTGACTGTCATTATTTACAATCGACGCAGGCCGGACACTGGCCTGAATTGACGCAACCCGCCCATGCTGCCTCGGTGCGAACTGCGAACCGCACCGCTTCATGCCCACCGGTTCGCGCCCCAGCGGCTGGCAGGTCAGAATCCGAGGCTGCTCAGCAAATCATCCACCTGCTCCTGATCGGCCACCACGTCTTCGCGGTCCTTGTGGATCTGCGGGCCGTTCAGCAGGCCTGCGTTCGCTTCCTTGCGCTGTTCGGCCGGTGCATAATCGACGAGCATCTGCACCAGCTGGCTTTCCAGTTCGTGCGCCAGTTCAATGATGCGGCGAATGACCTGACCGGTGAGATCCTGGAAATCCTGCGCCATCATGATATCCATCAACTGTTGCTTGGTCCTGTCGGCCTTGCCGGCAATCTCCGTCAGCTCCTGCTTCAGGCTGGCATTGGTACTGTCCGCACACAGCGCGGTGGCCGCTCTGGCGATCTGTTCCTGCAAGGGAATGGCTGTATCGGTGGCATTGAGCACGCGTTGCGCGGCCTGCTCGGTCATCGACATCACGTAATTCAGCCGGTCGCGCACATCCGGAATGTCCCGCGCGGCATCCTGAACCACCTTGTCCAGCCCGAGTGCACGCAAACTGTCATGCAGCGTCCGGGTGATCTGGCCCACCCGCGACAGCAATTCATCGTTGATCGATGCGGCGGGTGCCTGCTGCTGATTATTATCGTCGTTACCCATGCGACCTCCGCTATTTTCCGAGTTTCTCAAATATCTTGGACAGTTTCTCGTCCAGGGTCGCCGCCGTGAACGGTTTGACAACATAACCATTCGCACCTGCCTGCGCTGCCGCGATGATGTTCTCCTTCTTGGCTTCCGCAGTCACCATCAACACCGGCAAATGCGACAGTGACGCATCGGCACGGATGTTCTGCAGCAACGTGAGGCCATCCATGTTCGGCATGTTCCAGTCAGTCACGACAAACTCGAAATGGCCGCTCTTGAGCATGGACAGGGCAATGGCGCCATCTTCGGCTTCCTCCACGTTGGAATAGCCCAGTTCCTTGAGCAGATTCCTGACAATGCGCCGCATGGTGGAAAAATCGTCCACCACCAGAAACTTCATGTTCGGATCAGCCATCCTTAAAACTCCCAGCTTATTGATTTGCGCTCATTCATTTTCTTACTCCATAACCGACAGTGCCGCTTTCCATGCTGCCATGACTGCGCAGCAGCGCCAGGACGCGCTCCGGGATTTCAGCCGGTGCCAGCACTTCATCCGCAGCGCCCAGCGCAATCGCCTCGCGCGGCATGCCAAACACCACACACGACGCTTCTGTCTGGGCAAATGTGCTTGCTCCTGCCTGTTTCATCTCGAGCAATCCCTGCGCACCGTCCTTACCCATACCGGTGAGCAGAATACCAATGGCATGTTTGCCCGCCTGCGCCGCAACCGAGCGGAACAGCACGTCCACTGATGGCCGGTGCCGGTTGACCTGTTCGCCCGCATCAAGCCGCAGCAGGTAACCGGAGCCTTCCCGTTCGAGCAGCAGATGTGAATGTCCGGGCGCGATATAGGCATGACCACCACGCGCGGGCTGACCATGCTTTGCCTCACTCACGGATATTTTACACAAGTCATTCAGCCGTTGAGCAAAAGACTGGGTGAAACCCGGTGGCATATGCTGCGTTACCAGTATGGCCGGACAGTCGGTGGGCATGCGCACCAGGATTTCCCTGATGGCCTCCGTTCCCCCGGTCGACGCGCCGATTGCAATTACGTTTTCCCACCCCAGCCTGCGGTTGACGCGCGCCGGCGCACTCGCCGCGACCTGTGCTTCATGACGGTCGATGTTCGCCCTGGCGGCCGCACGAATCTTGTCAGCCAGTTCTTCGGCATATTGCTCCAGAGCATCCATGCTGTGCGCCTGCGGTTTGGTGACGAAATCCACAGCACCCAGTTCGAGCGCGGTCATGGTCACATCCGAATCCGCCAGCGCATGCGCGGACACCATAATGACCGGCATCGGACGCAGTCGCATGATACGCTCGAGAAAATCCAGTCCGTTCATCCCCGGCAACACCACATCCAGCGTAAGCACATCGGGGTTGGTCGCCTTGATCAGCGCGCGTGCAGCAAACGCATCCGGCGCCATGCCCACCACTTCCATGTCGGGCTGGGCATCAATCAGTTGCGCGAGCAGCCCGCGCATCACGGCCGAGTCATCTACGATGGCCACCTTAATCATCATATCCGTCCAGTTTCATCCTGCGCTGCCCGTACGCGCGCCCCCCCAGCGCAGCATGCGTTCATCATCCTATTGTTTCCCATCTGCTCCCGACTTGAGCCGGGTAGCATATTCACGCTCTCGCATGGCAAGGGTATCATTGCGCAGCTCCCTGATTTTGCGCACGAACACCTTTCCCGTTTGCGGAAAGAAATACACCTTGCGCGGATAGACGTCGTTCAGATCTTCCGCCAGCACCGGAATGCGCCGCTGGCGCAAATATTCGAGCACGAAATGCGCATTGCGCTCACCGACATTGATCTGACCGAATCCCCGCACCACATTGCCGCCGCCGAATACTTTGGCTTCAAGCCGGTCTTCGCGCGCACCTGCAGCCAGCAGGTCTTCGATGAGCACATCCATGGCGTAATTGCCATAACGCATCGAAACGCCATCCTTCGAGCCGGCGTCGCTGCCAGCATCGGGCAGCATGAAGTGGTTCATCCCGCCCAGGCCGAGCTGTGGATCACGTATGCAGGCCGAGACGCACGAGCCCAGCACCGTGACGATCAGCATGTCCTTGTCAGTATAGTAATATTCTCCCGGCAGCAGCTTGGCGGCCTGGCATTTGAACGCGGGATCATAGTATACGTTGGTTGCAAAATGCTCCTCCGCCCTGCCCCATCCCATCAGCGCATCCCTCGCGTGTCCATCCGCATCCGGTTGACGGATTCCTGTAACACATATACCGTTTTTCCCAACAGGGTAAAATCACTCGAAATGTTAATGAAATTTTCCGAATGGCCGGCGAACAGCCAGCCACCCGGCTTCATCACCGACGCAAAACGGGCAAGTATTCCCGCCTGGGTCGGTTTGTCAAAATAGATCATGACATTGCGGCAGAATATCGCGTCGTATGGACCATGATCCGGCCAGCGATGATCGAGCAGGTTGATCTGTTCGAAACTGATCATGCTGCGCAATTCCGGCCGCACGCGCACCAACCCGTCATTCTTGCCCGATCCCTTGAGAAAAAAGCGCCTGATGCGTTGCGGAGACAGCCGGTTTACGCGTTCCGCTGCATACACGCCACGCCCGGCCGTGGCCAGCACATTGGTATCGATATCGCTTGCCACGATGTCTACCGGTGGTGACAGGCTGTCCCACACTTCGCAAGCAGTCATGGCGATCGAGTACGCCTCCTCGCCCGTTGAACTTGCCGCACACCAGATTCTGACAGGAGGCCGGATACTGCGCAGATAATCCTCCAGCATGGAAAAATGGTGCGCTTCGCGAAAAAAAGACGTCAGGTTGGTCGTCAGGGCATTGGTGAAATTCACCCACTCTTCGCTGTCCGGATGACGTTCCAGGTCGTCCAGATACGCACTGAAATCGGCATAACCCAGCACACGCAGCCGCCGCGCGAGGCGCCCGTAGGCCATCTCCTGCTTCTGATCGCTCAACGAGATGCCCGCCCGCTGATAAATCATGCTGCGCAGGCGGGCAAAATCCGTCGCTGTAAAGAGAAATTCCTGTCCGATGGCCCTGGCGGAAGACACTTCAGCCATGTATCGCATCCCTCAGGGATGCGCAAATCGGCTCGCGCATGTGTTCCATGCCTGCGTTTGCGCGACTGCCGACATGTAGTCAGAATTCATGCCACTCTTCCCCGACACTTTCGATGTCGCTCAGTTGCTTGAATGTGGACGTGGGCTCAGGCTCGTTGGCCGGCAGACTGCCTGATGCGTCTTCCTGATCGGATGCATACGACGCGCTGCCTGCCAGATTCCCCAGCTTGAACATGCTGACCGCTTTTTCAAGTATCGCGGCCTGATTGCGCATGTTTTGCGCCGCCGCGGCTGCCTGCTCGACCAGTGCAGCGTTCTGTTGCGTCATGTTGTCCATCTCGGCAATGCTCTGGTTAATCGTGGCGATACCGGTACTTTGCTGGCTCGACGCCTGATAGATCGTTTCGAGCAGGTCGGAGAACAGGCCGACCACGGTCAGGATTTCTTCCATGTTGTCACCGGCCTGCTGTACCAGGTTCGATCCGGCCTTGACGCTGTTGACGGAATGATCGATGAGGCTCTTGATCTCTTTCGCCGCAGCCGAACTGCGCTGTGCGAGGTTGCGCACCTCACCGGCCACCACCGCGAAGCCCCGTCCCTGCTCGCCCGCACGTGCGGCTTCGACCGCAGCGTTCAGCGCAAGGATATTGGTCTGGAATGCAATACCTTCGATCACACTGATGATATCGACAATCTTGCGCGAACTGGTACTGATCTCGGCCATCTTCAGCACCACTTCCTGCATGGTCTTGCCGCCGGCATCGGCGATTTCCCGCGTGGTACCTGCCACCTTGAGTGCATGATGGGCACTCTCGGTGTTCTGCTTGACTGTTCCCGTCATGTGTTCCGTAGACTCGGCCGTGTTGGACAGCGAGTTGGCCTGCTGTTCGGTACGATGCGCCAGGTCATCGACGCCAGTGGCGATGTTTTCCGATTCATGCAGTACGATTTCCGTCACCTGATGCACTTGACCAATCATGTTGTGCAGGCTGTGGGTCATCTCGCGCATGGCTTGCAACAGCACATCGATTTCATTGTGACTGCCGCTCACGCGTACCTGTTCGCTCAGATCGCCGGACGCGACACGCTTGGCAGTGCGCACGGCCTCAGCCAGCGGAAGGGTGATCGATCGCATGATCCAGACGCCAAACCCGGTTGCCACCACCATGCCCACCAGTGTCAGCACGATGGCCAACGCACGCAGCAGATTGTAATTGTGCTGGGCCCGCTGGTAATCCAGCGTGGCATTCTGGAATTCAAGCTGCACCAGCAGGTCCGTCTGCTGGTTGAGCGTAATCTGCAATTCATGCGCCGATCCCTGCAACACGCTGGCCGCATCCGGATACTGGCCACTGTGCAATGCCGCCAGCACCTCGCTTACGCCGCTTGCCTTGTAGTGGGTCAGCGCGTCTTCCATACCCTCGAGCAGCGCCTGCTCTTCCGGCTGCCACTCATAACGCTTGAGTCTGGCCAACCCCTGCGACACGCCGGAGCAGTTGTCGGAAAATGCCTGCACGAAGCGGTCCGTTACAGCATCGGTGTCCGGGGTTTTCGACAGTTTGCCCATCACGATGCGCGCCAGCAGCATCTGGTTCTGGTTCATCTGCCGGCTGATCGAATTCAGTTCATTGATCTTGCTGTAACTGTCCTGATAAATGGTTTTCAGCACATCATTGGACGAAGTGAGCATGTATATGCCCATCGCCCCACCAACCAGCATTGACAGGCAAAGATAACCTATCAGAAAAATCAGTCTGGTCCTGATACTCAGATTATTCAGCATATGCGACCTCTATTCGTTCTTATATCGTTCCGATGTTGCGTAACACAACCCTGTGCCGCGTTAGCGGTTGCCCGGCAAACGGGCTACAGATCTGCGCACCGGCCCCCCTGGTGAACGCCCAACCGCCAATGCCGGGCGCGGTGAATTGCGGGCACCAAAACCGGCCGACAGGTTAAAACGCTGCACTTGCTGTTCGAGGTGCCGGGTCTGGTCCTGCAGTGATTTGGCGGCAGCAGCAGACTGCTCCACCAGCGCAGCGTTCTGCTGCGTCGTTTCGTCCATCTGGCTGATGGCACGATTGATCTGCTCGATGCCGCTGCTCTGCTCATGGCTTGCATGACTGATCTGGCTGACCACTTCAGTCACGCGGTTGATGCTTGCCACCACGTCCTGCATGGTGGAACCCGCCTGAGCCACCTGCTGATTGCCCATTTCCACCTTGCTTACCGAATCACTGATCAGTTGCTTGATTTCGTTGGCCGCACCCGCACTGCGCTGCGCCAGACTGCGTACTTCCGCAGCGACCACGGCAAAACCGCGCCCCTGTTCGCCGGCACGCGCCGCCTCCACTGCCGCGTTGAGCGCAAGAATGTTGGTCTGGAAGGCGATGCCGTCGATCACGCCAATGATGTCGGCAATCTTGCGCGCCGATTCATTGATCGCACCCATGGTCTGCACCACTTCCGACACCACAGCCCCACCGCGCACAGCCACCTCGGATGCTTCGACGGCAAGACTGTTGGCAAGCTGGGAGTTTTCCGCGTTCTGCTTGACCGTGGTCGTGATCTCGTTCATGGTCGCCACCGTATGCTGCAACGCCGTCGCCTGCGCCTCGGTGCGGTTGGACAGATCGAGATTGCCCGCAGCGATTTCGCCTGTCGCCCCGGCAATGCCTTCACTGGCGAGATGCACTTCGCCCACCAGGGTGTTGAGGCTGCCGTTCATTTCGCGCAGCGCATCGAACAGGCGACCGAGGCTGTCTTTGGACACGAAATCGATGCGCGCGGTCAGGTCGCCCTTGGCGATCTGATTGCTGACCTCCACTGCCTTGCACAGCGGATCGGTAATGCTGCGCACAAAGACGATACCGATGATCACACCCAATATTCCGCCGAGCACCAGCAGTCCGATCACGATGGCCAGCGCATGTTCCACTCCGGAAAATGCCACCAGCGTCAATACCACCATGAACAGGTAGGCCAGTCCAAATGCCAACCCGAGGCGAACGCCCACACCGATGTTATTCATCATCCTTCCCCCCATCTTGCAGCCTGGTTTTCACATGCATCTCAGAACTCTTCCCAATCCTCGTCATCTGCCTGCCGGACGGCAGGCGCAGGCCGCGTGGCAGAAGGCAATTTGCGCCCTGACGTTGTGGCAGCAGACGTGGCGACGGCCGGTCTGCTGACCGGTGGACGGACAGGACGCGCCACTGCCGGGTGGCGATCGTTGCGCAACTGCGGCCGGTGCTCGACGGCTCCGCTCAGCCTGAACTTGTGCACCAACCCTTCGAGGCGGCTGGCCTGATCCTGCAATGATTTCGCCGCTGCCGCCGCCTGCTCGACCAGCGCGGCATTCTGCTGTGTCGTTTCGTCCATCTGGCCAATGGCGCGGTTCACCTGCTCAATGCCGCTGCTCTGTTCCTGGCTGGCCGAAGTGATGTCTGCCATGATGCGGGTGACACGCTGGATGCTGCTCACCACCTCGCTCATCGTGGCGCCAGCCTGTCCGGCCTGGCGGTTACCGGTTTCCACCTTGTCCACCGAATCGTCGATCAGTTGCTTGATTTCCTTTGCAGCATTGGCGCTGCGCTGCGCCAGACTGCGCACTTCCGCTGCGACCACGGCGAAGCCGCGCCCCTGTTCGCCGGCACGCGCAGCTTCCACTGCGGCGTTGAGCGCAAGAATGTTGGTCTGGAAGGCGATGCCGTCGATCACGCCAATGATGTCGGCAATCTTGCGCGCCGATTCATGAATCGCGCCCATGGTCTGTACCACTTCCGAGACGACTTCACCGCCGCGCACCGCCACTTCGGACGCGGCAACGGCAAGCTGGTTGGCCTGACTGGCGTTTTCCGCATTCTGCTGAACCGTCGAGGTCAGCTGCTCCATCGCCGATGCCGTTTCCTCAAGCGAACCGGCCTGGGCCTCGGTACGGTTGGACAGATCGAGGTTGCCTGCAGCAATCTGGCCGGACGCGGATGAAATGCTCTCGGTTCCGGCGCGAACCTCGCCAACGATCCGGGTCAGATTGCCGTTCATGTCACGCAAGGCAACCTGCAGTTCGCCGATCTCGTCATGCATGTCGACCACCGCAGACGCGGTCAGGTCGCCCGCCGCCACCCTGCGGGCGACCTGCACAGCCTGATTGAGCGGCACGACGATACCGCGCGTAATGAAATAACCGGCGCCAGCTGCCAGGGCAACGGCAAACAACATGACACCCACCATCACTTCGTTCATCCAGGTCAGCATATCGTTGACGTGCTCCTGGTTGACTGCTTCACGATGCGCCAGATAATCCTTGATGGCTTGCGAATCCTTGTCGCCATTCTTGTACAGCGGGCGAATCCGGTTCACGGCAATGGCCTCGGCCTGATCCCATTGTCCGGCCTGGATATCGGTCACCGCCTCGGTTACGGCATTCTGGGCAAAATTGTCGGTGTCGGCCAACCAGAGATCCAGCAGACGCTTTTCGCCCGGATCGGTCACGCCGTTCGCAT
>JAJXUP010000071.1 GCA_021782795.1 Pseudomonadota bacterium | reverse complement strand
CGATCTACCATGCCCGGCACTGGTCCGAGCGTCTGGGCGGGGCACAGATTTATCTCAAGCGTGAAGACCTCAATCATACCGGCGCGCACAAGATCAACAATACCATCGGGCAGGCGCTGCTGGCACGGCGCATGGGCAAGCGCCGCGTCATCGCCGAAACCGGAGCCGGTCAGCATGGCGTGGCCACCGCAACGGTGGCGGCACGTTTTGGCCTGGAATGCGTGGTCTACATGGGCGCTGAGGATGTGGCGCGCCAGTCTCCCAACGTCTACCGCATGAAACTGCTTGGCGCGACCGTGGTGCCCGTGCATTCCGGTTCGCGTACGCTCAAGGACGCGCTCAACGAGGCCATGCGTGACTGGGTGACCAACGTCGCCTCGACCTTCTATATTCTGGGTACTGCCGCCGGCCCGCATCCGTACCCGATGCTGGTGCGCGATTTTCAGTCAGTGATCGGTGAGGAATGTCTGCAGCAGATGCCGGAGCTGGCAGGCCGCCAGCCGGATGCCATCATCGCCTGCGTCGGTGGCGGATCGAATGCCATCGGCATTTTCCATCCGTATCTTGAACACGAAGCCGTGCGGCTGATCGGTGTTGAGGCCGGGGGTGAAGGGCTGGCAAGCGGCCGTCACGCTGCACCGCTTTCTGCAGGCACTCCCGGTGTACTGCACGGCTTTCGCAGTTACCTGATGCAGGACGAAAATGGTCAGGTCATCGAGACGCATTCGGTGTCTGCCGGCCTTGATTATCCGGGTGTCGGTCCTGAACACGCCTGGCTCAAGGACACGGGCCGTGCCGAATACGTGTCTGTCACCGACGATGAAGCCTTGCAGGCATTTCACGATCTGTGCCGCTACGAGGGCATCATCCCCGCGCTTGAATCGAGCCATGCGCTTGCCTACGCCGCACAACTTGCCCCTCAGCTGTCGACGGACCGCATACTGCTGGTCAACCTGTCCGGCCGGGGCGACAAGGACATCAATACCGTAGCGCGGTTGGCTGGCATTGGCCTGGAGACGGGGAACCATCCATGAAGCGGATCGAACAGACTTTTTCCCGTTTGCGGGCCGGCAAGCGTGTGGCGCTGATTCCATATGTGACAGCAGGCGACCCGAGCCCACAGGTGACGGTAGCCATCATGCATGCACTGGTGGCTGCGGGAGCCGATATTCTTGAGCTGGGCGTGCCGTTTTCCGATCCCATGGCCGACGGGCCGGCCATCCAGCGCGCCTCGGAGCGTGCGCTGGCACAGGGCATGAGCGTACACCGGGTACTCGAACTGGTTGCACAGTTCCGACGCGATGACGCGCAGACACCGGTTGTGCTCATGGGGTATGCCAATCCGGTCGAACGCATGGGCTATGCCAGGTTTGCCGCCGCTGCTGTGGCCGCAGGCGTCGATGGGGTGCTGCTGGTTGATGTGCCGCCGGAAGAAAGTGTGCGTCAGGTGCTGGCCGATCAGGGCCTCGATAACATTTTCCTGCTGGCGCCCACGACGACCGAGGCCCGCATGGCGCTGGTCGCGGGGCAGGCCAGCGGTTTTGTGTATTACGTTTCACTCAAGGGGGTGACCGGATCGAATGCACTGGATCTGGACGAAGTGGCGCGTCGCGTGCCGCTGATTCGCCGCCAGTGCGACTTGCCGGTGGGCGTGGGTTTCGGCATCCGTGATGCGCAAACGGCCGCGGCGATCGGCAAGTTTGCCGATGCGGTGGTCATCGGCAGTCGTCTCGTGGAAGAAATCGAGCAATCCCCCCCCGACCGATTGCTGCACAATCTGACTGCATGGCTGGCCAGCGTGCGCGCTGCGCTCGATGCCTGAGCCATGCCGAAAAGGACTATGAAATGAGCTGGTTCCAGAAAATCCTGCGCCCGAAGATCAACCGCAGGGTGGCGGATGACCCGAAAAAAGCCGTGCCGGAAGGGCTGTGGAGCAAATGCCAGTCGTGCGAGACCGTGCTCTACTGCGCCGATCTCGAACGCAACCTGCATGTCTGTCCGAAGTGCGGCCACCACCATCGCATAGGCGCGCGCAAGCGCCTGTCAATGTTGCTCGATGAGTCGGGGCGGGTGGAAATCTGCAACGACGTCACGCCAGTCGATACGCTGAAGTTCAAGGACACCAAACGCTATACCGACCGTCTGATCGAAGCGCAGCGCGATACCGGTGAAAGCGACGCACTGATTGTCATGCGCGGAACGATGTGCGACGTGGGGCTGGTGGCAGCGGCGTTTGAATTCCGTTTCATGGGCGGTTCGATGGGCGCTGTGGTCGGCGAACGCTTTGTGCGGGCGGTTGACGTCTGCGTGCGTGAACATCTGCCATTCGTCTGCTTTGCCGCCAGTGGCGGCGCACGCATGCAGGAAGGGCTGTTCTCGCTGATGCAGATGGCGAAGACCAGTGCCGCGCTGACGCGGTTGTCCGGCGAGCGGTTGCCGTTTATTTCCGTGCTGACCGACCCGACCATGGGTGGGGTGTCGGCCAGTTTTGCCATGCTGGGCGATGTGATCGTTGCCGAGCCGCGGGCGCTGATCGGTTTTGCCGGTCCGCGCGTCATCGAGCAGACCGTGCGCGAGACGTTGCCGGAAGGGTTCCAGCGTTCGGAATTTCTCCAGGAACACGGCGCGGTGGATGTCATCATTGACCGGCGCGAGATGCGCGAGCGGTTGTCCGGGATGCTGTCCATGCTACAACAGCGCCCGCTGGTCAGCGGATGACCCTGGACGACTGGCTGCACCGGCTCGAAACGCGACATCCGACCGCCATCGATCTTGGGCTGGAACGGGTAGGCCAGGTTGCGCGTGCATTGTTGCCGCACACCTTGCCATTTCGCATCTTCACCGTAGGCGGCACCAATGGCAAAGGGTCGGTATGTACCTGTCTGGACAGTGTGTTGCGTGCTGCGGGCTACCGCGTCGGGTTGTATACCTCTCCGCATCTGGTGCGTTACAACGAGCGGGTGCGCATGCAGGGTGTGGATGCCAGTGATGCCGCCCTGGTCGAGGCGTTTGCTGCGGTCGAGGCGGCGCGCGGCGGGATTTCCCTGACTTATTTTGAATTCGGTACGCTGGCTGCGATGTGGCTGTTCGTACGCGAACGTCTCGATGTGGTGGTTCTCGAAGTGGGGCTGGGCGGACGACTCGATGCTGTCAACGTGTTTGATGCCGATTGCGCTGCTGTGACCAGCATTGCGCTCGACCACACCGACTATCTGGGTGATACGCGTGAGGCGATCGGTTTTGAGAAGGCGGGGATCTATCGTCGCGGACGGCCGGCAGTCTGCGGTGATGCTCGGCCACCGGTCACCTTGCGGGAATTTGCAACGGCCATCGGCGCGGACTGGCGTGCACTGGGCGAAGCCTATGTCGTGACACGTGATGAGCATGGCTGGCATTATGCGGGTCGCCACTGGCAGCTGGACTTGCCGTTACCGGCGATGAGCGGCAACATGCAGATCGATAATGCCGCCTGCGCGCTGGCGGCGCTCGAGGCGATGCATCCGCTGCTGCCCGTGGACAGCGCGGCGATCGTTCGCGGATTGGGGCAGGCCGTGCTGCCGGGACGTTTCCAGCGTTTGCCCGGGCTTCCCTTGCGGATTCTCGATGTGGCGCATAATCCGCATGGCGCTGCGGCACTGGCGGACAATCTGCGCCATCATGCCTGTGTCAGCGGCCGCACGTATGCCGTATTTGCCGTGTTGGGCGACAAGGATATCGCCGGTGTGATCGATGCCGTGCGCGACGAAGTGGATGAATGGCTGGTCGTTCCGCTCGAAGGTGCACGTGCCCTCGAGCCCGCTGTGCTGTTGCAGCAGCTGCGGCAGGCGGGTGTGACCCACGCGCGCGTTTGCAGTTCGGTGGTCGGGGCCTGGCAGATGGCCTGTGAACAGGCCGGGGAAAATGATAGAATCGTCGCCTTTGGTTCGTTTCAGTTGGTCGCGCCGCTGTTGCGGGCGATCGCCGGTCAGCCGGGGTGAATATGGCCACGCAGATGTCATCGGTTGAGCAGTTGCAGCGCAGGCACCGGGCACGCCGGCAGTTGTCCGGAGCGGTGGTGCTGCTTGCGCTGGTGGCGTGGCTCGTGCCCTGGGTGCTGGACAGCGCGCCCAGAAGCATGAAGCGAGCGTTGCCGGTAACGAGCGCGGGCTCCGACGCGGTAGCAGTGTCGGTGGTGCCGTCGACAATGCTTCCGTCCGGGCACGACACTGCACCCCCTGTTGTTTCGTCTTCGCGCGACCTCGCCGCGCATGAGTCTGTGCCTGTGTCCGCATTGCCGCAGGCACCGGCCGGAACCGTTGCGCAAGCCACGCCGGCGAGCGGTAAAGCGCAGGTCGCGATCGCGGATGGGCACGCGGCGGAAAACATGGCCGCCGCTCGGGCCAAAGCCGAAGAGGCTGTTGTTGCGTCGCATGCAGCCAAAACGACATCCCCGGCGCCTGACAGGAACAAGAAGGTTGCACACGACGCTGTCTCGCATGCTGCGTCAGCGAACACGTCGGCTGCCCATGCCGGCAAGACGCAGTATGCCGTGCAACTCGGCGTGTTTGGCAAGCAGGAGCATGTACAGCAGCTACGCAAACGTTTACAGGCGATCGGCATGCCGTGCTATACCGAAACCATGCCGTCCGGGGCCACGCGGGTGCGGGTAGGACCTTATGCGAACCGGGCCGGGGCTGAACATGCGCTGGCGACGCTTAGACTGGCGGATCTGCCGGCGCAGCTTGTGCTGCCCGGACATTGACCGGCGGAGGCAGGATGACGATTGGCGCGCTGGACTGGGTAATTGTTGCGGTGATGGCGCTGTCGGCGCTGCTTGGGTTCGTCCGGGGTGCCGTGCGCGAAATTGTGGCCGTGTTGTCCTGGTTCGTGGCCTGGTTTGTCGCCAAGGCATTTGCTGCGCCGGTGCAGGTATGGCTGCCAGCAGAGATTTCCGGTGGTGCGCTAAGACATGATGTGGCGTTCGCGCTGGTGTTCCTTGCAACGCTGCTCGTCATGTCGTTGGTGGGCCTGGTGCTCTCTGCGGCGGTTCAGGCACTTGGGCTGGGTATCATGAATCGCGCGCTGGGTGCAGTGACAGGCCTGTTGCGTGGTGTGCTGATTGTGCTGGCGCTGGTGTGGCTGGCGGGCTGGACGGCGTTGCCGCAAACCGCGTGGTGGAAGCAGTCGCTGCTTGCGCCGTATTTTGTCCGCATGGCGTTGGCGGTGCATGCGCTGGCGCCAGGCGGACTGGGAAAACCTTTACATTATCGGGAATCTTGATATGTGCGGAATCATCGGAATCGTCTCGCATTCCCCGGTCAATCAGCTGCTCTACGACGGGTTGCTGGTGCTCCAGCATCGCGGCCAGGATGCGGCTGGCATCGTGACCGCCGAAGGCAATGTGTTTCACATGCACAAGGCCAACGGCCTGGTGCGCGACGTGTTTCGCACGCGCGATATGCGTAACCTGTTGGGCAATTCCGGCATCGGCCACGTGCGATATCCTACTGCCGGCAATGCATCGTCGAGTGCCGAAGCACAGCCGTTCTACGTCAATTCGCCATTTGGCATCGTGCTGGCGCACAACGGCAACCTGATCAATACCGATCAGCTCAAGGAAGACCTGTACCGGCTGGATCTGCGCCACGTGAACACCGCATCGGATTCCGAGGTGCTGCTCAACGTCCTGGCGCACGAACTGGCGGCAGTGGATGGCCGTCAGCAACTTGAGGCGGAGCGGATCTTTGCCGCGGTGGCTGGCGTGCATCGCCGTTGCCGTGGCGCCTATGCCGTGGTGGCGATGATCGCCGGTCACGGTCTGCTGGCATTCCGTGATCCGTATGGCATCCGCCCGCTTGTCATCGGGGAGCGCCAGACGGAGCTGGGTACTGAATACATGGTGGCGTCGGAGAGCGTTGCGCTCGATGTGCTCGATTTCCGCGTTGTGCGCGATGTGATGCCGGGCGAAGCTGTCTTCATCGACCGGGATGGCCGTATGCACAGCCGTCAGTGTTCCGAACAGCCGAAGTACGCACCCTGTATTTTCGAATACGTTTATCTGGCACGGCCGGATTCAGTGATCGACGGTGTCTCGGTATATGAGACACGCTTGCGCATGGGGGAGCGGCTGGCGGAAAAAATCCGGCGCGAATGGGCGGACGTGCCGATCGATGCGGTGATCCCGATTCCCGATACCAGCCGGCCCAGTGCGATGCAACTGGCGAACGCGCTGGGTCTGCCCTATCGCGAGGGATTCATCAAGAACCGTTACATTGGCCGGACGTTCATCATGCCGGGCCAGGCCATGCGCAAGAAATCGGTGCGACAGAAACTCAATGCCATCGGCATGGAGTTCCGCAACAAGAACGTGCTGCTGGTGGACGACTCCATCGTACGCGGCACCACCAGCCGCGAGATCGTCCAGATGGCGCGCGATGCGGGCGCGCACCGGGTATTCTTCGCCTCGGCGGCACCACCGGTGCGTTTCCCCAACGTGTATGGTATCGACATGCCCACCCGTCAGGAACTGCTGGCTACCGGCCGTACTGATGTCGAGATCGCGCACGAAATCGGTGCCGATGCCCTGATCTATCAGGATCTCGACGCGCTGATCGGTGCAGTACGCGAATTACGCCCGTTGCTGACCCATTTCGATACGTCCTGTTTCAACGGGGTCTATGTGACTGGCGATGTCACAGAGGCGTATCTGGATCAGATCGAGGCCGCACGTAATGGCGGCAGGGCATCGAGTACCCTGGATACCTTGCAGCTTGACCTGAATCTGTCGTCCAGCGGACGTAATGCCGCCTGACGCACCGTGTGCGCCGCAGGTGCGGCCCGCGTCAGTGGGTGACGCGGGTTATTCCGTTGCCGCTGAGCACCTGTACCCGGTCGCCGGTCCTGAACGGCTCGGCGGTGGTCTCGGTCACGGCGATCATACGGCCTGAATTCAGCCGGATGGTGATCTGCAATGTCGGTGGCGTCGCACCGGCGTTTGTGCCTGGCGTGACAGTGAGCACTTCAGTGACGACACCTGGCACCACTTCCTCAACATAGCGGGCTTCGCCGTTGGCAGGCCCGCTGGCGCAGCCGGTCAGGGCCAGCGGCAACAGCAGTGTGCACGAAAGAAACGCGATCATTGGAATGGCTCGCATGATAGGTCTTCGCTCCGGAACAGGACATGGAGATTGTCGGTGTTGCCGGCCGGTTTGACAAGTCGGTGCTGCGGAGCTGCGCCGGGCGGCGATGATGTTGCCCGGCGCGGAACGTGTCAGCCGTACAGTGGGGTGCCGAAGGCCTCGAGATAGTGCGCGTCGATGGCGGTGCGCGTCGGGGCATGGTTCTGTCCACCGCGGCTGGCGATCTTGATTGCCCCCATCAGCGACGCAAGCCGGCCGGTACGTTCCCAGCCAAGGTCGTGCAGGATGCCATGGATCAGGCCGGCGCGATAGGCATCGCCGCAGCCGGTCGGGTCGAGCGCCTGTGCAACAGGCGCACAGGGAATGTCGTACACGGTACTGTCGGCATGAATGTGCGAACCTGCCTCGCCCTTGGTGACGATTAGCGCGCGCACATGCGCTGCCAGTTGCGACAGCGTCAGCCCGGTACGCGCCTGCAGCATTTCCGCTTCGTAGTCATTGACGGTGACGTAATCGGCCAGTTCAATGAAGGAGAGCAATTCTTCCCCGCTGAACATCGGCATTCCCTGTCCGGGATCGAAAATGAACGGAATGCCTGCGGCATGGAATTCGTGCGCGTGCTGCATCATGCCCTCCCGACCGTCCGGTGCGACAATGCCCAGGCGGATGCCTGCCCCTGTCGGAACATGGTTCCTGTGCGAGAAGTTCATTGCGCCCGGATGAAAGGCGGTGATCTGGTTGTCGGCCAGGTCGGTGGTGATGAAGGCCTGGGCGGTATAACTGCCGTCGACCGGCAGGATGTGCTGCTGCGTAATGCCGTGTCGGGCGAGGTGTTCGGCATAAGGCGGGAAATCGTTGCCGCAGGTGGCCATGATGAGCGGTTCGTCACCGAGCAGTCGCATGTTCCAGGCGATGTTGCCCGCGCAGCCGCCAAATTCGCGGCGCAGTTCAGGCACCAGAAAGGACACGTTCAGCATGTGGATTTTTTCCGGCAGGATATGGTGACGGAAATGATCCTGGAATACCATGATCGAATCGAAAGCGAGCGAACCGCAAATCAGTACGGACATTGTAGAATCCATTGAGCTGGTCAATGCGGCATTATACCAGAGCAGCGCGGGCCGATCGTTTGCCACACACGCGACCGCGCGTGCCGGATGAAACTATGCTGACATTATGCTGTCGTAATTTAGGCTTGATTGTGCAATGGTCCTGAGGAGTGTTCAGACATGAAGCGTACCTTGTTATGCATGAGTCTCGCGCTGGCGATGTTGCCGGCCGTGCCGGCGGCAGCGGATGTCGGCGTATCGATTGCCATTGGTGATCCGCATTTTTACGGGCGGCTCGATCTGGGCGGTTTCGCCCCGCCTCCGCTCATCTATTCGGCACCGATCCTGATTCAGCGGGGGTACGGACCACTTCCGCCGCCGGTCTATCTGCGCGTCCCGCCCGGCCATGAACGGCACTGGAACCGCTATTGCAGCCAGTACCATGCCTGCGGGGTACCGGTGTATTTCGTGCGCGATGACTGGTACCGCAATGAATACGCGCCGCGTTACCGTGAATACCACCGTCATGACGGTCGGCCGCCGTACGGGCGGGGGCGGCCCGATGGACAGTGGCAGAATCGCGGTGATGGTCGTGGTAATGACCATCCGGGCGATGGCGGTCGTCGTGACTGGGGCGGCGGCGATCACTGAGCCGGTTTCCCGAACCGGTTGCTCGAACCGGCGTGGCGTCTGCCGCGCCGGTCGTCATCAAAATTTCACCTGAAGATCATCAATCTGTCTTGTGTCAGGGGTATTCTCGCCCGCAACACAGGACGTCGTCTGACCGTTGGGTGCCAGCAGCATGGCTGGCCGCAGACAAAGCAGATTTACGCGTCCCGGGTTCACGTGGGAGATCGACAGGATGAAAAAACCCGTTCGCGTGCTGTTGTGGTGCCTGCCGTGGCTGTTACATTCGGTCAGCGCGCATGCCTGGGGCCTGTATACCCATGTGTTCTTTGCCCAGTGGCTGATCTGGGGCGTTCCCCTGCTTGACGGGGAATTGCGCCGCGCCGTGACCCGCCATCCCAGACTGGTGCTGGCAGGGGCCTGCCTTCCGGATCTGGCGCTCGTGGGCCGGTTGGCCGGTACCCGGGCATTCGATCGCACCCACTGCTGGGAAAATGCGCGACAGATGCTTGCAGGTGCGCAGGACGATGAGGAGCGTGCGCTGGTGGTCGGTTTCTATTCGCATTTGTTCGCCGATGTGGTGGCGCACCATCATTTCGTCCCTGCACACGAGCGTCTGTGGGTGGACTGGCCGATGGTGGCGCATACCATTTCAGAATGGTCGATGGACGCACATGTGCGCCCGCAGGTCGCCGATACCCCGGCCGGACTGCTGCACGAGGGCGAGGCGGTCATCGTGCGGTTGGTAAGTCGTCACTTTTTGCTCGAATCCGATCAGGCCAGGCGCTCGGTGCGCATGCTGGCGCATGCCGACCGGTTGCTGCGTGGCTTGCGCCTGCCGCAGTGGCTGTACCGCGCGGTCATGAGCGCAGATCGTCGCGTGCCGCGTCGCTTTGATTATTTCATCGCCGAAACCGGGACGCGCTTTGCGGACATCAATCGCGTCTTCGCCGGCGACATGCCCAGCCTTGATGCCAATGGCGGTTGCGCGCGTGCGGCGCAGGCACGGCTGGCGCAGTTTTCCGATCAGCAGATCGGACTCGGGCAGCCATTGCCTTCAGATTGTTTCTACTCGTCCCATCCCGCCTGATCATTCCTGCTGGACGCTTCACGACATGCACTGCGTGGTATGGCGCAGTGCATGCGGGGGCTGTGGCGCGCCGGTCCGGTTTCTTCCGCTTGCGTTGGGCTGTTACAATCCGCGGTACGACGGGTAGGCGGATTGATATGGAAACTTATGTGGTCGGCGGTGCAGTTCGCGATGAGTTGCTCGGCTTGCCGGTAACTGACCGTGATTTCGTCGTGGTCGGCGCCACGGTGCAGCAGATGCTGGATCAGGGATTCGTGCCGGTCGGACGGGATTTTCCGGTGTTCCTTCATCCGCGGACCCATGAGGAATACGCGCTGGCGCGCACCGAGCGCAAATCCGGCAGCGGATATCGGGGCTTCGTGGTGCATGCCGATCCGGCGGTAACGCTCGAAGAGGATCTGGCGCGGCGCGACCTGACCGTGAACGCCATGGCGCGGGCTGCGGATGGTCGTCTCATCGATCCGTGGGGCGGGGAAGCCGATCTGGCTGCACGCATATTCCGTCATGTGGGGCCGGCGTTCGTCGAAGATCCGGTGCGTATCCTGCGCGTGGCACGTTTCATGGCGCGTTTTACACAATTTTCGATTGCGCCGCAGACTCTGGGGT
>JAJXUP010000070.1 GCA_021782795.1 Pseudomonadota bacterium | reverse complement strand
CTGGATCGACCGGCCGCTGGGGGTGAAGTAGCGTGCCGTGGTCAGCTTGATGCCGGTGCCATTACCCAGTGGCAGGATGGTCTGCACCGATCCCTTGCCGAACGACTGTGTGCCCATGATGACCGCTCGCTTGTGATCCTGCAGCGCGCCAGAGACGATTTCCGAAGCCGATGCGGAGCCACCGTTGATGAGTACGACCATCGGCACGGTCTTGATCCAGCCGGGAAGGTCACGCAGGTAGTCGGAATCTTGCGCGCCGCGCAGGTAATTTTCCGGGTTGGCGGTCAGACGCATCCTGGAGTCCTCGGTGCGCCCATCGGTGTAGACCACCAGGCTGTCCGGCTTGAGGAAGGTCGCGGCTACGGCTACGGCGCTGTTGAGCAGTCCACCCGGGTCGTTGCGCAGATCGAGCACCACGCCCTTGAGCGGAGCCTTGTTCTGTGCGGTTAGCGCGTTGATGGCCTTGACCAGGTCTTCGCCGCTGTGTTCCTGGAACTGGGTGATATGCACGTAGCCGTAGTTGGGATCGACCAATTGGTATTTGACGCTCTTGACCTTGATGACAGCGCGCATCACCTTGACGGAAAACGGTTTGTTCACGCCCTTGCGTACAATGGTGAGCACGATCGGCGTGTTGGGTTCGCCGCGCATGCGTTTGACGGCCTCGTTGATGGTCATGCCCTTGACCGGGGTGTCGTCCAGCTTGACGATCAGGTCACCGGTCTTGATCCCGGCCTTTTGTGCCGGGGTGTCCTCAATGGGGGCAATGACCTTGATCAGTCCGTCTTCCATGCCGACTTCGATGCCCAGACCACCAAACTGGCCCTGGGTACCGTCCTGCAGTTCCTTGAAGGCATCGGCATCCATGTATTCCGAATGCGGGTCGAGGCCTGCAAGCATGCCGGTGATGGCGTCGTCGATGAGTTTCTTGTCGGAAACCGGTTCGACATAGTCGCTTTTGATCTTGCCGAACACTTCGCTGAACTCGCGCAGTTCGTCGAGCGGCAACGTGGCACTGGCGGCCTCGCGGTCGGCGATGGCAGGCAGATATGCGGTCAGGGTGACACCAAGAAGGATGCCCGAAAGAATCAGGCCGATTTTTTGCAGGGTGGTGCGCATTGTGCTGTGGTTCCTGTTTATTGGCGGACAAGCCACGGATCCGGGTCGAATGCCTGGCTCCGGTACCGCAATTCGAAATACAGTCCTGTTTCGTTGCTGCCTCCGGTGTTGCCGACTGCGGCAATCACTTCACCGGACTTGACGAAATCGCCGACTCGTTTATACAGGGTTTCATTGTCGCTGTACAGGCTCATGTAGCCGCCACCATGGTCGATGATGATCAGGTTGCCAAAGCCTCGCAGCCAGTCGGCAAACACCACCTGACCGGCAGCGACACTGACCACGGACTGGCCAGCCGGCGCCTTGATGAACAAACCTTTCCAGAGAGTTCCCCCCGCTTCACGTGGAGTCCCGAAGCGGTGAATAAGTTCCCCGTGTGTGGGCATGGGCAGCCGTCCCTTGAGCAGACCGAGTCCTGTGGCTGGCAGGTCAGGCTGAGGCAGCGGGGTGACTGGCGCGCCGGCGGCAGGTTCGCGCGCATGGCGAGCTGGCCGGGGATGGCGCCGCTGTCGCGCCAGTTGTTCCATCAATCGGGTGATGCGTTTCTCGTTTTCCTCCAGGGTGGCGAGTTGCTGTTCCTGCTGGCGGATCTGGGTTCCGAGACTGGCCAGTACCTGCTGGCGGCGCTGGCGCTCGTCCTGCAGCGCCTGACGTTCACGCTCACGCTCGCTGCGCTGGCTGTCGAGGTCGGCCTGAAGTTGCTGCTGACGGGCCTTGAGCTGGTTCAGCGTGTCGGCGTTGTGGCGCAGGTCGGCGATCATCCGGTTGCGTTCGCGTCCGAGATAGCCGGAGTAGACCAGGTCGCGCGCGGTCTGGCCGGCAGGTGCGCCGTCGAGCAGGAGGTGGGCGTCGTTGGCCTGGCTGTCGAAATAGCTCTGACGCAGCAGCGCGGCCAGACGCGTTTTCTGCTGACTGATTGATTGTCTTACTGTGCCGATGCGTGCGTTGAGCGCACGCAGGCTGGCTTCTGTCTGGTCGGAACGCTGCTGCAATTCGTAGAGCGAGCGGTTGGTGGTGCTGATGGCCAGTTCCGATTGACGCAACGCATCCGCGGCCTGGTTGCGGTTGTTCTCCGTGGTCTGGTGTTGCTCGCGCAGATGGCTGATCTGCTTGTGGATGCGGTTCAGTTCGGCGCGGTCCGTGGCGGCATGCGCCGACAGACCACCTGACAGGGTGGCGATGAGCAGGAAGATCGTGGGCCCGTGCCGTTTCACTCGAACTGGATCAGTGATTTGCCGGTCATCTCCGCAGGCTGGGGAATGCCCATGATGGCCAGCATGGTGGGGCTGACGTCTTCAAGCGCACCGGTGGCCGCCAGCGTCGCCGTGCGTTTGCCGATGTACAGCAATGGCACCAGGTTGGTGGTGTGCGCGGTGTATGCCTGGTGGGTGTGTTCGTCCATCATCAGTTCGGCGTTGCCGTGATCGGCCGTGATGAGGATGTCTCCACCCGCTTCGAGCATCGCCGGAATGACGCGCCCGAGGCAGGTGTCGAGGGCCTCGATGGCGTGGATCGCGGCATCGAGATTGCCGGTGTGACCCACCATGTCGGCGTTGGCGTAATTGCAGATGATGGCGTCGAAGCGATGCTGGCCGATGGCTTCGACCAGTTTGTCGGTGACTTCGTAGGCACTCATCTCCGGTTTCTGGTCATACGTGGCCACGTTGGGCGAGGCTACCAGAATGCGTTCTTCGCCCTGATAGACGGTTTCTTCGCCGCCGTTGAAGAAAAACGTCACGTGCGGGTATTTTTCGGTCTCGGCGATGCGCAACTGTTTGAGGCCAAGGCGTGAAATGTATTCGCCGAAGCCGTTGCGGATGCGCTCGGGGGGAAAGGCGACCGAAACCTGGAAGTCGTCGCTGTAGCCGGTCAAGGTACAGAAGTCGGTCAGGCGAGGGTGGCCCTTGCGGTCGAATTCACTGAAATCCGGCTCAATGAAGGCGCGGGTGAGCTGGCGGGCCCGGTCAGAGCGGAAGTTCATGAAAATGACGCTGTCGCCATCCTGCATGCGCACCGCTTCGCCGATGCGCGTCGCCTGGACGAATTCGTCCGATTCACCGCGCGCATAGGCCATGTGCAGCCCGGTTTGTGCGTCTGCTGCCTCGAACGGGGCGTCGCCGCGGGTAATGAGATCCCATGCGGTCTGTACGCGTGACCAGCGGCGGTCGCGGTCCATGGCGAAATAGCGGCCGATCATGGTGGCAATGCGGCCAACGCCGAGTTCACGGATCTTGTCTTCGAGCCGGGCAATGTAGGTTTCGGCGCTGCGTGGCGGGGTATCGCGCCCGTCGAGGAAGATGTGCAGGTAGACATCGCGCATGCCGGCACGTGCGGCGGTTTCGAGCATGGCGTGGATGTGCGTCTCATGGCTGTGCACGCCACCATCGGAAAGCAGACCGAGGATGTGCAGCGCACGGCCGTTGCGTTTGGCATCGTCGATGCAACGGGAGAAGGTCGGGTTGGAGAAAAAGCCGCCGGTCTTGATCGCGAGTTCGATGCGGGTAAATTCCTGGTAGACCACGCGGCCGGCACCGATGTTGAGATGGCCGACTTCGGAGTTGCCCATCTGGCCTGAAGGCAGGCCAACGGCAGACTCCGAGGCCTGGATCAGCGTATGCGGGTGGTGTTGCCAGAAATCAAGCCAATGGGGCTTGTCAGCCAGGGCGATTGCATTGTCGGTATGGCATTTGCGACAGCCGAAACCGTCGAGAATGATGAGCAGTACGGGGGTCAATCTGGACTCGCTATGCATGCCGGGATTCTGGCCCGGCCGGTGGTTCGGGGCGGTTCGCCCGGATTTTATTATATTTCCCTGGCGATTGCATTATAATCATACTGTCATACAGGAATTGGATTGCAGGAACTATGTCCCGACTCGTGCTTGATTTCGATCATATCGATCTGATAGACAAGGATGAACACATCGAGCAGGCGTCGCGTGCGATGAAGGCGATGTCGCACCCCCTGCGGCTCAAGATACTCTGCGTGCTTGGTGACCGGGAGGTCAGCGTGCAGGACATCGTGGACCAGGTCGGTACATCGCAAAGCAATATCTCGCAGCATCTCGCCATTTTACGCGACAAAGGTGTGCTGCGTACACGCAAGGATGCCAACCGTGTGTTCTATCGTGTGGGCGACACGCGTACGCTGCGGCTTATCAGCCTGATGCGCGATGTGTTCTGCGGATTTGCCTGAGCATCCGTCAGCCCGTCATCGCCTGGCGCCGGTTGCCGAGCCGCAACAGGGTTTCCGATGCGGACGGAGTGGAAGGCAAGGGCTGGCACTCGCCTGCCGGTATGAATCCTGACTTCCTGTAAAACGCCATGGCGCGCGGATTCGCATCGGCCACCCATGCAAAGATATCCTCACTGAAACGCTGATGCAGCCAGGCGCAGGCCGTGTGCACCAGTTCTGAAGCGAAGACAGTGCCCCGATTCCGGGTGCCAGCCAGAGCGAGCATATGAAACAGCGTTGCGGCGGCGAGGTTTCCCGAAATGCGCCGATCAGACCGACCGCGTTGACGCCATCAAACGCAAAGAACGTCGTGGACACTTCGGAATCCGCATGTTTTGCAGCGGCGGACTCGAACGATGCCAGTGGTTGCGCCTGGGTGTCTTCAAGCCTGGAGCCAAAAGCGTACGGCGCTTCGGTCAGGGCGGCGATGCGCATCTGGCGCAGCAAGCCGCCTTCATCGGCACGGATTTTACGCACATGCATGGCGTATTTCATGGGCGGCGTCCCTCGGGTATGGCCTGGTTCCTGCAGATTTTCGCCTGGTGCGATGTCATTTTTGTGTCAGACGCGCATCCGGCCGGTTCATGCCTGACGGTCATCCTGCTTTGACCGGGTTGTCTGCCTGCATGAACCTGACCAGATCCGTCAGCGTGCGGCCTGCGGCATCTGCCTTCTCGCCAAGCTGTTCGGCGGGCATGTTCAGGCGATTCACCCAGAAGGTGGTATAGCCGAAGCTTTTTGCTCCGGCAGCATCCCAGCCCGCGAACGGAACGAACAGGATTTCCTCGCGTTCGAGGCCAAACGCATCGATCGCCATCCGGTAAGCGCGCGGGTCGGGTTTATAGGTTTTAATGGCATCGGTACTGATCACCCGTTCAAACAGATCCCCGAGCGCGGAGTTCCTGATGCCGGCGTCAAGAATCCGTGGCGTGGCGTTGGACAGAATTCCCAGCCGGAGACCGGCGGATTTGAGCGTTTGCAAGGCTGCCGGCACATCGGGCCAGACTTTGAGATCAAGATAAGCCGCCATCAGCTGCTGGCGTTTCTCGGGCGTCAGATCCAGTTTGAGCAGTTCGCACGAGAACACCAGCGCATCGTCCGTGGCCTGCCAGAAATCCGCATAGTGTCCCGACAGGGCGCGCAACCATTGGTATTCGAATTGTCGCGTGCGCCAGGTTTCCGAAAGCCGGGTGCCCATGCCGGGAAACAATTGCTCACACAGCGCAAAGACCGGGCGTGGATCGAAGATCGGGAAAGCGTCGAAGGCCAGGGCCCTGATGGCCGGACGTGAAGCGGCGCGCGCCAGTGCCTGCGTGACCAGGAATCCGCCTGCCAGGCTTGCGGTGGAGAAACTGAGGAACGTTCGGCGATTCATGGGCATGTCAGGCTCTGTTAGCGGGTGGGCCGGGTATGGCTTCTGTCGGTGCGGGCAGGTCGGGACGGTATTTTTCCAGCATCCCGACAATGAACGCCGACCATATGGCATTGGGTTGCCAGATACTTTTCATCAGGCTGAACGCCTGTTCAGCCGGTGTGTTGCACTTGATCGCCAGATACAGGCCGATGCACGTGGAAACCCGCATGTTGGCTGCACAATGGACGAAAACCTTTTGATGTCGATGCGCTTCCAGGGCTGCAAAAAAGGTGAGCATGTCCGCTTCGCGCGGGGCGTCGAACACCATCGGAATATGGATGTAGTCCATGCCCAGGGCGCGTACGCAGGCTGTTTCATCCGGCAGGGCGTAACGCGGATCCGTGTGCAGGGCCAGGTTGATCACGACAGCGAAGCCATTGCGCGCAATTTCGGCCAGTTCTGCTTCGGAAGGCTGGCCGGATGCGGACAACCGGTCGTCCACTTTCCGGTAGTTGTAAATGTCGCCGAGAGTTGCATGCATCGTGACGTCCGTCCCAATCGCTGTCGCCGCACCGACAGTAAAGCGGAAATTGTGCCGGATGTCTATGCCACTGCGTAACATTCGCACAGCAGCCGGGCGCTATGGCCATGAATTGGCGCCAACTGCAAAGTGCTCGAAGAACGCACTAGCGCGGACGGGACCTGCTTCCGCGTGAGCGGCGATGCGGAGGTGTTGAACAGTCCGGGCGAGCGCTTGGGGCAGATGGCACAGTAATACGCTATCATCCGCTGGTTTCAGGTGTGGCCATCAATGGAAACCGGCTTGGCTCGTGTATGGATTCCACGGTCAGATCGATGTCCGGCATCGGCTAACACAGGTGATCGGGCGTTGGCCATTCGATGCGGGTGATGTGTTCCATGGTCGCTTGTCTGAACCAGGTAAATTCCGCACAGGGAACAAACGGTTATTCGTCTTGAGCAGCAGCCGGAAGCCTTTGCCCGATGCCAGGGAAACTTCAGCTTCAGCAGTGCGTGTGCCAGGCATGGATGATTTCATCCTGATGCTCACTCACCCACAGGGCAACTTCGTTGATTTGCCGGGTTGAGAGCCCTTGATTCATCGCCAGCCCAATCCGGGGTTCCAGCCAGAATTGGCTTCGCCGTCCGTATGGGCGACATGAACATGCATGCGCGGTTCTTCACGCGAGAAAAAGAAAAACCGGAATGCGCCATGACGGAAGACGGTGGAAGCCATGCACTGCATCATGGCAGTTCCGGATTGAAAATGCGCGCCAGATGGTTTGGACACGCGGTTGCTTACCAACTGCCCGTGTTCATTGGCATGATGAAGGGGCTTGCAGCACGGTTCGTTCCACCTGCACGCTGCCATTGCTGTCGCCAAGCCATAATTGACCATCCTGAATCGTGCATTGCAGTTGCATGTTTCTTTGCACCAGTGCGGCGATGGCGCGTGTGCTTTCCTGCGCCAGTTGTATGACGGTGAGGTTCTTTTGTCGGGCAAGCAGGCTGCTGTTTTGTGCGAACCACAGCTCGGCCGTGCGCCCACCGTAGCAGAATACGACGACCTGTCGGGCGCGTCCACAGGCTTTGCGGACGAGTTTTTCGTCAGGCGTTCCGACATCGATCCACAGTTCGATTGCACCGGTCAGATCCATCTGCCAGATATCGGCTTCGTCCTCCATCGTCATGCCCTGACCAAACGTCAGATTGTCGCTGGCATGCACGGCAAAGGCCAGCAGGCGTACCATCATGCGCTCATCGGTTTCCGAGGGATGGCGGGCCAGCGTCAGCGCATGATCCTGATAGTAATGCCGCTCCATGTCTGCGATTTGCAGCCTGGCTTTGAAAACGGTTGCTTTAATGGCCATGTTGTACGGGATTGCAGGTGCCCGAATGCGCATATCCGGCATTCGGGGTGGCACAGCGTTTGTTGATGCTCAGGCTTTCGGCGCTTCGGCCTGGCGCAGGCGGATGTGCAGTTCGCGCAGCTGCTTTTCGTCCACGTTGTTCGGCGCTTGCACCATCAGGTCGTTGGCGCGCTGGGTTTTGGGGAAGGCGATGACGTCGCGGATGGATTCGGCGCCGGCCATGAGCGCGACCAGGCGATCGAGTCCGAAGGCAAGGCCGCCGTGCGGTGGCGCGCCGAACTGCAGTGCGTCGAGCAGGAAGCCGAACTTTTCGCGCGCCTGCTCGCTGCTGATGCCGAGTGCGCGGAATACGATGTCCTGCACTGCCTGCTGGTGAATGCGCACCGAACCGCCACCGATTTCCCATCCGTTGAGCACCATGTCGTAAGCGCGCGAGAGTGCGGCACCAGGATTTTCGCTCAACAGGTGTTCATGCCCCGGTTTTGGTGCGGTGAAAGGGTGGTGCAGCGCATCCCAGCGGTGCTCGTCCGCGTTGTATTCGAACATCGGGAAATCGACCACCCACAGCGGGCGCCAGTCGCCTTCCGGCGTGCCCACCCTGAGTCGTAGCGCGCCGAGCGCGTCGTTGACGATTTTTTCCTTGTCGGCACCAAAAAATATCAGGTCGCCGTTGCCGGCGCCGGTGCGGCGCAGGATGTCGGCCAGCACGGGTTCGGGCAGGAACTTGACGATGGGCGACTGCAGGCCGGTATCGTTGAGCTGGCTGACATCGTTGACCTTGATCCAGGCCAGGCCTTTGGCGCCATAAATCTTGACGAATTCGGTCAGGTCATCGATATCCTTGCGCGACAGCGATGCGCCGCCGGGCAGTCGCAGCGCGGCCACACGACCGTCGGCCTGGTCGGCTGCGGCGCGGAATACCTTGAAGTCGACCGATTTCATCAGGTCGGTGAGGTCGGTCAGTTCGAGCGCCACGCGCAGGTCGGGCTTGTCCGATCCATAGCGGCGCATGGCCTCGCTCCAGGGCATGCGCGGGAACGGTTTGGGCAGTTCCACATCGAGCACCTCTTTGAACAGGTCGCGGATCATGTGTTCCACCAAATCCATGATCTGCTCCTCGTCCATGAACGAAGTCTCGATATCCACCTGGGTGAATTCGGGCTGACGGTCGGCACGCAGGTCTTCGTCACGGAAACATTTGGTGATCTGGAAATAGCGGTCGAAGCCGGACACCATGAGCAGTTGCTTGAACAGTTGCGGCGACTGCGGCAGCGCATAGAACTGTCCGGCATGCACACGTGAGGGCACCAGGTAATCGCGCGCGCCTTCGGGTGTCGAGCGGGTCAGCATCGGCGTTTCGATTTCCATGAAACCGTTGCGGTCGAGGTGATCGCGCAGCGTTTTCGCCACGCGGTAGCGCAGGCGCAGGTTGGATTGCATGGCCGGCCGGCGCAGATCGAGGTAGCGCCAGGTCAGGCGTACGTTTTCCGACAACGATTCGTCATCCATCTGGAACGGTGGCGTGGCGGAGGGGTTGAGCACCTCGATGTGATGCGCGAGCAGTTCGATCTCGCCTGTGGGCAGGTTGGCGTTGTGCGTGCCTTCGGGGCGCAGCCGCACCCGACCGGTGATTTTCAGCACAAATTCGCTGCGCACCTGCTCGGCAACGTGGAAACTGTCCGCGCGGTCGGGATCACTGACGACCTGCAGCATGCCTTCGCGGTCGCGCAGATCGATGAAAATGACGCCGCCATGGTCACGGCGGCGGTGGGCCCAGCCGACGACGGTTACGATTTGGTCCAGATGGGCGCGTTGCAGGGCGCCGCAGTAGTGAGTGCGCATGATGAAAGAATCAGGATGGTTGTTGAATCGGGTGTGCGGCGGCTGCCGGCGGCGGGGTATGAACTGCACCCATGGTGATGATGTACTTGAATGCCTCGTCTACCCGTATGTCCAGCTCGATTGTCTGTGAACGCGGCACGAAGAAATAAAATCCGTTGACCGGGCTGGGCGTGGTGGGAATGAATACTGCGACGTGCTCCTCGTCGAGATGGCCGGCAATGCTGACGGGGAGGTTGGTCTGGAAGGCAATCGACCAGCTGTCTGCGTGCGGGTAGCGCACCAGCAGTACCTTGCGGAACGCCTGGCCCTTGCCCGACAGCAACGAGTCGGAGACCTGCTTGACGCTGTAATAGATCGACTTCACCACCGGGATGCGCCGCAGCAGCATCTCCCACCATTCCACGAGGCGCTGACCCAGAACGTTGGTGGTGATCATGCCGCTCAGCAGGATGACGGTCAGCATCAGGATCACGCCCAGACCGGGAATCCTGACACCGAGCCATGCCTCCGGACGCCATTGCGCCGGTAGCAGCAGCAGGCTTTCGTCGAGGGTGCCGATGATCATGTCCAGCGCGTACAGCGTGATGCCCAGTGGCACCCACAGCAGCAGGCCGGTGATGAAGTAACGTTTCATTACCGCAGGTTCAGGACATGCAGGCCGGGCAGGCGCCTGCGCCGCAAGCCGGAGCGGGCGATTCGCTGGCGGGCGGGTTCTTGAAATCGGTGGCGTAGTAGCCGTTACCCTTGAGCTGGAAGCCGGCTGCAGTGATCTGCTTGCTGAAGGAGGACTTGCCGCATTGTGGGCAGACCGTCAGTTCGGCGTCGCTCATTTTTTGCATCACATCCTGTGCAAAACCACATTCGTTACACTTGTATGCATAGATCGGCATGATTCGGACTCCTGGTCGTTCGACGATTGGACGCTATTGTACCTGAAACCGCTCGCATGAAGCAGAGTGCCTGCCACAGCAGCCAGGAACGAAGCAGACCCGCCCGTGCCGTGCAACGGCATCCGCGATGCAGCATCGAGATGCGCACGGTTTCCGTGGCACCTACATGGGGCCGGGGGCGCTGATTTCAAGAGGTGTGGCACATTCAGGTCGATGTCAGTGCTTTACGCGCATGATGCGTTTGACCGCCTGTATTTCGCGGACGCTCGTCACCCGGGCGACACGCAGATGAGTGCAGGCGCCGCAGCAGT
>JAJXUP010000069.1 GCA_021782795.1 Pseudomonadota bacterium | reverse complement strand
GACCTTGAATCAGTGAAATTGGCGGAAATAATCGTCATATTTTGAAATTTAACCGTTCGAAACGAGTGGAATGCGGCTCAACCCGGTTCGTTCAGAGGTTCCTTAAACGTGCAGGCGGGCATTGTCATGCAAATTGCCAAGAATACCATCGTCACCATCACCTACCAACTGAGCAACCTGTCCGGCGAACTCCTGGAACAGGTCGACGCGCAGGAGCCTGTCAGTTACCTGCACGGCGGCTATGACGGCATCTTCCCTACCGTCGAGGAAGCCCTGGAGGGCAAACAGGTCGGCGACCGGGTCGAACTGACCATGGAGCCCGAATATGCGTTTGGCGAATACGAAGCCGAACTGGTACGCATCGAGGCGCGCAACCTGTTTCCCGCCGAAACCGTGGTCGGCATGCAATTCGAGGGGGCAGCCGAAGGTAGCGACGACTACATGCTCTATACGGTCACCGACTTGACCGAAGACACGGTGGTGGTGGACGGCAACCACCCGCTGGCGGGGCAGACCCTGCGTTTCGACTGCACCGTGATCGACGTGCGCCCGGCCACTGCCGACGAAATTGCGCACGGTCACGCCCATGGCGAGCACGGCCACGAACACTGAGCCTGCGCGACTCGCCGCTTGCCCATGCAGCTTACTTGCACACCGGACCAGGCATCATTCCAATGAAAACCACCTTTCTCGAATTTGAACAGCCCATCGAGGAACTCGAACGGAAAATCGAGGAACTGCGCAACATGCAGGACGATTCCGCCGTCGACATTTCACGCGAACTCAATCTGCTGCAGAAAAAAAGCGAAAAGCTGACCCAGGACATCTATGCAAAACTGACGCCGTGGCAAATCTCGCAGGTTGCGCGCCACCCGCAACGGCCGTATAGCCTGGACTATATCGGCGCGCTATTTTCCGATTTCGAGGAACTGCACGGTGACCGGGCCTTTGCCGACGATCCGGCCATCGTCGGCGGTCTGGGTCATTTCAACGACCAGACGGTCATGGTCATTGGCCACCAGAAAGGCCGCGACACCAAGGAAAAAATCCTGCGCAACTTCGGCATGCCGCGACCCGAAGGTTATCGCAAGGCAATGCGCCTGATGCGCCTGGCAGAAAAATTCGGTATCCCGATCATGACCTTCATCGATACGCCAGGCGCCCATCCTGGCATCGGTGCCGAGGAACGCGGCCAGTCGGAAGCCATCGCCCGCAATCTCTACGTCATGGCCGAACTGCGTACCCCTATCCTGTGCACTGTCATCGGCGAAGGTGGTTCGGGCGGCGCTCTTGCCATCGGCGTAGGCGACCGCAAACTGATGCTGCAATACTCGACCTATTCGGTCATTTCTCCTGAAGGCTGTGCATCGATTTTGTGGAAAAATGCCGAAATGGCCCCCACCGCGGCCGAAACCATGAACATCACCGCCAGCAAACTCAAGTCATTTGACCTCATCGACCGCATTATCCCCGAGCCAACTGGCGGTGCACACCGTGACCCGCCAACCATGATGCACAACATGAAAGCCGCCCTGACCGAAACACTGGCGGAAATCTGCAAGCAACCTCTCGATGCCCTGCTCAAAGCCCGCTATCAGCGCCTGATGAGTCATGGCCGCTACAAAGACAACTCCGCCAGAAGCGCTGCCTGAAACGGTTGCCCGCTACTGCGCGGCACAGGTTGCGCCGGGCGCACGCATCGGTGTCGCCCTGAGTGGTGGCATGGATTCTGTCGTGCTGCTACACCTGCTGGCCGGCATGCGTGACCGCAATCCGCTATCTGCTGTGCATGTGCATCACGGGCTCAGCCCTCACGCCAGCGACTGGGCCTGTTTCTGCGCCCGGCTGTGCGAACGGCTCGACATCCCGTTGCACATCCAGGAGGTACACGTCGACCGCCATGACCGGCACGGTCTCGAAGCGGCAGCGCGCAGCCTGAGATACGAGTGCTTTCGTCGCACCCCTGTCGATTACCTTGCGCTTGCGCATCACCGTGACGATCAGGCCGAGACCGTGCTATTGCAGCTGCTGCGCGGCGCTGGCGTGCAGGGGCTGGCCGCCATGCCACCACTGCGCCGGCTCGAAGATGGTCCGATGCTGTTGCGCCCGTTGCTCGGCATTGAGCGCGCCCGGCTACGGGCCTGGGCCGAATCGCGCGGGCTGCATTGGGTGGAAGATGAGAGCAATGCCGACACGCGTTACACGCGCAACCACCTGCGCCAGCATGTCCTGCCCGCGATTGAAGCATTGGCCCCCGCCTGGCGCACCACGCTGGCGCGCACCGCCAGCCACATGGCCGACGCAACCGAACTGCTCGAAGATCTGGCCAACCAGGACGCTGCAACGGCTATCCATGAACGGCGGCTGGATTGTGGCGCGCTTGCCAGACTCAGCGCCGCACGTGCGCGTAACCTGCTACGCCACTTTCTCGCCGGCCACGCGCTTGATATGCCCGATAGCGCATTGCTGCACGAAATGTACCGCCAACTGGTTCAGGCAAGCCATGACACACGTCTGCGCATCCAGTTAGGCACCCTCGTCCTGCACGCCAGCCACGGCTCGGCCTGGCTGGTCCGGGAACAACAGATGCCGCCGCCCGGCATCTGCTGGCGCTGGCACGGCGAGCCCGAACTCGAACTGCCCGAATTGGGCGGCAGACTGGAATTTGAAATGGTGACCGGCGCCGGAATGCGCCTGCCGAATGCAGACGAAATGATCATTCGTGCCCGCATCGGTGGCGAAAACCTGCAACCGTATTGCCGCCGACCACGCCGTGCGGTGAAGAAATGGTTACAGGAATCAGGCATACCGTCGTGGCAGCGCGCGCACCTGCCTTTCGTCTGGTGTTCAGACCAGCTCGCGCACGTGGTCGGTATCGGCACCGACTGCGCCTGGCAGGCCCGCCCGGGTGAGCCCGGACTGCTACTGCATTGGCGACCTGGAGCAGACTGACATCATGCGTTGCGGCGGCGCCAGACCCGAACGCCGCCGCTGTGAAGCGGTATCAATGACCCTGGTGGTACGACACCACGAGTTCAACTTCGTTCTTTGAACCCAGAATGACCGGCACGCGCTGGTGCAACCCTTCCGGCTGGATGTCAAGAATGCGCTGACGACCCGTACTGGACATCCCGCCTGCCTGCTCGACGATGAAGCTCATCGGATTGGCCTCGTACATCAGGCGCAGCTTGCCCGCCTTGGTCGGATCCTTGGTGTCCTTGGGATACATGAAAACGCCACCGCGCACCAATATGCGGTGCACCTCTGCCACCATGGAAGCCACCCAGCGCATATTGAAGTCACGCCCGCGCGGACCGGTCTTGCCTGCCACGCATTCGGCAACATAACGTTGCACCGGCGCTTCCCAGAAACGCTGGTTGGAAGCGTTGATGGCAAACTCCTTGGTGTCCGCAGGAATGGTCATGCCCGGGTGGGTCAGCACAAACTCGCCGATGTTGCGATCCAGTGTAAATCCATTCACGCCCTGGCCGGTGGTCAGCACCAGCATGGTCGAAGAACCGTACAGCGCGTAACCCGCTGCCACCTGGCGCGTGCCCGGCTGCAGAAAATCGCTGACGGCCGGATGCGATGCATCCCCATCATGATGCAGCACGGAAAAAATGGTGCCGACCGAAATGTTGACGTTGACATTGGACGATCCATCGAGCGGGTCAAACACGAGCAGGTAACGACCACGCACGAAATTGTCCGGAATGCGGTAGACGTCTTCCATTTCCTCGGATGCCATGCCGGCCAGCTGACCACTGCGTTCGCAAGCCTCGATGAAAATTTCGTTGGTGATCACGTCAAGCTGCTTCTGCGTTTCGCCCTGCACATTCTCCGAATCCAGATTGCCCATCACGCCGGCCAGCGCCCCCTGATTGATCGCATTGGAGATCACCTTGCACGCGGTAAACACCTCGCCCAGCAGAATACGCAAATCATCAGTGATCACGCCTGCGCGGCGCTGTTCGTCGGCAAGGAACTGGGTCAAGGTGGTGCCAATCTGCATGATGTCGCCTTTTTCAGAATAGGGAATGTTGCGATTATAACAGAAGCGCGCAACAACCAACCGGCTGGCGCCAGTCAGTCATGAGTGCTCAGCTGGTCGCTGGGTGCGAAAGTCCATGTGCGCGTGATGCTGACAATGTCCGCCTTTTTGCGTATATCCTCGGGAAATGGCGAAAATGGCGCCGCACGATTGACGATGGCAATGGCCGCGTTATCCAGCACCGCCGAACCCGAAGAACGCGTCACCTCGATACTGTCCAGTGTGCCGTCCGCACGAATCGAGACGGTCAGCTGTAACTTGCCATAGATTTTGTTGTCGCGCGAAGCTGCCGGATAATTTTCGTTTCCGATGCGCTCGACCTTGATGCGCCAGTCTTCCACATAGCGCGCAAAAGCATATTCCTGGGTACGCGCACCAATGAACAGCTTGCGCGGACGTTTCTGGTAGGCATCGTATTGCTGCGAAATCTGCGCTTCGAGCTCGGACATTTCCAGCGAACTCGCCTTTCCCTGACCATCGCCGGAATGGTCGGCCAGCGGGGCACGGTTCTGTTCCGTGGTGCTGGGTTTGTCGGGCAACTGCACCGCCGCACGGATCTGGGTCATCAACTGCCGGTTTTCTTCTTCGAGCCGCGCGACCTGACGCTGGGCGGCCTCGATATCCTGCTGGCGCTGGTCTTGTGACATTGCAGGGAGCGGACTCTTTGCCCGACGGTCTTCGTCGGTATTGCCGCCGCCATCGAGATTGCTCTGCGCCAGCGCATCAGCCTTCTCCGGCGGAGTGACCGACTTGCTGTTGACCAGCACCAGTTCGAGCTGCGGCGACATGAAAGATTGCGCACGAATATCCGGCAGGGAAAACCTCACCGCCAGCAGCAGCGTGTGCAGGATGAACGACAGCAGCAAGGCCAGGCGAAAGGCGCCGGGCATTGCACGCGGGAAAAACATGGTTCGAAGCGCTCGCTCACTCAGCGGCATCGGGAGCAACCGCAGCAGGCAGGTCTGTACCCGAATTCCCGGAGTCCGCCGCCTCCAGGCATTCGTCTCTTTCGCGAACCGGATTCAATACTCATCACTCCTGTGGCAACCAGGTACAATGCAGTTCGACTTCCAGCAGATCAACGCCATCCACGCGCAGCGCCACATCGGTACCCGGCAGGGTTTCCGGCAGGGAGGGCACACGAACCACCATCGGCAGGTTGTCGAGGCGCAGCAGGTTTTCCTTGATCACCACCGCATGCACCAGTGTTTCCTGCTCCTGCAGCAGCCAGCGCAGGCACCAGTAGCGCTCCATCTTGCGCTGGAAGTCCGAGTAGGCGTCATACGCCGTTTCGAAATCGCGCAATGCGGCATACAGTATATCTGATTTGGGCGGATAAGGCGGCGGCTCGTCCTGCACCAGCGCAATGAGCTGGCGCTGGTTGAGCAGATCGACATAACGCCGCAACGGAGAACTTGCCCAGGCATACTGCTCGACGCCGAGCCCCACATGCGGTGCTGGCCGGCTGCTCATTCTGACCTTGCCGTTCTGCTGGGTGCGGTACAGCGCCATGGCACCCGCCTGCGCCAGTTGCCTGCCCCATTCCGCATTGACCAGAATCATCAGCTCCGATACCACACGATCGATCGGGTTGCCTCGCTGACGATCGGTGATGGTCACGCGTTCACCATCGACGCGGAACTGGTAATCCACGCGCTGAGGCTGGGACGGATCGGGTGTCTTGCCGCGGGCAGCTTCAAGCTTGCCCGACAACTGCCACAGCATGGCCAGCTCGTCCTGCCATGGATATTGCGGGCAGCCGTTCACCAGGCATTCCGGATCAAAATGCGCCTGTAATGTTTCGTGCCGCAGATTCTCCACCACCCTCACGCATTCCAGCCGCGTGGTGTGCGACCGCACCTCCCAGCTGCCATCGGCCACCTGCAGGTACATGGACAACACAGGCGAATCACGTCCCTCATCCAGCGAGAACGCTGCGATCACCGCTTCCGGCAGCATGGTGATCTTGCCGGCGGGATGGTAGACCGTCGACATGCGTGCCGCGGCCGCCTGGTCGAGCGCAGTGCCTGGCAGCACCCCCAGCGCCGGCGCCGCGATGTGAATACCCACTTGCCAGTCGCCATCGGCCAGGCGCGTCACCGAAAATGCATCGTCGATCTCGGTGGTCTGGGCATCGTCGATGCTGAACGCACGCACCGTGGCCAGCGGCAGATCAGGCAATGCAGGCAAGGTCTCGTCCACGGCAAACCCGGTTCCACGCGGGAAATACTCGCGCAGGAACAGTTTCAGGTGGTAATCATGACTGGATGCGATGGCACCACAACGGTCAAGCAGGCGCAGCGGCGTCAACCCGGTCTGTTTGCACACAGCCTCGACGGCGCGCCAGGCCGGTTGCTGCTTGTCTGGCGCATACAGCAGCGAATCGACCTCGTCACGCATTGCCGGCGGCAGACGGAATGCCGACAGTTCGGCGACATACTCTGCCACCAGTTCCGCCTCGCGCTGCTTGCGCACAAGACTGGCCTTGGCCGCAGTCAGCGCCTCGGGCGGCGCCGGACGGTAGCGCCCGCGCCCCTTGCGGTAGAAATACATCGGCGCATCATGCAGACACTGCAGGATGCCCGCCTGCTCTGCGGGCTGCGGCGTGCGACCGAAATACTCCTGGGCGAGCACAGTGTAGTCGAACTCTTCCTGACCGGCGACTTCCCACAGAAAATCGGGATCAAGCGCTGCGCGCACCTCGCCTGCCGCCTGCATGAATGCCTCCGGCACAGGCGCTGTGAATCGCAGCATCACCTGGGCTGCACGCAACTTGATGCGCTTGCCAAACTGGGTATCGATTTGCAGCGAAGTATCGTTGTCGGCGACTATGGTGCCTGCCTTGAACTGGCCTTCTTCTTCGTATAACAGGTACATGCAGGCCCCCGGCGGGCGGGATCAGAACGTCATAATCTCTGGAATATACCGGGCAAAAGACCGGAAACCGTGATCGCCGCCAGGAACCACAATCTGACGGCAGGCGTCATAATACGCCAAGGCCTCGCGATAATCGAGCACTTCATCGCCGGTTTCCACCAGCAGCAGCAATCGTTCCGGATGTTGCAGCGGCGACGGCTCCAGTGCTGCCAGTTCGCGCAGATGATCGCGGGTGAACGCATAACGTTCTCCGCTGTGATAGTTTTGCTGTTCGCCCAGCGCGGCCTCCAGCAACCGGGCCGGATGCACCGCGGGGTTGACGAGCGCGGCGCGCACGCCCATCCGCTCGGCCAGCACCGTGGCATAAAAACCACCCAGCGAACTGCCGACCAGCCGTATGTCCGCAGGGGCATGATGCGCCAGTCGCTCTTCCAGCATGGCCATCGCCTGCGCCGGACGGTGCGGCAGATCCGGACACCACACCTCGTCCAACCGATCTGCGGCGGCGAAATAGTCGACCAGCAGGCGTCCCTTGGCAGAGCGCCCGCTGCTGTTAAAGCCGTGGATGTAGACCAGCACGAACACTCCTGCCCACCCCGGGCCGCAAACCGTTACGGATTACTTGCCAGCCGGTTTCCGGCGCGAGCGCGACGCGCTTCCTTGCCAAAAACGCTGCTGTGGGCTTCCAGCCACTGATGGATGCGGCGCGCATCGCTGATGCGGTCAAACTTGCCATAGGCGTCGAGCAGCACGATGATCACCGGCCGACTCGCAATACGCACCTGCATGACCAGGCAATGGCCGGCTTCATTGATGAAACCGGTTTTCGACAAGCCGATGTCCCACCGATTCTCGCGCACCAGCTGGTTGGTGTTGTGGAAGGCAATCTCCCGGGTCACGAGATGGCGCGCTGCCGCGTGCCGGTGCCTGCGGTGCACCTCCACACTGGCCGTACGCCGGATATCGTATTCACCGGTGGTCGTGATGCGGTGGATCAGCGGATAGCTCGCTGCCGCCTTGACCATCTTCGCCAGATCCTCGGCCGTCGAGCGGTTGTGGCTCGACAGCCCGGTCGGATCCTCGAACGACGTATGCGTCATGCCAAGCTGGGCCGCCTTACGGTTCATGGCGCGAATGAATTGCACCCGTCCACCCGGATAATTGCGCGACAGTGCCGACGCAGCGCGATTTTCGGAAGCAATGAGCGCCAGATGCAGCATCTGGTCACGCGTCAGCACGGTTCCAACGGCCAGACGCGAGGCGGAGTGACGCAGGGTATCGACATCTGCCTCTGTCACTTCGATTTTTTCGGTGGGGTCCTGTTTTGCATCCAGCACCACCATCGCGGTCATGAGCTTGCTGATCGATGCGATCGGCGTCTGCATGTCGGGATTCTTTTCCAGCAACGGCGCACCATTGGCCTCATTGATCACCAGCACGGAGTGCGAACTCAGGCGCGGCATGCCGGCGGTCATGCGTGGCGCATTGCTTGCAGGCACTTCGGACGCAGCCGGCGCTTCGGCCGCTGCCGCTGCAGGTGCGGCTTGCACTGCGGCAGGCGTCGGCACAGCTGCGGTTGCAGGTGCAGGTGCGGGCGCCGGGGCGGCTGCCGGCAGCATGCTCTGCACAGGCACAGCTTCTGTGGCCGCCTGAGCCGCTGGCGCTGCCGGTGTTTCCACGGGGGCCGTTACCGAAGCACTGGTGGCCGCCCCGGTCATCATGGCACTGGCGGGCACGGCGACCGGCGTGGCAATGATCGGCGCGCCCGCCTGTGGCAGATTCTGCGCCTGAGCAGGCAAGGCTACGCAGACCAGCAACGCCAAAGCAGCGGAAATCGGTTTCATGGTGATCGCCCAGGTAATGTATGACGGAAATATAACAAATAATAGAACGGGTTGACACGAATTTCTGAGAAATCCGGTAAAAATCGGTCTGGCGCATCCTGCTCCGGCTGCGCACCCCTGGCATCGGTCTCAGCCCGCGCTGTCCGCCAGCACCCGTTCAAGCAATTCGACCGGAACGTCCGCGCTCAGACAGGACTCCCCGATCGCGCGCAGCAAAACGAAGCGGATGCGACCGTCTTCCACTTTCTTGTCAAGCTGCATGCCGCGCATCCACACCTCGACGTCCAGCTCCGGCGGCCGGTCTGGCAACCCGGCACTGCGCATGATGGCTGCGATGCGCGCCGCATCGCCTTCACCGATCCAGCCAAGTCGCTGCGACAGCCGTGCCGCCATGACCGTGCCCGCCGCCACCGCCTCCCCGTGCAGCCAGTTGCCATAGCCCATGGCGGATTCGATGGCATGACCGAAAGTATGTCCCAGGTTCAGCAAGGCGCGCATGCCGGATTCGCGCTCATCGCCCGCCACGATCTCGGCCTTGACTGCGCACGAGTGGTGAATCGCATGCACCAGCGCCTGCTCATCGAGCGCACGCAACCGTTCCATGTTCGTCTCCAGCCAGCCGAAAAACCCGGCATCGCGGATCAGTCCGTACTTGATCACCTCGGCCAGGCCGGCAGACAGTTCCCGCGCCGGCAGCGTATGCAGCGTATCCGTATCGGCCAGCACCAGGCGTGGCTGATAGAACGCACCGATCATGTTCTTGCCCATCGGGTGGTTGATGCCCGTCTTGCCGCCGACCGAGGAATCCACCTGCGCCAGCAATGTGGTCGGCACCTGAATGAATGGCACGCCGCGCAGGTAGCAGGCTGCGGCAAACCCGGTCAGATCGCCCACCACGCCGCCGCCGAGCGCGACCAGCGTCGTTTTGCGTTCGCAATGGTGTGCAAGCAGGCTGTCGAAAATCTGGTTCAGTGTCGCCCAATCCTTCCATTGCTCCCCGTCCGGCAACACGATCTCCACCACATCGACGCCATGGGCGCGCAAACCGGCCGCAAGCCGCGCCAGATACAGCGGGGCCACGGTCGTATTGGTGACGATCGCCGCACGCGGCTGTGGCAGATGCGCCGCGATCAGTTCGGGCTGATCCAGCAACCCGGCACCAATGTGAATCGGATAACTGCGATGGCCCAATGCGACGGTCAGGGTTTGCATGTCCGCACCATTTCCATTTCCTGTCAACAATCGGTAATTATCCCAGATTTTCTGCCGTCTGGCCGGATATCGATTGTGACTGCACTGGCGTCTCGCCGCGTCCCGCCACCGCACTCAGAATGCCTTGCAAAATCGCCAGCGGTGACGGCGGACACCCCGGAACCAGCACATCAACCGGAAGGTGGTTCAGCACGCCGCCGCAACAGGCGTAACTTTCGCCAAACACGCCGCCGTCCTTCGCGCAATCGCCGACGGCTACCACCAGACGCGGTTCGGGCATGGCCTCCCAGGTGCGTCGCATCGCCGTGAGCATGTGGCGTGACAACGGACCGGTCACCAACAACAAATCCGCATGGCGCGGACTGGCGACAAAATGGGCTCCGAGACCCTCGATGTTGTAATACGGATTGCCGAGCGCACCGATTTCGAGTTCGCAGCCGTTGCACGACCCGGTATCCAGATGACGGATCGCCAGCGCACGTCCCACGCTGCGCAGGATATCGGCCTGGATTTCCTGCACACGGCGATCGAGCGTGGCATCGGATGCCGGCGCAGGTTCGCTGCGAATGCCTGTACGGTAAATCTGCCGGAGGATCGCATACATGACTAGGAAACCTCTGAACGAACCGGGTTGAGCCGCATTCCACTCGTTTCGAACGGTTAAATTTCAAAATATGACGATTATTTCCGCCAATTTCACTGATTCAAGGT
>JAJXUP010000068.1 GCA_021782795.1 Pseudomonadota bacterium | reverse complement strand
CAGCGATCAGGAAGTGCTGTGCGCCGGCATGCTGGGCTGCCAGCATCGCCTGAACCACTGTGCCGTGTTGTGCGTGATTGTCGGCAGCAATGATCAGGTTGCCGTTGCTGCCGATACGTGCATGCAACACGCCACCCAGTTGCGCCAGCGTCACCGGTATCTTGTCCACGAGGATGCGGTTGTCGGCCGTGATGGTCAGCGTAGGGGTCTTTTCTGCGCTCATGCGTTCGGCTTGTCCCTGTGGCAGGTTGACCTGCAGGGCGTCGAGGTGCTGCATGGACAGCGAGGCCAGCATGAAGGTGGCGAGCAGAAAGAACATCACGTCGATCATGGGGATGATTTCAATGCGTCCTTTGCGCTGGACGCGGGATACGCGCAGTTTCATGGCATCACCCCTGCTGGTCGAGACGGATGCGGTCGATGAGCCGGGTGCCGAGACGTTCCATTTCGTCCAGCGTCTGCGATTGCAACCGGGAAAAATAATTGAAACCGAACAATGAAACCAGCGCGATCATCAGACCGACCGCCGTGGCGATAAGCGCCTGAGCCACGCCGCCGGTCACGCCAGTCGGGTTGACGAGGCCGTTGGCGCCGATCAACTGGAAGGCGTGCATCATGCCGGCGATCGTGCCCATCAAGCCGAGCAGTGGAGCGGCAGTGACCGTGGTTTCGAGCAGCCACAACCGCCGCGATAGCGTGGTTTCAATCACCTGCGCCTCGTCTGCTGCACGCGATTCGATCCACCAGGCCGGGTGACTGCGATTCTCTGTGATTACATTGAAAAACCTATAAAAATAATTATTTTTATTGAGATTTTTCATTTCTGAAAATAGTTTTTCCCAATCAAACTCATAACTTTCCAGCAGGTCGGCCATCGTTTGCGGCAATCGGGTGTATTGCCAGTAGAGCACGGCTTTTTCAAACATGACCGCCAATGCGAGTATGGCCAGAATGGACAAGGGGACCATCATGATCCCGCCGAGTTTGAAAGCCAGCCAGTCTGCTTGCATGCGATACTTCTCCTGTGGTGACGCCCTGGGCATCAGGACGATTCGAAACGGTGACGGGTCAAAACGGTTTGGTCAGGCTCAGGATCACCGTTCGCGTCGGCCCGTATTGCGGTGCGCCAACGCCGATGCCGGTACCGTCGCGGATCTCGTAGCTGGTGTTGAGCAGGTTGACGATGCTGAGCCGGGCATCGAGCCTGCCGACACGCGGCAATTTCAGGGTACGCAAGGCACCCACATTAACCTGCATGTAGCCGGGCAGGTGGCTGGTATTGGCAAAACCACTGCGCAGGCCGCTGCCATAGAGCAGGTCGGCGCTCCAGGTGATGTCACGGGCAAACCATGAGACACCCGAGGATGCCGTCCAGGTCTGATCATGGTCGAGATGCACCCAGTTGTTGGCGATGTATGACAGCTCGGCCGGAGAGAAATTGTACTGCGAAGAAATGATATTCCTGCCCATTGCGGTGCTGTTGGCCAGATTGAACCAGACTGAAGTGGTGTCGCGTCGGTAGCTGGCGGTCCATTCCACGCCATAGATCATGCCCTGGGCGTAATTGAATGGCGTATACAGCAGCGCCGAACCAAACTGACCTTCGTCGAGCAGATTGGTGACCTGCTTGTAGTAGCCATCCATACCGACATTCCAGTACGGATTCAGACGCTGGTCGATACCGAGGTCGAAATCATCGCTCGACTGCGAACGCACCGGTGAATTGAGTGTGCCGCCCGGCTGGGCATTGGTGGTGGACTGCGCGCCGGCGACGAGCTGGCCGCTGATGAGTTCGTCTGGCGGCGGAGTGTAATAATGCGCGTAGCCGGCATGCAGCGTGGTGGCGGGCGACCACTGGTATACCGCACCCAGTCGCGGACTCATCTGGTGACCGCTGGTATAGGCATCCACCTGGTCGAAGCGCAGGCCGTAGTCGATGGTGAGACGTTGCGTGGCCTGCCAGCGATCCTGGACGTACACCCCGAACAGGTTCATTGGCAGCGAGGAATACTGCGACTGGGCAAGCGGCACGGTCGAGGTTTGCTGACCGGCGGCATTGGCGGGAAAAGCCAGCAGATTGTTGAAAGCGTCTGCCTGTTCGCTGCTGATGTAAATGCCGGTACGCAACGTATGCGAGGGCGAGATGCGTGCGTCGAAATCGGCTTCCAGTCCGTTCTCGAGTGCCGTACGCAGCACCTGCGACGCGACCCCGGTATAGATCAGGTCACCGGGAATATCCGGGCCGAACAGCACCCGCGTGTAGCGGCTGAATGCCGACAACTGGTAATCGTACTGGCTTCCGAGCGTGCCTTGCAGTGCAAGCAACCCGTAACGCGTGGTTTCGTGTTGCTGCTCGTTGAGTGCCTGCGAGGGCATGGTGTTCACGCCTGACAGTGAATACAGCGGGGTCTGACCGTACAGATCGGGAATCTGGAACCGGCTGTCGGCCGCACCGAACATGGCGCTGGCGCGCAGCGTGTCGCTGATTGTCCATGAGAGGTAGCCAAACCCGTTGTTTTGCGTCGACGCGTCATGGACGGCATTGAACGTCGGCATCGGGTTTTCGATGCCGAGACTGTTCTGCAGTCCGGAGGCATCGAGATAATAGCTGAAATTGCCACTATGCCCCTGCAGTTGCGCGGAAGATTCAGCGGTATTGTGGTTGCCGCCGCCGATTTCCACCGAGCCGCCCTGGTCGAATGCACCGGTTTTGGTATGGATGTCGACCACGCCGGCAGTGCGGTAGCCATATTGCGCCGACAGCGTTCCGGTCAGCAGGTTGACACTGTCGATGAAGCGGCTGTCCAGGGTCTGGCCGAACCCTGAAATCGCTTCCGGCAGCAGGACGCCATTGATGCGGTATTGCAGGTCGCCATGGTCACCGCGCACGTGAATCTGGCCGAACGAATCCTGAGCAACGCCGGGCGCCTGCAACAACAGCTGGTTGAATGAGGTATCCGTGCCAAGTGGCATTTGCTGGATGTCCTTGCTGCTGATGTGATAGCTGCTGGCTCCGCCGTTGTCGAGAGAAACCCCGTTACGCGGCGGGCTTGCCTGCTGCACGGCGACCCGCAGACGCAGTGCGTGTGTGCTGGCCAGTGTCAGGCGGCTGGTTTTGCCTTGCGTTCCGGCCAGCCAGACGATGTCTGTGCCCTGACGATAGTCGGTCAGGGTGGCGATCAGCGCATAGACGCCCGAGGCAAGGTGCGTGAAATGGAAGTGCCCGTTGCTGTCACTGTGCGTGATCGCCAGCACGGCGCCGTTGCGGTTCTTGACTTCAATACGTGCTGCAGCGAGGGGTTGACCCAGGGCATCGTTGACCACGCCATCGATTTCTCCCGCCGGAATTTCCGCAGCATGCGCGGAAAAGCTCGCCAGCGCGCACAGCGCGGCCAGCCCGGCAAACGGTTTGCCTGACATCGGTTGCTCCAAAGAATACGGTGTTGCTGCGCATGTCGGTGCGCACAGGACTCACTGGGAATGTGCGGGAACAGGCGGTGCCAGGGCAGGCGGGAGCAGAAATGCAGCAGGTGGGGTGAACGGGGTGACGGCAAGGGCGTGATGCGGTATCGGCCAACCGACGGTCAGCCATTGCGATGGCAGGGCAGGTGGGGTAGTGGTGCCGCTGCTGGAAAAGTGCAACGCCAGAACACAGGACGGGCAATCGTCAGCGTGAGCACTGATGTCGTGATTATGGTGGGTGAGCGCGAACAACTGAAACAGCAGCAGCGCAATGAGCAGCCAGCGGAATGCGGATCTGGCCGTGCGCTCGGCCGCGCATGAGCGGGAAGGCGGACGGGCCTGTGCCGCGCTTGCGCGACATGAGCCTGTACGCGGGTAGGTCATTCTTCGGAGCCCAGGTCGATATTGACCTGACGGGAAGGAGACAGGGTGGAGATGGCGTGCTTGAAAATGGCCTGACTGACGTTATCGTGCCCCTTGAGCATGACCATGTACTGGTCGAAGGATTCGATCTTGCCAACCAGCTTGATGCCATTGACCAGAAACACGGATACCAGCACATGCTCCTTGCGCAGCGCGTTCAGAAATTGATCTTGCAGGTTTTTCATGAATGAAGATCCGTCGTGGAAATCGAAGGGGTTCCCGACATGTCGGGAACCCCTATGGCATTACTCGATCTTGGCGCTGGCGCGCAGATCGGAAATCAGCTTGCGAATCTCCTGCTGTTCCAGATCGGTGCGCAGCTGGTTTTTCACCTGATCGTAGGCCGGGAATTTCAGGTCACGGATGTCGTCAACCTTGATGATGTGCCAGCCGTACTTGGTGTGGACGGGTTCCTTGGTGTATTCACCCTTTTTCAGCTGCACCATGGCATCGGCGAATTCCTTGACCAGATTTGCCGGGGCAATCCAGCCGAGCTGTCCACCATTGGATGCGGAGGCGTCCTTGGAATCTTTCTTCGCCAGTTCGGAGAACTTGGCCTTTTTGTTCAGCTGGGCGATGATGGAGCGCGCTTCGGCTTCGTTGTCCACAAGAATGTGGCTGACTTCGTATTCCTTGGTGCCCATCATTGCCTTGACGCGATTGTATTCGGCCTTCATCGCGTCTTCGCTGACCGGGTTGGCGCGCACGTAGTCGGCAATGAATGCCTGGGCCAGCATCTGCGTTTTGGCGAGTTGCAGGTGCATCTGGAAATTGCTGGTCTTGTCGATGCCTTTTTTCTGCGCCTGCTGGGCAAGAATCTCGCCGTTGATCAGACTGTCGCGCATGGCAGCGATGGCCTGGTCGTTGATCGGCTGACCCTGTGCCGAGCGATCCTGCTCGAGTACATTGAGCTCTTCCTGCGGAATCGGCACACCATTGACCACGGCCATGATCTTGCCGGCCGGTTGCGCCGGGGCTGCGGCACTGGCAGGCTTGTTGTCTTCGGCGGCGTTACAGCCGGTCAGCGCGGTCAGACCGGCGATGCAGGCGGTGGCGACGACAAGTTTCTTGATTTGCATGAACTTTCCTTTGTCTACAAGTTATGAAACGGAATTTTCGTTATAGCCGGCACCGCCTCAAATGCCGCGTCCGGATATTTCAGATGGGCAGTGCGCGTGGATCGCCAGCGCGTGAATCCGTTCACGCATCAGTTCACCCAGCGCAGCATACACATGCCGATGTCTTTCCAGCGTGCCCATCCCGCAAAAAACCGGCGAAACGATATTCAGGCGATAATGCCCGCCACCCGATTTCGCTCCGGCATGGCCCGCATGGCGCTCGCTTTCATCAATGATTTCCAGCGATTCCGGTTGCAATAGGGCCAGTTTTTCGCGCATTAGTTCCAAGGTGTGCATTATGGCATGACTTTCACAAAAGGTTTTACTTCGACACGCCCCCAAACCCCGCTTCTGACGTAGGGATCATCGTCTGCCCAGGCACGTGCCGCGTCAAGCGAATCAAACCGCGCCACAATCAGACTGCCCATGAAGCCCGCGGGGCCAGGATCAGGGCTGTCAATGGCAGGAAACGGACCGGCAACCAGCACCCGGCCCTCATCCTGCAGGCGGCGCATGCGCTCGAGATGTGCGGCGCGTGTCTGCATGCGCATGGGCAGGCTGTCGGGAACATCTTCGCCGAGGATGACATACCAGTTACTCATTGGGCGGATCTCCGAGATGGCGGCTCAGCATGATGCCCTGTGCCACGACGAACAGCAGCATGAGCGCCATGCTGCCAAACAGTTTGAAGTTGACCCAGGTATCCGTGCTGAAGTGGTAGGCAACATACAGATTGAGCCCGCCCATGGCGGCGAAGAACACAACCCAGCTCAGGTTCAGTCTGCGCCAGATGGCATCCGGCAGCACCATCTGTTTTCCCAGCAGCATACGCAGAAAATTGCGGCCGAACCAGAGTTCGCCCCCGAGCAGGATCAGTGCGTACAGCCAGTAGAGCGCAGTCAGTTTCCATTTGATGAACGTCTCGTTGTGCGAGATCAGGGTGGCGCCGCCGAGCACGACAATCACCGCCAGACTGAGCCAGAGCATGGCATCGACCTTCCTGCCCCGGGCCAGCAGCCATACGATCTGCGCCAGACTGGCGGCGATGGCCACGCCGGTGGCAACGTAGATGCCGAACCATTTGTAGGCGACGAAGAAGAGCAGGACGGGCAGCAGGTCGAAAAAGAATTTCATGATGTCGGTTGTAGGTCAGTATGGGTGTTGGCAAGCGTGTCACATCATGCAATGGACAAGGCAGTGCGGAGGAAGTTTAACGGAAATTCCGTTTCCTGACATGATCGCATGTCACGTAGCCGTACATGGGCTGACGGCGTGCCTTATGTACGTGGGGGGGCAAGTTTGTTATGATCTGACAATTGAATCAGCCTGACACGCCATGTCGCTCAATTACGATTTACATTCCCATTCCTGCATCTCCGATGGCGTGCTTTCCCCTGCACAGTTGCTGGCTCGTGCCGCCGAACGCGGCGTGGACGTGCTGGCGCTGACCGACCATGACGATACCAGCGGTCTCGATGAAGCGCGTCAGGCTGCGCAGGCGCTTGGGGTGCGTCTTGTCAACGGAGTGGAGATCTCGGTCAGCTGGGAAGCACAGACGCTGCACGTGGTCGGGCTGGGCATCGATCCACAGGCGCCGGAGCTGGCTGCGGGACTGGCGCAACTGCGTCTCGGCAGGCGTGAACGCGCCGAGCGCATCGCGGCGCAACTGGCGCGCTTTGGCATACCGGACAGTCTGGAAGGTGCGTGGCGCCATGCCGGCAATCCCGAACTGATCGGTCGCATGCATTTTGCACGCTATCTGGTCGAAATCGGCGCCTGCAAGGACGTGCAGGCCGTGTTTCGCCGTTACCTGAGCAAGGACAAGCCTGGCTATGTGTCGCATCGATGGGCAGGACTGGCCGATGCCATCGGCTGGATACGTGCCAGCGGCGGACGCGCGGTGCTGGCGCATCCGGGGCGCTATCGCGTGGGCAGCGAACGCATGCTCGGGCTGCTGCATGAATTCCGCGATGCCGGTGGCGAAGGCATCGAGGTCGTCAGCAGCAGCCACACCCCGGACCAGTATGCGCGTTTTGCCCGTTTCGCGCGCGACGTCGGTCTGCTGTCGTCGCGCGGTTCCGACTTTCACTCTCCCGAAGAAACCTACCGTGACCTGGGTCGGTTACCGTCGCTGCCGGCGCTGTGCGTCCCGGTATGGCACGACTGGGAGGCTGTCTGATGGCGCAATATTTCACGGTGCATCCCGACAATCCGCAACCGCGGCTGATTCGCCAGGCCGCTGAAATTTTCCGCAGCGGCGGGTTGGTCGCATTGCCGACCGATTCCAGCTACGCGATCACCTGCCGCCTCGGCGAGAAGACTGCACAGGAACGCATCCGTCAGCTGCGCGATGTGGACGAGCGGCATCATTTCACGTTGCTGTGCCGCGATCTGTCGGAAATCGGCGTCTATGCCCAGGTCGACAACCGGCAATTCCGTCTGCTCAAGGCCAATACGCCGGGCAACTACACATTCATTCTCGAGGCCACTCGCGAGGTGCCGCGCCGATTGCAACATCCCCGTCGCAACACGATAGGCTTGCGCATCCCCGCGCATCCGGTAACATTGGCGGTGCTGGCGGAATTGGGCGAACCTTTGCTCGGCATGACGCTCATCCTTCCGGGTGAATCCGTTCCGATGAGCGATCCGCTGGATATTCGCGATCGCCTTGAACGGCAGATCGATCTGGTGCTTGACGCCGGATCCTGCGGCATCGAACCGACGACCGTTCTCGACCTGAGCGGCGGCGGCATCGAGGTGCTGCGGCGTGGGCGGGGCTCGCTGGCACCTTTCGGACTGGAATGAATGGAACTCAATCTCGTACAGAAAATTTCAATCTGGGTCATCCCGGTCATTTTCGCCATTACCCTGCATGAAGCTGCCCACGGCTATGTGGCACGCTATTTCGGTGACAAGAGCGCATGGATGCTGGGGCGGGTCACACTCAATCCGCTGCGGCACATCGACCCGGTTGGCACCATCCTGGTTCCGCTGACCATTCTGTTGATGAGCCGCCTGCTCGGCGGGGGCTTCATCCTGTTCGGTTGGGCCAAACCGGTGCCGGTAAACTTTTCCGCGCTGCGCAATCCCAAGAAGGACATGCTGTGGGTTGCGCTGGCCGGCCCGGCCGCCAACCTGTTCATGGCATTGTGCTGGGCGTTCATCATCCGCTTCGGTGTCATGCTCGGCGACAGCTACAGTCAGCCGATCGTGCTGATGGGAGCGGCAGGGATTTTCATCAATGCCGTGCTGATGGCGCTCAATCTGCTGCCGCTGCCGCCGTTGGATGGCGGCCGTATCGTCACCAGTCTGTTGCCGGCGCGCCAGGCATGGAACTTTGCCCGAATCGAGCCTTATGGGTTGTATATCCTGCTGTTTTTCATGGCAATGGGCTGGCTCAACGTGCTGCTGAGCCCGGTCATGGCACTGACTCTGGTGCTGACCGGCGCAGTCGCCGGCATTGGCAACAGTGATCTCGTTTACCTCATTCAGGCAATTACCAGCTAGTCATGTACGCAAATCGAGTTTTATCGGGCATGCGCCCGACCGGCAATCTGCACCTGGGGCATTATCATGGGGTCCTGAAGAACTGGATCAAGCTGCAGCATGAGCATGAATGCCTGTTTTTCGTTGCCGACTGGCACGCGCTCACCACGCACTACGACAATCCGGACGTGATCCGCAACAACACCTGGGAAATGATCATCGACTGGCTGGCCGCCGGCGTTGATCCTGCGCTATCGACGCTGTTCATTCAGTCGCAGGTGCCGGAACACGCCGAATTGCACCTGCTGCTATCGATGTTCACGCCTCTGGGCTGGCTGGAACGGGTGCCCACTTACAAGGACCAGCAGGAAAAGCTGGTGGAAAAGGATCTGTCCACCTATGGCTTTCTTGGCTACCCGCTGCTGCAAAGCGCTGACATCCTGATCTATCGCGCCAACCTGGTGCCCGTCGGCGAAGACCAGGTGCCGCATATCGAGTTTACGCGTGAGATTGCCCGTCGGTTCAACCACCTGTATGGGCGTGAAGCCGGGTTTGAGCAGAAAGCCGAGGCTGCGATCAGGAAAATGGGTGCCAAAAAGGCACGGCTATACGAGGAATTGCGCACGCGCTATCAGGAGCAAGGCGAGGAAGATGCGCTCGAAGCCGCGCGTGCATTGCTCAACGAACAGCAAAACCTCTCGCTTGGTGACCGCGAACGTCTGTTCGGCTATCTGGAAGGTGGCGGCAAGATGATTCTGGTCGAGCCACAAGCGCTGCTGACGGAAGCATCGCGTATGCCCGGACTGGACGGACAGAAAATGTCCAAGTCTTATCACAACACCATTGCGTTGCGCGAATCACCCGAAGAAGTCAACCGCAAGATCCGCACCATGCCGACCGATCCGGCGCGCATCCGTCGCACCGATCCGGGCACGCCGGAAAAATGCCCGGTCTGGGCGCTGCACCAGATCTACTCCGACAATTCGGTACGGGAGTGGGTAGTGCAGGGCTGCACCAGCGCCGGCATTGGCTGCATCGAATGCAAGCAGCCGGTGATCGATGGCGTGGTGGCCGAACTCGAACCGATGTGGGAACGGGCGCGTCATTACGCCGAATCGCCGTCACTGGTACGCAACCTGATTGCCGACGGGTGCGAACGCGCCCGGGAACTCGCCCGCGATACCATGCGCGATGTGCGCGAGGTCATGGGTCTGAATCACAACTGATCCGCGCCCGTTGCGGAGCGCGGCAATGCAGGGCGAGGGTTCAGTAGCCAGTGTTGCCGTGCACGTCGGGCAGCTGGGCATCATCGGAGAAGAACGACCACAGCAGGCGCGCCATGACTTCCGGCGCGATGACGGTATGGTGGTTGTCCAGTTCGCGCAGGCGGTCGCGCAGTTGCTGGCGGAATTGCAGATTGCCGGTCAGGTCGAAAATGATGTCCACGCCGTCACCGAGCTCGGCGATCTTCAGTCCGTCGCTGTAGACGGGCACCTTGCTGTGGGTAAAGCCCATGGCGACCGGGGAATCGATATTGTGGGCCGCAACCGCGACGATCTCGGCGGCAATATGGCGAATCTGGATGCTGGCAAGAAAATGCTCGGCGAAGGTTTCACCGACCCGGCCCAAACCAATCAGCGCGATGCGAATGTTTTTTGTCATGTTGTGTCCTCCTGTTGTTTTACCTGAACACGGTACTGCCGTGCTCGTGCTGCGACATGCGACAATGCGTCTGTCACAACCGTGCAGCCTACACCCGAATCTTTTCGCAGACAATCCATTCTCATGAGCCGAAGCAGAATTCAGTACAACTGCACCGAATGCGGTGGCATTTCAGTCAAATGGCAAGGACAGTGCCCGCATTGCCAGGCCTGGAACACGCTGGTTGAAACTGCTGCGGAATCGTCCGCACCATCCCGTCACAATGCCTGGTCGGCCACCAGTCGCATCGAGCGGCTGGAACAGGTCGAATTCACCGAAGAAACACGCATCGCCAGCGGCATCGCCGAATTCGACCGTGTGCTCGGCGGCGGACTCGTGCCGGGAGGCGTGGTCCTGATCGGCGGCGACCCGGGTATCGGCAAATCGACACTGTTACTGCAGACGCTGGCGGCGCTGGCATCGAACCATGCCACGCTGTACGTCAGTGCCGAGGAATCGGCGCAGCAGATCGCCATGCGCGCCCGGCGGCTGCAATTGCAGGGGGGGGCGATGCAACTGCTGGCCGAAATCCGTCTCGATGCGATACTTGAGACGCTGCGGACGCAGCATCCGGCGGTGGCTGTCATCGATTCCATCCAGACGGTGTACTGGGACGAACTGCAATCG